>NZ_JAGYGJ010000041.1:0-58955 GCF_019947405.1 Pseudomonas sp. GL-B-26 | reverse complement strand
CCCGAACTCAGCAGTGAAACGATGCATCGCCGATGGTAGTGTGGGGTTTCCCCATGTGAGAGTAGGTCATCGTCAAGATTAAATTCCGAAACCCCTATCTGCGTATGCAGGTAGGGGTTTTGTTTTGCCCGCAGGAAAGTGCGAGCGGCATTACCGGTACTTGATCACAATCCCTTTGAGTTTCCGACCTTCGATGGTTTTTACATCGCGAGCCCAAAGCGGCCCGTTGACATAGGCGCCCACCGGTTGGATATGGTCGTAGACCACCACCACGGCATTGCCGCCGAGCTTGGCGGACTCTTCGCGTAGTTTTTCTTCTACCTGAGTGATGGTGGGAGCAGGCTCGACGCTCGCGTCGATGACCACCTCACCCAATCGGACGTGAGGTCGAAGAGGCTCGGTGCGCAGCACCACAACCTCGCTGGCGAGCGTCGGTGCGGGATGCTCCACACCCACATAGGCGGTGGTCTGGGCGTCGACGGTAGCGCACCCACTCAGCGCGAGCAGAGTGGCGGTGAGTCCTCCGGCCAGCAGTGACAGTTTGAAACGAGTGGACCAAGGCACGTCATGGGCAGGCATGGTGGGGTTCCTCCGAACAATCCGCCGCTGTATGAGGTAGCGTGTTGACGGTAGCAGACAGCCCGGCAGTTGCCAGAAGCCCAACCTTTCCAGGTTGGGCTTTTTTCATGCCTTGAGAAAGTGAGTTTCACTGATCCTTTTCGCAATTCACCATCCACGACACACCAAACCGATCAACCAACATGCCGAAGCGTGCTGCCCAGAACGTCGCTTCCAGTGGCATTTGAACGCTGCCGTCTTCCGATAATGCAGCGAAGACCCGTTCAGCCTCCGCAATGCTGTCGACATTCAGCGAAACCGAACAGCCGCTCATTTCGTCAGTAGGGCGATCAGGTGTTGTGTCCGAGCCCATGATCGCCTGATCGCCCACCAGCAGACGGGTGTGGATGATCAGGTTGTGGTAGTCCGTCGGAAAGTGCTCGCGCGCGGGGCTTTCGCCGAAGGTCATCATGACTTCGATCTGGCCTGGCAGGCTTTGGGCATAGAAGGTGAAGGCGGCTTTGCAGTCGCCGTTGAAGATCAGGTAGGGATTGATTTTCATGCTTTGCTCCCGGTAACGAAGAAGCGGAGGGAGGCTGAATTCACCTCCGGCGCCGCAGTGATTGGGCTCCCATTAGCAAAGCGTTAGATGTCGTGATTGGCAGGAATTGTTTAGATGTTTTTTCTATTGAAGCAGCGTGGCTTATGGCTTCCGGCGCATAGGTAACGATCCAAGGTCTTGGGTCCTCAAGCTACTGCCCGTGGAGCCGCGGGGCGTAGCAAACGTTCGATGGCTCCACTCACCAGACACTCCAACAACTCAACGCGCTCTCGCTCATCCAGTGAATGTTGCGCCAACCAGCCGGGTGCGCTGTTGAGTAAGTTTGCGATTGCATGTCCGGCGGCCAACAGACCCTGTTCACTGAAGCGGGACCGGGCCCCGAGCATCAGCAGCAATTTGCGCTCGTATTGCTCGCGCAGCTGCCGAACCCGTTCCTGTTGCTCTTCATTCAGGCAGCCGCTGTCGCGTTCTGCCAGACGAAAATGCCAGGGCATCTCCTGATGCAGGTTCAAATGCGCTCGGATAAGGGCATGGAGTTTGTCGCGTTTTGCCGGCGCCTTTTGCTCGATCCGCCCCAAGGTTGCCAACAGCTCTTCGTAGAACTCTTCGATCAGGTCGAGCAGCAAGTGCTGTTTGCTGGGGTAATGGTGATACAACGAGCCGGGAGCGAGCCCCAGGCAGGTCGCGAGCTCACGCATGCCAACCTGTCCGAAACCCTTGCAGGCGAACAGCTCCAGCACCTTGTCCCGGTACTCGGCAAAGCGCGAGCAACGCTCAGGCATAGGCATGGAAGCCACGCCCCGTTTTGCGCCCCAGGTAACCGGCGGCGACCATTTCCTTGAGCAGTGGAGCAGGGCGGTATTTGCTGTCGTTGAAGCCGTCGTAGAAGGCTTCGAGGATCGCCAGCACGGTGTCCAGACCGATCAGGTCCGCCAACGCCAACGGCCCGATCGGCTGATTGCAGCCCAGGCGCATGCCTGCGTCGATGTCTTCGGCGCTGGCCAGGCCTTCCTGAAACACCAGGATCGCTTCGTTGATCATCGGCACCAGAATCCGGTTGACCACGAAACCCGGACGGTTGCCCGCGGTGATCGCGGTTTTGCCGAGAGTGGTCGCCATGTCCAGCGCCAGGGCGTGGGTGGCGTCGCTGGTTTGCAAACCGCGAATCACCTCGATCAGGCCCATCACCGGCACCGGGTTGAAGAAGTGCAGACCGATGAACCGCTCAGGCTGGCTCACGCTGGCCGCGAGTTGGGTGATGGACAGCGAAGACGTGTTGGAGGCAATCACGCAATCGTCGCTGACCTGCGCGGCGATCTGTTGCAGCACGCGCAGTTTCAGCTCGAGGTTTTCGGTCGCGGCTTCGATCACCAGTTGCACGTTCTGCAGGTTGCTGTAGTCGGTGCTGGTGCGGATCTTGTCGAGGGCGGCGAGCTTTTGCTCTTGCGTCAGCGTTTCCTTGGCAACCTGTCGATCGAGGTTTTTGCCGACGGTCGCGACGGCCTTTTGCAGG
The DNA here is from genome assembly GCF_019947405.1 of Pseudomonas sp. GL-B-26. Classification (NCBI taxonomy): domain Bacteria; kingdom Pseudomonadati; phylum Pseudomonadota; class Gammaproteobacteria; order Pseudomonadales; family Pseudomonadaceae; genus Pseudomonas; species Pseudomonas sp. GL-B-26. The sequence goes on along the minus strand of NZ_JAGYGJ010000041.1, from coordinate 56,322 downwards.
GCGCTCTCGGAGATGTCGAGCAAGGTCACGTTAAAACCGGCCAAGGCGCAGACTTGCGCAATGCCATTGCCCATGGTGCCTGCGCCGATCACGCCAATGTTTTGCAGATTCATGTTCTGTCCTTCCGATCAAATCCCGCGATACCTTGGCCGCCGTAGTGGCCGAAGGCGTACTATTGGCCGCGAGTCTAGAGCCGGCGGGACGGTTGTCCTATGCCGAAACTGTTCAACGGCACTGGTGTTTTTTGCCATTCGGGTGATGGGGAGAGAAGCGTTCACATGCGGGAAAAGGACTCGGTTTCCGCCTACTTCGTGCAGGCAATGATCCATGGGCTGGGCAACAATCCGCAACGTCAGAGGGCTGCGCTTGAACAGGCCGGCATCGATCCGGCGTTGATGGAGCAGCCCACCGCGCGTGTACCGGCGAGTGCGTTTGCGGCGTTGTGGCTGATCCAGATCCGCGAGCTCAACGATGAGTTCTTCGGGCTCGACTCCCATGGCATGCCGCCGGGCGGTTTCGCCCTGATCTGCCGGGCATTGATTCAGGAACCTGACCTGCACAAAGCCATGCGCCAGTGCCTGGCCAATTTCGCGCTATTCCTCCACGACTTTCGCGGCACGCTGACGGTACGCGGAAAACGTGCGGTGATCAGCCTGCAGAACCACTCGCCAAACAGCGACGTCAGTCGTTTGGGCGAGGAGACGTTCCTGGTGTTGATGATCAGTCTGCTCTGCTGGCTGGGTGGGCGGCGCATCCCCATCGACCGCGCAGATTTTCGCCATGAACGTGTGTCGCTCAGCGATGACCGTTTGCTCTGGGGACCGAACCTGACCTTTGGCGCGGAGCGCACCGAAATCGAATTCGCCAGCCACTATCTGCGTCTGCCGGTGGTTCAGGATCTGGCCTCACTGAAAGTGTTTTTGCGCACCGCGCCGCAATGGCTGGTGATCCGTTTTCGCAATCAACACGGCCTGGCGTCGCAGGTCCACCAGCGCCTGCGTAACAGCCATTACAGCCAATGGCCGACCTTGCAGGCCTTTGCCCTGGAACAGCACCTGAGCCCCAGCACCTTCCGCCGAAAGCTGGAGCGTGAAGGGTGTTCGTATCAGGAGATCAAGGACGAGGTGCGGCGTGGCGTTGCCTTCGAACAGCTGCGCAAGAGCCGAGCGAGCATCAGTGACATTGCCGAGCAGCTGGGCTTTCAGGAGCCGAGTGCGTTCCATCGGGCGTTCAAGAAGTGGACGGGAGAAAGTCCGGGACGGTATCGGGCCCGGTATCAGGGGGAGCTCACGGAGTGACCCCTGTTCTTGATCGTTTCACCTCGTTACTCGACCAGGCGAGACGCGCCTTGCTGCTGGTCTGGGCAACGTCTCGCGGACTGTTTCTGGGATTGGTGCTGGCGACGCTGATCGCCGGGGTGCTTCCAGCGCTGGCGGCCTGGTTAGGCCAACGTATCGTCGATGCGGTCGTCACCGCCATGCAGTTGCACGCACAACAGGGCAGTGCGCCGTTGTGGCCGGTTGTGCGTTACGTGCTGTTTGAAGCGGGCGTACTCGCGTTGCTGTCCGGGACTCAGCGGGCGCTGTCGGTCCAGCAATCGCTGTTGCGGGTGCAGTTGGGGCAGAAGGTCAACACGATGATTCTGGAGAAGGCCCAGACGTTATCGCTGGTGCAGTTCGAGAATTCCGAGTTCTACGACAAGCTGGTTCGGGTGCGCCGCGAGGCTTCGACCCGGCCGCTGGCGCTGGTGATGAAGTCGTTGGGGCTGATCCAGAACCTGATTGTGTTGATCAGCTTCGGCGTGTTGCTGGTGCATTTTTCGCCTTGGGCACTGGTGCTGCTGGTGGTCGGTGCACTACCGGTATTCTTTGCCGAAGCGCATTTTTCCGGTGATGCTTTCAGACTGTTCACTCGCCGCGCGCCGGAGAGTCGACAACAGAATTACATCGAAACGCTGCTCTCCCACGAGGGCTACATCAAAGAGGTCAAATTGTTCGGTTTCGCGCCGCTGCTATTGAAGCGTTATCGCGAGACGTTCGCTCGGCTCTATGCCGAAGACCGGCGCCTGACACTACGTCGGGATGGCTGGGGATTTGTCCTCGGTCTACTGGGCACCGGCGCGTTTTATCTGGCGTATGCCTGGGTCGTGGTCGATACCGTCCATGGCAATATCAGCCTCGGGCAGATGACCATGTACCTGGTGTTGTTCAAGCAGGGGCAGACGGCGGTGAGCAGCAGCCTGAGTGCCATCAGCGGTCTCTACGAAGATGGCCTTTACCTCTCCAGCCTTTATGAATACCTTGCCGAGCCTGTTGTGGCGGATACCGGCAGCCTCACCGTGGGTGCGGTCCCCGGCGATGGCCTGCGTTTCGAGAACGTCGGTTTCCGTTATCCAGGTGCCAGTCGCGCCGCGCTGGAAGGCATCGATCTTCACCTTGTCCCCGGGCACAGTGTGGCGCTGGTGGGGGAGAACGGTTCGGGCAAGACCACGCTGATCAAATTACTGACGCGGCTGTACCGTCCTGATCAGGGGCGTATCCTGCTGGACGGCAGCGATCTGCAAGCGTGGGAAGAAGACGCGCTGCGGCGGCGCATCGGGGTGATTTTTCAGGATTACATCCGCTACCAATTCTCCGTCGGCGAGAACATCGGCGTCGGTGACACACTGGCGTTCAACGATGAACAGCGCTGGCAGGCCGCTGCCGCCGAGGGGATGGCCGCACCCTTTATCGAAGGGCTGGATCGAGGGTATGCCACGCAATTGGGACGGTGGTTCGCCGGGGGGCAGGAGCTGTCCGGCGGGCAATGGCAGAAGATCGCGTTGTCACGCGCCTACATGCGGCGCAACGCCGATATCCTGATTCTGGATGAGCCGACTTCTGCACTCGACCCGGCGGCGGAAGCGGCGGTGTTTGAGCATTTCAGTGAGCACACCGAAGGCCGGATGACGTTGCTGATCTCTCACCGGTTTTCCAGTGTGCGCAATGCCGACCACATCATCGTGCTGGACCAGGGCGCGATCCTTGAGCGGGGCGATCACGACAGTCTGGTGGCCGCGGGCGGGCGCTATGCGCAGTTGTTTGATTTGCAGGCCCGCGGTTACCGATAGCGCTCAAGACTCCCGAGAAACCCGCATCACTGTCGGGCCGGCCATCTGGGGTGGTTTTGTTTTCATCAAGCCGTCGAGTGCCTGGCGATACTGGCTACCACCCAGGCTCATGCTGTTGTTGTGCGTACCGCCGGGTACCAACAGCAGACGCTTGGGTTCGCTGGCGGCATTGAACAACTGCTGGCTGAACCGCGATGGCATGAACGGGTCGGCCAAGCCATGAACCACCAGCAACGGCATGTTGATGTCGACGATCTTGTCGATGGAATCGAATTTCTGCGACAGCAGCCAGCGCACCGGCAACCATTTCACTGGCAGGTTGCTGTCGGCCACTTGCGCCACGGCATCGCCCAGCGAGGTGAAGGTGGACTCGATCACCAGACCGCGCACCGGCACCACGCCATGGTCCTTTTTCGCCTGTGCGGCCAAGTCTGCCGCCAGGTCGATAGCCACCGCGCCACCGAGGGAGTGGCCGTAGATCAGGCGCTTGTTGGCGTCCGGTTGCATCTGGATGAAGCGCTCCCAGGCGGCTCGCGCGTCCTCGTAAACACTGGCTTCCGATGGCAGATCACCCTTACTCTGGCCAAACCCGCGGTAGTCGATGGCCAGTACCGAATAGCCCATGGCGCGCAATTGCTCGATGCGGAACGCCTGGCCCGTCAGGTTCCAGCGCACGCCATGCAGATAGAGGATCGACGGCGCATCGCGACGCGCGGCCGGCCACCACCAGGCATGCAGGCTTTGCCCGGCCTTGAAGCTGGCGGGCTTGATGTCGAATTCCTGAACGTCCTGCGGCAGACCGCGATACCAGCCAGCGTTGCCCGGCTCAATACGAAACAGCAGCTCGCGCTCTGTGTACTTGAGTACGCCGCAGCTCACCGGCACGCCGACGAGTAGCACGGCCATGCACAGCAGCGGCAGCCAGCGTCGGCTTAAGCGGCTCATCACATTCGAAAACATGCAGGGGTCCGGAGGATGAAAAGGAAAGCTCGGGTTTTAACAGAAGCGTGGGGAACGGTGGGGATAAATTCGACAGTCGTATGAATGGCCCGGCGCAGTGCCGGGCGATGACTTACTGGCAACTGCCACCTTTATGGTGCGAGCCGGTGCCGCCGACGGGGTGCGTGCCTTTAGGGCATGCCTGGGCCATCAGTGGGCTGGTGCAAAGAATAACGAGCAGGGTAAGCAGAGATAGTTTTTTCATGGATCCTCCGTGATAGCCACGACGCGTGGTGTCGCAATGATATCACTTCGTCCCGGTTTCGGCGGTGCTGCTTCGGGCCTCATCGTCGGAACGCCGCCCGGAGCAAGCTCGCTCCCACAGGGGAACGCATTTCAATGTGGGAGCGAGCTTGCTCGCGATGGCGTCGTTCCTGCCCACACATCTTTAAAGCCGTGCGCAAAGCCATTCGTCTTTGCTTCATACACCACGCAACAAAAAAGATTGAGTAATCACACAAAATGTTATTTAAATAACAAAATAAAAACGCCTCAAGGTGAAATAGCAATGAGCAAGATCGCAATCATCGGCAGCAACATGGTGGATCTGATCACCTACATCGACCGCATGCCGGCCCAGGGCGAGACGCTCGAAGCGCCGGGGTTTGCCCTCGGTTGTGGCGGCAAGGGCGCCAATCAGGCGGTTGCCGCCGCCAAGCTTGGGGCGGATGTGTTGATGCTCACCAAGGTCGGCGATGACCTGTTTGCCGACAACACCCTGGCCAACTTCCAGCACTTTGGCATCGACACCCGTTACGTGCAGCGTGTCCCCGGCGAGTCCAGCGGGGTGGCGCCGATCTTCGTTCAGGCCGACTCCCACAACAGCATCCTCATCGTCAAAGGCGCCAACGCACATCTCCTACCGGCGGATATCGACGCGGCCGCGCAGGCGTTGCGCGAGTGCTCGTTGATCGTTCTGCAGCTCGAAATCAACGTCGACACCGTTTACTACGCCATCGAGTTCGGCCGCGCACACAACATTCCGGTGTTGCTCAATCCGGCGCCGGCCTTGTCGGGCTTGAGCCGTGAACACCTGGCGCAACTGGATTTCCTGGTGCCCAACGAGTCCGAGCTGGCGTTGATCACCGGCCAGACCGTGGACTCACCGGAGATGGCCCATAAAGCCGCCCAGACATTGGTCGCCAGCGGCATCCGCCACGTCATCGTGACCCTCGGCCAGCAAGGCGCGCTGTATGTCGGCGAGGAGGGCGAGTTTCAGATTCCCGGTTTGTGTGTTGCCGCGCGCGACACCACCGGGGCAGGAGACGCCTTCATCGGTTGCTTCATTCATCACTGGAGTCGCGACCGCGATATCCGCGCCGCCATGACCCAGGCCGTGGCGTATTCCGCCTGCTCAGTCACGGGCCTTGGCACCCAGACGTCCTACCCGGACGCCACTGCATTCGCTGAATTCCAGCGCCAACTCGACGCCTGACGTCGAGCTGATTCACCACTCAACACTCACCACGGAGAACAACAATGACAAAGCCTCCGCTCCAACAGACGCCCGATGGTTTCTACCTGAACCGCACGCCCTGGTTCGCCTTCATTTTGCTGTGCAGCATCTTCGCGCTGTGGGCGGCGGCCGCGAGCATGAACGACGTGCTCATCGCGCATTTCAAGAAGGCCTTTCTGCTCAGCGATTTCCAGACCGCGTTTGTGCAGTCGGCGTTTTATCTGGGCTATTTCTTCGTGGCGATTCCGGCCGCGCTGGTGGTCCGCCGTTTCAGTTACAAGACCACCATCCTGATCGGCCTGATGCTGTACATGTTCGGTTGCCTGTTGTTCTTCCCGGCGGCATCGACCGCCAAGTACGGCATGTTCCTGCTGGCGCTGTTCGTGATCGCGGCGGGGCTGTCGTTCCTCGAGACCGCCTGCAACACCTATTCGACGTTGATGGGCCCGCGTGAAACCGGCACCCGTCGACTGAATATTTCCCAGACTTTCCACCCCTTCGGTGCGATGGCTGGGGTGTATGTCGGCAGCTTCGTGATGTTCAAGGACACCGACGCCACCCACGAGCAACTGACGCAAATGAGCGCCTCGGACGCGGCGATCCAGCAACTGCAAATGATCCAGTCCACGTTGCTGCCGTACAAATGGATGATCGCGGTGCTGGTGCTGATGTTCATCCTGATCGCCATCACCCGGTTTCCCGCGTGCAAAGGCAACCAGCCGAGCAGCAAGAAAACCGCCAGCCTCGGCCAGAGCCTGTCGCGGCTGTGGCGTAACAAGCGGTTTACCTTTGGTGTGTTAGCGCAGTTTCTGTACGTGGGGGCCCAGGTCGGTGTCTGGAGTTTCACCATCCGCTTGGCGATGCAGTTGGGCGGCATGAACGAGCGCAGTGCCTCGTGGTTTCTGCTGACAACGTTTGCCGCGTACTTTGTCGGCAAGCTGATCGCCAACGTGCTGATGCGCAAACTGCACCCGGCCAAGGTGCTGGCGGTGTACGGCATGCTGTGCATCGCGTTGCTGGCCTACACCATTCTGGTGCCGAACATCACGGCGGTATACGCAGCCGTTGGCGTGAGCGTGTTCCTCGGTCCGTGCTGGCCGACTATCTACGGCCTGACGATTGACGGCTTGGGTGAAGACACCGGTGTCGGCGGTTCGCTGCTGGTAATGAGCATCGTCGGTGGCGGGGTGATTCCGATCTTCCAGGGCCTGCTGTCTGACTACAGCGGCGGCAACATGCAATTGGCCTATAGCGTGCCGCTGCTGTGCTTCATCGTGATCGTGATGTACGCGGTGCGTTGCCTGCGTCATTCCGACAGCGAACGGGCACCGGTGGGTGCGGTGGTCGCGTCATGAATACGCGGATCAATCTTCATCCGTCGCAGTTCGGCGAGGGGCGCAAAACCTTGCTGGAATCCGAGGCCTTCACCGTCAGCGCCTGGGTCTATCCCAATGGCGTGCTGGCCGTGGAATTGGCCAACGGTCGCGGCAGTCTGGTGGTACTCCCTTATCAAGGCCAGATGATCTGGTCCGCCGTGTTCGACGGTTGCGACCTGACCATGCGCAACCTGTTCAGCCAACCCAAACCCAGCCCGACGGTGATCGGCACCTATGGCTGTTTCATGTTTCACAGTGGCCTGCTGCGCAACGGTTGCCCGAGTCCCGAGGACGATCATCCGCTACACGGCGAGATGCCCTGCGCGGCCATGGATCGCGCCTGGCTGGAGGTCGGTGAAGACAGCGTGGGTCAATACCTGCGATTGGGTGGCGAGTGCGAATACGTGCAGGGTTTTGGTGACCGTTATCGGGCCAGCCCGAGCGTGACTTTACGGGCTGACTCAGGGCTGTTCGACATTGCGATGCAGGTGACCAATCTCGCGGGCAAACCGATGGACCTGATGTACATGGCGCACATGAATTACGCCTATGTCGAGGGCGCTCGTTTCATCGAACCTTTGGGTTTCGAGCGGGTGCGCTTGCGCAGCAGCGTGCCGGCCCACGTGAAACCGGCGCCGGTCTGGACGGAATACATGCAGGTGCTAACGAAAGACCCGGAGCAGTTCACATGCCTGGATCGACCCGCGCTTTACGATCCCGAGATCGTGTTTTTCTTCGACGGTGTGCGGGCGGATGACAGCGGTCATGCGCATTTTCTGCTGAGCCATCCGGACGGTGCGGCGTTCTACACCCGCTACCGTCCCGACCAGTTCGAGCATGCAGCACGCTGGATTTTGCACAATGCCGATCAACACGTGGCGGCGTTCGTGTTGCCGTCCACTTGCGAGCCGGAAGGCTATCGCGCCGAGTTAGCCAAGGGCCACGTGCGTTCGCTGGCGGCAGGGGCGACGGCTGATTTCAGCGTCACCACCGGTTACCTGAATGCAGTGGAACAACAGGCCCTGATCAGATGATCAACTGCGCGCCGCTGGCGGTAATGGCGTCGCGGTAGGCCTTGGGGATTTTCTTGTCGCTGACCACGAACTGAAAGTCTTCAAGGTTGGCGAAATGCGCAGTGCGCACCGTGTCGAACTTGCTGTGGTCGGCCAGCAGCAGCCGTTGTTGCGCCTGACGCAAGACTTTCTGCTTGACCTCTACTTCATTGAAGTTGAAGCAGGTCACGCCGAAGTCCTGACTGATGCCGGCAGCGGAAACGAAAGCCCAGGTCAGGCGTACGCTGTCGAGGATGCCGGTTTCGGTCTGATTCTCGAACACCTGGTTCTTGCGGTGGAACGTGCCGCCGCACATCACGATGTGGCAGTTGGGCTTTTGCGAGAGTTTGAGCAGCACGTTCAGGGAGTTGCACACGGCCGTGAACTCGAGTTCGTCGGGGATGAAGTCGACCACGAAAGGCGTGGTGGTGCCGCAGTCGAAGAACACCGTGTCGCCCGGCTGGATAAACCCGGCGGCGAGTTTGCCGATGCGACGCTTTTCTTCGACGTGGCGGGTGTCCTGTTCGGCCACGCGGTAATCGCCGGGCTCGCTGCCGTCGTGAATTTTCGTGATGTAGCCACCGAGCAGCCGCAGGTGGTCGGTGTACTTGCTCAGGTCGCGGCGCAGGGTCATCTCGGACACGTCCAGCAACGCCGCCATCTCGCGCAGATGAATGGCGCTCTGGTCTTGCAGAGCTTGTTGAATCAGCTTGAGACGCTCGGCTTTTTTACTGTCCACAGGCATTCCGGGGTTGATTGTTGGTGTTGTTTAAGTAACATTATTTGTTAGTTTTGTAACGTTTTTGCGCGAATCACCCTCGATTGTGGCGCAGGGGCATTTGAATATACAAACAGGAGTTTTTGCGATGGCACACCTCGAACCCCAAGCGTTGGCGCAGTACATCGATCATACCTTGCTGGCGCCTGATGCTTCCCGCGAGCAAATCGCAACGTTGTGCCGCGAAGCAGTAGAACACGGCTTCTATTCGGTGTGCGTGAACTCGGGGCAGGTCCCTCATGCGGCTCAATGCCTTACAGGGCAAAGCGTCAACATCTGCGCAGTGGTCGGCTTCCCGCTGGGCGCCGGTCTGAGCGAGACCAAAGCCTTCGAAGCTGAGCGGGCGATTGCCGCCGGTGCCGGGGAGGTCGACATGGTGTTGAACATCGGCGGGTTGAAAGACGGTTTGTTCGATCAGGTGCGGGACGACATCGCCCAGGTCAAACAGGCCTGCGGCAGTGTGCCGCTGAAAGTCATTCTGGAAAACTGCCTGCTCACCGACGCCGAAAAAGTGAAGGCCTGCGAGATTTGCCGTGAGCTGAACGTCGCTTTCGTCAAAACATCGACTGGCTTCAGCCGCAGCGGCGCCACCGTGGAAGATGTCGCCCTGATGCGCCGCACCGTCGGCGCGGTCATCGGGGTCAAGGCTTCCGGTGGCGTACGCGATTACCCGACCGCGCTGGCGATGATCGAGGCCGGCGCCACCCGACTGGGCACCAGCTCGGGCATCGCGATTATCAGCGGCGCCCAGGCGGTGGGCGAGGGGTATTGATCAGTTAGACCTGCGGCATACCGCTCGTGTACGAGTGGTTATTGATGAAATTGTCGCGGTGTTTTCTGGCACTCGGGACTAAAGCTAAAGATCGCAGCCTCGTTTCACTCGACAGCTCCTACAGGGATTTACGTACACCTGTAGGAGCTGTCGAGTGAAACGAGGCTGCTATCTCTTGATCTTTATGGCATTTCCGGCAGCTCTTGGGGCCGCAGGTCAAACACCAGCACTTCGGCATCCACGCCGTTGCTCAGGGCCAGTACCTGTTCATCGCGAACCCTCACACCATCACCTTCCTGCAAAGGCACGCCGTTGAGTTCAACACTGCCGCGGGCCACATGCACATAGGCATAGCGATTGGCGGCCAATTCCAGCGTTGCGCTTTCCTTGCCGTCGATCAACGCGGCATACACCCGTGCATCCTGACGCACCTTCAGCGAACCCTTCGCCCCGTCGGGGGAGATGATCAGTTGCAGACGGCCGCGTTTCTTCTGCGTGCTGAAGTGCTCTTGCTGATAACGCGGTTTGGCGCCGCTGACTTGCGGCACGATCCAGATTTGCAGGAAGTGCACCGGCCGGGTGGTCGAGTGGTTGTATTCGCTGTGCGCCACGCCGCTGCCGGCGCTCATCAACTGCACGTCACCGGGGCGGATCACCGAGCCGGTGCCCAGAGTGTCTTTGTGTTCCAGCGCACCTTCAAGCACGTAGGAGAAAATCTCCATGTCGCGGTGCGGGTGCTGGCCGAACCCTTTACCGGCGGCAACCCGGTCATCGTTGATCACCAGCAGGTCGGAAAAACCCTGCTCTTTCGGGTTGCGATAGTTGGCGAAGGAAAAGGTATGGAACGACTTCAACCAACCGTGATTGGCCGCGCCGCGATCCGAAGCTTTGCGAAGGGTCAGCATGATGAAACCTCCTGTGGGGACGTTGATTCGTCCGAGTGAGGAGAAGGTTAATGGTTACTGGCTGATGCAATAAGTGGATGGAAACTGAAATACTGTCCCTTTGAGGTTGACAGTAATCGACGCGCAATCAGGTATTCTCCTCAGGCGCTGGCGCCACACTTGGCCATAATGCACAGCATCCTTCTGATACCGACACCAAACCCTGTGGGAGCGGTGTTTGGCAGATGGATTTTCTTTTGACTTCAGTGATTTTGAACCCATGAAAACCGTGGCTATGGTGTTGTTTCCGGACTTTCTGCTGCTCGATATGGCCGGTCCCATGGAAGTGTTTTCCATCGCCAATCGCTATCTGGCAGCGGATGAGCATTATGTGTTGTCGACCATTGGCACCGAGCATGGCGCACTGCGTGCGTCCAACGGCGTCAGCGTCCAGGCCGATTTGCACATCGATCAGGCGACGCAACGTTTTGACCTGTTGCTGGTGCCGGGTGGGCCGGGGGCCTACAACGAAAAACATCCACCCCTGCTTGGCTGGCTCAAAGGTGCGGTCAATCAGGCCGAGCGTTATGGCTCGATCTGCACCGGTGCGTTTGTGCTGGGACATGCCGGTTTACTGGATGGTTATCGCGTCACCACCCACTGGCACTACACCGAACGCCTGATCAAGGGCTTTCCCAAGGCCACCGTCGAGACCGATCAGATTTACGTGCAGGACCGCAACCTCATCACCTCCGGCGGCGTCACTGCCGGCATCGACCTGGCACTGTCGGTTGTCGCCGAAGACCATGGCAAGAAAGTCGCCCAGGACGTTGCCAAGGTATTGCTGGTGGTCATGAAGCGACAGGGTGGGCAGGCGCAGTTCAGCCCGTTGATGGCCGCCGTCGCACCGCAGGAAACGCCGATCACTCGCGTGCAGAACTATGTACTCGAACATCTCGATGAAGCCTTCAGCATCGAACGCATGGCCAGCCTCGCGAACATGAGTGCGCGGCACTTCGCCCGGATGTTTGCCCGGGAAGTAAACATGACACCTATGGAGTTTCTGCAAAGCGCGCGAATTGATTGCGCCAGGAATTTGCTGGAAACCAGCGACTTGCCGCTCAAGACCGTGGCTTTCAAAAGTGGCTTCGGCAGCGTGCGGCACATGCGCTTTCTGTTCAGTGAAAAGCTCGGTTTGACCCCGACCCAATACCGCGAACAGTTCAGCTAGAGCCTTCTTGTCCGTTTTGCGCACCGTGATGGCTGTGACGCTCCCACCGTGGCAGTTGTACCGTCACTGATGCCTGCCAAGATAGCCTGAACGCTTTGCAATGGAGGTGCGGGAGCCTGGAAGGCGGGTGCAAGGGATGTTGTTGCACTGTGAGCCGGGCCAGGTTTCAGCACGTGAATGTGCATGAACAGCCTCAGAAATTTAAACAGCGATGCGGTGCTGCGATTCGGCCCCTATGCATTCCACCTGCGGCAACGGCTGATCCTTGACGGTGATCGACCGCTGCGCATGGGCGGTCGGGCACTGGATATCCTCCAGGTGCTGGTCGAGCGCGCCGGCAACGTGGTCAGCAAGGACGAACTGATTGCCCGCGTCTGGCCGACGTCCGTGGTCGAGGAAATCAACCTGCGCGTGCACATTGCGGCCCTGCGTCGGGCGCTTGGCGACGGGCAGAATGGCCAGCGCTACATCGTCAACATTCCCCAACGCGGTTACAGCTTTATCGCCCCGGTGCAGCCTGCGTCCGCGGGCACGCAGGTCTTGATCGAGACCGTTCAAAAAAATCAGCACAACCTGCCCGCACGACTCACGCCGGTGACCGGCCGAGATTCGATGGTCGGCAGTCTCGTCCGGCAGTTGCCGGTTCGGCGTTTCATGACGCTGGTTGGCCCCGGCGGCGTCGGCAAGACCACGGTGGCGTTGCGTGTCGCCGAACTGCTGTTGCAGCACTATGAAGATGGCGTGTGGCTGGTTGATTTCGCGGCGATCGATGACCCTACGCGAGTGGTCGATCATCTGTCCCAGACCCTTGAACGGGAGATCGGCACGACGCTGGACGGGCTGGCAAACCGGCACACGTTGCTGGTGCTCGACAACTGCGATCACCTGCTGGAACACTGCCAACGCCTGGTCGAGGCGTTGCTGATGTCGGCGCCTCGGTTGTCCATTCTGGTGACCAGCCGCGAGCCTTTGCAGGCAGCAGGGGAAGCGATCCAATGTGTGCCGTCTCTGGCGGTGCCGCCCGTGTCGGCGTTGCACAGCGTCGCCGAAGCCATGGGGTATTCGGCGGTGCAGTTGTTCGTCAGTCGTGCCCGAACCCGTCAACAAGGGTTTGCGTTGCGCGAACAAGACCTCCAGGCGGTCCGTGAAATCTGTCGGCGGCTCGATGGGTTGCCACTGGCCATTGAACTGGCAGCGGCGCAGATCCACGCGCTGGCGTTGGTCGGTTTGCAAGCTCAGCTGGATAACTGTCTTCAGCTGCTGACCCAAGGTCGGCGCACGGCGGTGCCCCGACATCAGACGCTCAAAGCTGCGCTGGACTGGAGCTATGAGCGGCTGAGCCTGCCGGAACAAACCGTGTTGCAGCGCCTGTCGGTGTTCAAACTGTCCTTCACCCTCGATGCCGCGATTGGCGTGTGCAGTTGCGTGGAGCTGAAGCCCGATCAACTGGCGGAACTGGTGAAGCGATTGGTCGCCAAATCGTTGCTCTCGATGGATCAGGTCAACGGCACAACCCGTTATCGCTTTCTCAACACCACGCGCACGTATGCCCTTGAGAAGCTCGAACACAGCGGCCATCTGCGGGTGTTTGAGCGGCGCTATTCGCACTACATCAGCAGAGCGCGCTGGGTCTCAGGCGTGCAGTTGCCCATGGAGCTCGTCGAGTAATCGACGGACTTTGCTCAGGTCCGGTGTAGAAAATCCCTCGGTGAACCGATGGTAGATCGGTGCCAGCAGCTCATGAGCTTGCTGATACAAGCCCTGACGCTGCCAAAGTTGCGCCAGCGAGGTGGCGCTGCGCAGTTCCCACGCCAGGGCGCCCTGATGTTTCGCCACGTTTAATGCCCTGATCAGCACGGCCTCGGCCGCTTCGGTTTTCAGTGGGCAATTCTCGGCCAGCAACGCATCAGCCCGGGCCCGCAGAACTTCCGCCGTACTCCAGCCGGCCGTACCGGTGTCGGCCCGTTGCAACAGGGCGTCATCGACGAAACCGCTATCCAGCGTGACCATGATGTCCTTGATCAGCCCCACGCCTGGCTGAAGAGGCAAGTGCGCCTCGGTGCGGTCGATCACCTGCGCATAGTGCCGGGCCCAGGTGTAGAACAGCAGCACCGAATGTTTCTGTGCTTGTTCCAGCAGCAGGCGCAAGAGTTCACGAGCGGTACGGGTATCGCCGTTGTAGTGAGCGATCAGGCAACCGGCCAGTGCCAGGGTGTAGCAGATGGACGTGCCGTGGTTGATCTGGATCGCAATGTCCAGCGCTTGCCGGGCGGTGCGCCAGGCTTGTTCCGGTTGCCCCTGCAACCAGAGGATGCGCGCCAGAATCGTCAGGGCGGCGACGCTCTGATCGTAGTGCACGCCAAAACCGTAAGTGAAACGGTTGAGGTGGCCGCTCTGGGCCATGCGCTGAAGGACCTGTTCGGCATTCATCCGCGCCTGCTGCTGGTCCCCGGCAAAGTGCAACGCCAGCACCCGCAAGCGATGCGTGCTAAGGGACACCACCGCATCGCCGTGCAGCCCCAACCGATCGAATTGCCGGCTCTGTTCCAGGGCCATTTGATAGTTGGCGCAACAGAGGTTGACCGCCATGTGCCCGGACACCGCCCGCAACTGACCGGCCAAATCGTTGCAATGTTTGGCCAGGGTTCTGGCGCTGACGAACGCCTCGATGGTTTCCGCCGTGCCGACCTGAGTGTGATAACAAGAACTGCCGAGGGCGAGATGCAGGGCTATTTTCAGCTGCGGGCAGGGATCGGATGTTGCATCGAGCAGTGACAGCGCCTTGCGCACGTACAGGCCGTGCTCCTTGAGCAGCGACAGTTCCTGCCACAGCGGCGTGGAAGCTGCCGTCAGGCGGATCGCCAATGCCTGCGGTCCTTGTGCGTTCAAGCCCCAGTCGAGGGCCGAACGAATGTCTTCCAGATTGCGGGCATAACGCTCGATCCACGTGCTTGTCGGGATCAGCTCCCACTCGTGCTGGGCCTGATTCATCAACGCCAGGCAGCGTTCGGCGTGACGTTTGCGGGTATCGGGCCGGTCGGCGGCCTGGTCGAGTTTTTCCAGGGCATAGCTGCGGGTGATGTCGAGCAATCGGTAGAACACCTCTTCGTCACCCACTTCCACGTTCAGCAGCGATTTGGCCACTAGTTGCGTAATCGAGCCAAACACAGCCTGCGGTTCGATGTGTTCGCCGACGATCACCGCCGCCGCCGATTCCAGGGTGAATCCGCCTCTGAACACACCCAGTCGGCGCAGACAGGTTTGTTCGCAGGCACTCAGTAGCTCGAAGCTCCAGTCCAGCGTGGCACGCAGGGTTTGGTGTCGGCCCAACGTGGTCTGGCAACCCTGGGTGAGCAGGCGAAAACTGCCTTGGAGTTGGGTCAATAATCCGTTTAATCCGAGGCCGCTGACTTGCGCGGCCGCCAGTTCGATCGCCAGTGGAATACCGTCCAGACGCCGACAGATTTCAATCGCCAGCGGCAGCTCGTCATCGGTCAGTTCGAAGCTGTCGTGGCCGGCCATCGCGCGTTCGACGAACAACTGCAGGGCGGAAAATGTAAGGGCCTGAGCGCGGTCTGGTACGGCGATGGGGGGAGGGCAGTCCAGCGACTCCAGGCGCTGAACACATTCACCTTCGGCCCGCAGGCTCTCACGGCTGGTGGCCAGGATGTGCACCTCTGGAGCGGCGCGCAGGATGCTTTCGCTCAACAATGCGATGGCGTCTACCAGGTGTTCGCAGTTGTCGATCACCAGCAGCATCTGCCGGTCGCGCAAGAACGCGGCGAGGCCGCTCATCGGCTCGGCGTCGTGCAAGGACAGTTCGAGCAATGTCGCCAGGTGAACCGTGATCATCGACGGATCGTTGATCGGCGCCAGGTCCAGCAGACGAATGCCATCCCGGTAGCGCCCGATCAGTTGTTCGGCGACACGCAGGGCCACGGTGGTCTTGCCGATCCCACCGGGGCCGACCAGGGTAATGAAACGCTGGCGTGACAGCTGGACCATCAGGTTATCGACGAGGGACTGGCGACCGATCATGCGGGTTCGACGAACGGGCAGGTTGTGACCGCTCGGCGCGGGCGCTTCGCTCCCTGGAGGGTGCTCGATGTGCTCCAGCGAATAGGGCGCCACAAAGCTGTACCCGCGCTGCGCCACGGTGACGATGTAACGCTGGCCGGCCTGGCCGTCACCGAGGGCCTTGCGCAATGCGGCCATGTGCACCCGCAGGTTGATGTCTTCCACCACGCTTTTGGGCCAGACCCCGGCGATCAGCGTTTGTTTGCTGACCACCTTCCCGGCGTGTGCCAAAAGGATCAACAGAATGTCCATGGCACGCCGACCCAGGCGCAGGGGCTGGTCGGCCTCCATGACCAGACGTTGTCCGGGATAGATCCGGTAGGGGCCGAAATGGATGGCTTGTTCGGGGGGAAGGGTCAACGTGTCACTCCTGCTTGCCGCCGTCTGGTACGCGGTTTCCGAGCATATTCGTCAGGTTTTTACGGCCGCGCAATGCGCTGGCCGGATGACGCTGCAATGTCCGCCTGGACCGCTGGTTTGCGGCCACTGTTCATGAGTTCCGTATTTATTGGGCGCAGCGGTCTTGAAGGTATCGCTGAGGCTTTTGGCGCACCAGGGAAAATTAACAACATTTAACTCGTCCTGCGTCTGGTCTACGCCCAAAACTCTCCTACAGGGATTAAACATGTCATGAGGACGCCGGAATGAGCAACGTGGTGGTGGTCTTTCACAGTTCTGGGCGAACGAGTGGCGCGGCTGGCTGAACGCATGAGCCACTCACCGGTTTGATTCACCCCAACACTCACTAAGGAGACAGCGCATGAGTACGTTCACGACCCGAGACGGCACCGAGATTTATTACAAGGACTGGGGCACCGGTCAGCCTATTGTCTTCAGCCACGGCTGGCCATTGAACGCCGACAGCTGGGAATCGCAGATGATCTTCCTGGCCTCCAAAGGCTACCGGGTGATCGCCCATGATCGCCGCGGTCATGGCCGCTCCAGCCAGCCATGGACCGGCAACGACATGGACACCTACGCCGATGACCTGGCGCAGTTGATCGAGTTGTTGGATCTGCAAAACGTCGTGCTGTTCGGCTTCTCCACCGGCGGCGGCGAAGTGGCGCGTTACATCGGTCGTCACGGCACCGGGCGCGTTTCCAAGGCCGGGCTGATTTCTTCGGTGCCGCCGCTGATGCTCAAGACTGAAGCCAACCCCGGGGGCCTGCCGATCGAAGTGTTTGACGGCATTCGCGAGGCATCCCTGGCCGACCGTTCGCAGCTTTACATCGACCTCGCAAGCGGTCCGTTCTTCGGCTTCAACAAACCGGACGCCAAGTCATCTCAGGGCATGATCGACTGGTTCTGGATGCAAGGCATGACCTCCGGCCACAAGAACGCATATGACTGCATCAAGGCGTTCTCCGAAACCGACTTCACCGAAGACCTGAAGAAGTTCGACATACCGACGCTGGTGGTGCATGGCGATGCCGACCAGGTGGTGCCGATCGAAGCGGCGGGCATTGCGTCTGCAAAACTGGTGAAAGGATCTACGTTGAAGATCTACCCTGGCGCTCCCCATGGCTTGACGGATACCCACAAGGATCAGCTCAACGCTGATCTGTTGGCGTTTTTGAAGGACTAAGCGTTAATCCCTGGCCCCCCGATCCTATGCCATGGAAGCTCTGTAGCAGCTGTCGAGCCCCGGCGAGGCTGCGTTCGGCTGCGAAGCAGTCGTGAGTTCAGCACCCCGGTGTTTCAGGTAGGCCGCGCTCTCGCATTTTGCGACTGCTTCGCAGCCGAACGCAGCCTCGCCGGGGCTCGACAGCTGCTACAGGAAATGTGTTGGCGGGTCTACGGCGCGTGAAGTTGAGCCGTGTAGGCGGGGCGTTGGGGCAGGGCGCGCACAGCGCGGCAACGCCACGCAAACGGAGTGATGCCTTCATTGCGAGTGAAGATGTGGCAGAAATGCGCCTGATCGCAGAAGCCGCATTCGAGACTGATTTGCGTCAGCGTCAGGTCGGTGCTCTGGATCAATTGCTTGGCGCGGGCGATGCGCTGGTTGCGAATCCAGTCTTGAGGTGAGAGCCCGGTGCTGCACTTGAACGCGCGGGAGAAATGACTGCGCGAAAGGGCACAAGCGCGGGCCAGTTCGGTCACTTCAACGGTTTCACCAAGGCGCTCGAGGATCAGTTGCTTGACCAGGCTTTCGCGCCACGGGGTCAGGCCACCGGTGTTTTTCTTTCGCGTTTCAGTGGCCGTCGCGCGGTCGACGTTTTGCTGAGAATGGGCCATGACAAATGTCCGTGTCGGTGAGCTTCATTTTTGGCCGCAGGGCTCTGGCAGGCGAGTTAAACGTTGTTAATTCCGTCCATGTGCGGTGGTAACCAACAGCGCTAACTCAGCACATTGCTGCAATTTCTACGGGGGCGAGCCGTGCAAAATCGAGGTCATCTGGCGGCGTGGTGTGTGGCCGCTCTTCTGACTCGACCAAGGTGGTGGCATGAAACATTCTCTGGTTTGCACGTTGGGGCTCGCGGTAGCGCTGGCGTCCGGCATTTCCTCGGCTCAGGCCCCGGCGCAAGTCGGCACACAAGTGCCGGGTTACTACCGGTTGGCGGTGGGCGATTACGAGGTGACGGCGTTGTTCGACGGCTACAACGATCTGTCGCCCAAACTGCTCAAGGGCCTGAGTCAAAGTCAGATCCGCGCGCTGCTGGCTCGCCGCTCGATTGAAACGCCGGGCGTACAAACCGCGTTCAACGCTTTTCTGATCAACACTGGCAAGCAGTTGATCCTCGTCGATACCGGCGCCGGCCAGTGCATTGGTGCTACAGCCGGGATGCTGTCAGACAATATGAAAGCCGCCGGTTATGAGCCTGCGCAGGTCGATACGATTTTGTTGACCCACCTGCATTTGGACCATGTCTGCGGACTGGTCGACGGCCAACAGAAACCGATTTTCGCCAACGCCACGGTCTTTGCTGCGAAGGCAGAAGCCGACTACTGGCTTGATCCCCAGGCCCTCGCCAAGGCGCCCGAGGGTGCCAGGCCGTACTTCAAAATCGCCCAGGACTCGACCGCGCCCTACGTCGCGGCGGGTCGCTTCAAGACGTTCGATGCAGGTCAGTCGCCCGTGCCGGGTATGGAGGCGGTTCTCGAGGCCGGTCACACGCCGGGCAGCACCACGTACCGCTTCACCTCGCAGGGGCAGAGCATTTTGTTCATGGGCGACCTGGTGCATAACCTCGCGGTGCAGTTCGAGCACCCTGAAGTGTCGATTGGCTTTGACGTCAACAGTCAGCAAGCGATCAAGAGTCGCGCCAAGGTTTTCAGCGATGCAGCGGCGAGCAAAGTCTGGGTAACGGCGGCGCATTTGCCGTTTCCGGGCATCGGCCATATCGCCGCAGAGGGCAAGCATTTCCAGTGGGTACCGGTGGAGTACGGTCCTTACAAACGTGCGGCCAACGTACCGCTGATCGAATGAAGTCCACCGCTTGGTACCTGGCTGAACACACGAGGGAATCTGCCTGTGAACCGTAACGATTTGCGCCGCGTCGACATGAACCTGCTAGTGATTTTCGAAGCGTTGATGTTCGAAAAGAACCTCACCCGTGTTGCTGAAAAACTATTCATGGGGCAGCCGGCGGTGAGTGCGGCGCTGGGGCGGTTGCGGGATCTGTTCGACGATCCGCTGCTGTTGCGCAATGGCCGCGGGATGGAGCCGACGGGGCGGGCACTGGCGATCCTCAAGGAGCTGCAACCGGCGATGGATGTGATTTCCGGGGCGGTGAGCCGAGCTAAAGAATTCGATCCCGCTACAAGCTGCGATGTGTTCCGCATTGGTTTGTCGGACGACGCAGAGTTCGGTTTGTTTCCGCCGTTGTTGCGGCAACTGCAGGAAGAGGCGCCGGGGATCGTCGTGGTGGTGCGTCGCGCCAACTATCTGCTGATGCCGGCATTGCTGGCCTCGGGAGAAATTTCCGTGGGGGTGAGCTACACCACGGATTTACCTGCGAATGCCAAGTGTAAGAAGTTGCGGGACATCCCCTGCAAAGTGCTACGTGGGGACAAACGACCGGGGAAGCTGACGCTCGATGAATACTGCGAACGACCGCATGCCATGGTGTCGTTCTCCGGCGACCTGAGCGGCAACATCGATCTGGATCTGGCCAAGGTCGGCCGCAGCCGCCGCGTGGTATTGGGCGTGCCGCAGTTCAGCGGGTTGCGCGCGTTGCTTGCCGGCACTGAAATGATCGCCACCGTGCCTGATTATGCGGCGTGCGCGCTGGTTGAAGGGTGTGCGTTGCGGTCTGAAGATCCACCGTTTCCCATCGATGCGGCGCAGCTGTCGATGGCCTGGAGCGGGGTGCATGACAACGATCCGGCAGAGCGGTGGTTGCGGTCGCGGATCAGTGAGTTCATGTCAAAGCCTTTGCCTGTTTCGGCTTGAACATGGCGACCTGACAGCCGATCTGCAATTCACTGTAGATCGGCGCGCGGTCGCAAAAAGAGCACGTACATCCAATTTTTCCCCTCCCCGCACCGGCACTATCGAATGACGTTCCGGCACATCGCTGCCGGTGGTTTTTCATTAGTGCAGGTAGCCCATGAATGCTTCGCGATGGGATGAGCGAGCCCAGGATCTCGGGCTGTTTTTTTTGCGGGTCAGCGGTGGTTTGTTTCTGCTGTGGGTGCACGGTTTGCCGAAACTGCTTAACTACAACGCTCAACTGCAAGTCATCGAAGACCCTTTCCACCTGGGCGCGAACGTCACGCTGATGCTGGCGATTTTTGCCGAGGTGCTGTGTCCGTTACTAATCGTCGCCGGGGTGTTTGTGCGTTTGGCGTGCCTGCCGATTCTGTGTGTGCTGCTGATCGCGCTGTTGATTGTGCATCCGCAATGGAGCCTCGATGAAGGGCAGTTCGGCTGGCTGCTGATGATGTTGTTCACCAGCCTTCTTATCGCCGGGCCGGGACGGCTGGCGCTCAATGTCCGTTTCCCTGGAGCTTTGCGTTATGCCTGAATCCAATCGTTTCGAGGAAGTCGTGACACTGGTCATCAAGCACAGGGTCAAGGCGGGGTTTGAAGTGCCCTACGAAGCCTGGTTGCGCAACATTGTCAGCGTCGCCGGGCAACAGGAAGGGCACTTGGGTGTCGATGTGATTCGCGGCAAGAGTGCCGGTCTTGACCTGTACACCTGCGTGCTGCGCTTCTGCTCGACCGAATCGATGCAGCGCTGGCTCGATTCGCCGCAACGGCTGGGACTGGTCAACGAAGCCACGCCGATGCTCGCTGACGGCGACCAGACCGAGGTCAATCCGGTCAACGAATTCTGGTTCGCGCCGCAAGCCGACGCCGCTTCGCCGCCACCGCCTCGCTGGAAGCAGGCCGTGGTGACGTTGTTGGTGATTTTGCCGCACACCTTGTTGGTGCCGCTGATCTGGGGGCCGCTGCTGCAGCTCAATACCTTCCTGTCCAATTACGTGGTCGCGACGTTCCTGATCACACTAACCATCGTCGTTTCGGTGGTGTACCTGTTCATGCCGATGGCGACGCGGTTGTTCGCGCCCTGGCTGTCCTCTTCCACTCAGCCCAAGGAAACGCGATGAACGCCGATCTGATTTTATTCAATGGCCAATTTCATACCGTTGACCGTGAAAATCCACGCGCCAGCGCTGTAGCGATCAGCGACGGTCGCTTTGTCGCAGTCGGCACCGACGCCGACGCCATGGCCCTGCGCGGTTCGGGCACACAGGTCATCGATCTCAAGGGTCGCTGCGTCATTCCCGGCCTCAACGACTCGCACTTGCACCTGATCCGTGGTGGCCTCAACTACAACCTCGAACTGCGCTGGGAAGGCGTCCCCTCACTGGCCGACGCACTGCGCATGCTCAAGGATCAGGCCGACCGCACGCCGACGCCGCAATGGGTGCGCGTGGTCGGTGGCTGGAACGAATTCCAGTTCGCTGAAAAACGCATGCCGACCCTTGAAGAACTCAATCAGGCCGCGCCGGATACACCGGTATTTGTCCTGCATTTGTACGACCGCGCCTTGCTCAACCGTGCCGCGTTGCGCGTGGCTGGTTACACCCGCAACACGCCGAACCCGCCGGGTGGCGAGATTGTGCGCGATGCCAACGGTGAGCCGACCGGCATGCTGGTCGCCCGGCCCAACGCGATGATCCTCTACTCGACCCTGGCGAAGGGGCCGAAGTTGCCGCTGGAGTATCAGGTCAACTCCACCCGCCAATTCATGCGCGAGCTCAACCGTCTCGGCCTGACCAGCGCCATCGATGCCGGCGGCGGTTTCCAGAATTATCCGGACGATTATCAGGTGATCGAGCAGTTGGCCAAGGACCAGCAACTGACCGTTCGCATCGCCTACAACCTGTTCACCCAGAAGCCCAAGGAAGAGCTGACCGATTTCAAAAACTGGACCAGCAGCGTGACCCTGCATCAGGGCGACGATTACCTGCGGCATAACGGCGCCGGGGAAATGCTGGTGTTTTCAGCGGCGGATTTCGAGGATTTCCTTGAGCCGCGTCCGGACTTGCCGCAAACCATGGAAGACGAGCTGGAGCCGGTGGTGCGCCACTTGGTCGAGCAGCGCTGGCCGTTCCGTTTGCACGCCACGTACAACGAATCCATCAGCCGCATGCTCGACGTGTTCGAGAAGGTCAATCGCGACATTCCGTTCAACGGTTTGCCGTGGTTTTTCGACCACGCCGAAACCATTACACCGCAGAACATTGAGCGGGTGAGGGCGCTGGGTGGCGGTATCGCGATCCAGGATCGCATGGCATTCCAGGGCGAATATTTCGTTGAGCGTTACGGCGCCAAAGCCGCCGAAGCGACCCCGCCGATCAAACGCATGCTGGCCGAAGGTATACCGGTCGGCGCCGGCACCGATGCCACGCGAGTGTCCAGCTACAACCCCTGGACTTCGCTGTACTGGATGGTCAGCGGTCGCACGGTCGGTGGCCTGGAACTGCATGCCGAGGGCTTGTCTCGTCAAACCGCACTGGAGCTGTTCACCCACGGTAGCGCCTGGTTCTCTTCCGAGCAGGGCAAGAAAGGCATGATCAAGGTCGGCCAACTGGCTGACGTCGCAGCCTTGAGCGCGGATTTTTTCAGCGTCGACGAAGAAGCGATCAAGTGGATCGAGTCGGTGTTGACCGTGGTCGGCGGCAAGGTGGTGTACGCCGCCGGTGACTTCGAAAAACTCGGGCCGGCCAGCGTACCGGTGCTGCCGGACTGGTCGCCGGTGGTGAAAGTGCCGGGGCACTGGCGTCCGACCTCACCGATGCAGGCTCAGGTTCACCATTGCAGCGGGCCGTGCGGCGTGCATTCCCATAGCCATGAAAAGGCGCGGTTGTCGAATGCGCCGGTCAGCGATTTCGCGGGTTTCTGGGGCGCGTTTGGCTGCTCGTGCTTCGCCTTCTGACGATCAAAAAAAAGCGCCGACCCTTCGCGTCGGCGCCGTATGTAACACCCATCCACCGAGGAGTTTCACATGAGCAACGTTCCGTACAAACGCCTGAACAAAGATGACGCCGTTGTCCTGTTGGTCGACCACCAGACGGGCCTGATCTCGCTGGTTCAGGATTTCTCGCCGAACGAATTCAAGAACAACGTACTGGCCCTGGGCGATGTGGCCAAGTTCTTCAAGTTGCCGACCATCCTGACCACCAGCTTCGAAAACGGTCCGAACGGCCCGATGGTCCCCGAGTTGAAAGAGCAGTTCCCGGACGCGCCGTACATCCCGCGTCCAGGCCAGATCAACGCCTGGGATAACGAAGATTTCGTCAAAGCCGTTAAAGCCACTGGCCGCAAGCAACTGATCATCGCCGGTGTAGTCACCGACGTTTGCGTGACGTTCCCGACGCTGTCGGCGCTGGCTGAAGGGTTTGAAGTGTTCGTGGTGACCGATGCCTCGGGTACTTTCAACGAAACCGTGCAACAAGCAGCCTGGGCGCGCATGGCGGCGGCCGGTGCTCAACTGGTGAATTGGTTCTCGGTGGCCTGCGAGCTGCAGGGCGACTGGCGCAACGACATGGAAGGCCTGGCGAACCTGCTGTCACCGCGCATTCCGAACTACCGCAATTTGATGAACAGCTACTCGGTGCTGTCTTCGAAGTAAGTTTGCTATCGCACAAAAAAATGCCCGCGAATGCGCGGGCATTTTTGTGTCTGGCGAATGAGCTTTTTGTAGCAGCTGTCGAGCCCCAGCGAGGCTGCGTTCGGCTGCGAAGCAGTCGTGAAATCAGGCGATGCGGTTTTTCAGCAAGACCGCGTATACAGGTTTCACGCCTGCTTCGCAGCCGAACGCAGCCTCGCTGGGGCTCGACAGCTGCTACAAAGGCAGGCAGCCTCGCCACGCATTTCTGTGTGGCGAGGCGAGGGGGCTCAGTTCAGATGCGTCTTGAGTTCCAGTGCCGCCTGGCGAACCGCTGCTTTTACTTGCGGAATCTGGCTCAGTGGGTTGAGCAGACCGAAGTCGTGAATCATGCCGTTGTAGCGCACGGCCGTCACCGGCACCCCGGCCGTGTCGAGGTGGCGGGCATAGGCTTCGCCTTCGTCACGCAACACGTCGAACTCGGCGGTTTGCACCAGGGCCGCTGGCAAACCTTTGAGCTGTTCGGCGCTGGCTTGCAACGGCGAGGCATGGATCTGCGCACGCTCGGCTGTGTCGGTGGTGTAGCTGTCCCAGAACCAGTTCATCATGCCTTTTGTCAGGAAGTGGCCTTCAGCAAATTGCCGGTACGACCCGGTGTCGAACTGTGCGTTGGTCACTGGCCACATCAACAGCTGGAAGCGCAGCGTCGGAGTTTTCTGTTCCTTGGCCATCAAGGCCACGACCGCCGCCATATTGCCGCCGACGCTGTTGCCGGCCACGGCCAGGCGTTTGCCATCGACGCCGATGTCCTCGCCATGCTCGGCCACCCAACGGGTCGCGGCGTAAGCCTGGTTGATCGCAGTCGGGTAGTGCGCTTCCGGCGACGGCGTGTAATCGACATACACCGCGACAGCACCGGAGCCGACCACCAGGTCGTGGATCAGACGCTGGTGAGTCGGGTAATCGCCCAACACCCAGCCGCCACCGTGAAAGAACATGAACACCGGCAATTCACCTTTGACCTTGGCCGGCCGCACGATTTTCAGGTTGATGGTTTGCCCATCGACCTTGATCGCGCGGTCGTTGACGTCCACACCCGCCAGATCAACCTTCACTGAGTTTTGCGCGCCGGTCAGTACTGCACGGGCCTCTTTCGGGCTCAGTTGCTCAAGCGGCTTGCCACCGCCAGGGCGAGGAGGGACGCGGTCAGGGTTTTTTTCACGATGTTCATGGTTAATTCCTTTTTAATTGTGTGTTCGGTTTGGGGTTAGAAGCAGCGGCTGTCGCTGCAGCGTGGACACAGATTAATAAGGTGTCTAAAAAGGAAAAAGCGGCTATAAAATGTTTGACTGTCAACCAAGGCGTGACAATGAACCCATTCGAAGATATGCGTATTTTTTGCCAGGTCATGGACTCCGGCAGCTTCACCGCGGCGGCCGATCAATTGGGCCTGTCCAAGCAGTTCGTCAGCCGGCGCTTGATGCAACTCGAAGAGCGTCTGGGTGTGCGTCTGCTCAATCGCTCCACGCGGCGATTGGACGTCACGCCATTGGGGCAGAGTTATTACGAGTCAGCCTTGCGCCTGCTGGGTGAAGTCGAGCAAGTGGAGCAGGGCATCGCCGGCCAGACCACCGAGCCCCGCGGCACTATTCGTATCAGCGCGCCGTTGTCGTTTGCGGTGGCGCATTTGGGCTGTTTGCTGCCGGTGTTTTTGCAGCGTTATCGCGATGTCACGGTGGAGGTCGACCTCAGTGATCGGCCGGTGGATTTGCTCAGTGAGGGTTATGACCTGGCGCTGCGCATTGGCATTCTGGAGGACTCGACGCTGATCGCCCGACGCATCGCTTCCATCCAGCGGGTGTACTGCGCCAGCCCGGTTTACCTGGCCGAGCGCGGCACGCCGCTCAAACCCGAAGACTTGCACAGCCATGACTGCCTGCCTTACGGCCACGGGCGTCAAGTGCAATGGCGTTTCGAAGGGCAGGGCAAGCCGTTGGTGGTCAATGTCACCGGGCGGATGCGGGTCAACAATGGTGAATTGCTCAGGGACGCGGCGATTGCCGGCATGGGGATTACTTACTTGCCGACCTTCATTGTCGGTTCGGCGTTGAAGGACGGCAGGCTGGTGCCGGTGCTGGATGAATTGCGTCCGCAGCCGCTGACGTTATCGGCGGTGTATCCGCAGCACCGCCAGAGTTCACGGCCGGTGCAGGCGCTGATCGAGTTTTTGCGGGAGCGGCTGGACCAGGCTTAGGGTGGGTTGTAAGGAGGTCGGCCGTACCCCGTGGGGCATCGACTCCACAGACCTCACTACCGCGTCCCCTGAACGTGCTGACACCCCCGGGTTACAAGATTTGAACAAAGACTCAATAGGGTTTTTCAAAACCCTGATCTAGACTCGTGCCGGTCAATCAAGACCCCAGTCTGGAGCGCGCAATGGAAATGCCGACAAAAGAAAAAGCCATCGCCAGCAACCGCGATGCGTGGAATGACTCCGCCCGACACCACAAAGACACCCCCGAATGGCGGGACCGTTTGACGGCAGTTGGTGACAGGGATTTTTGCTGCATGGACGACACCCTCCGAGGTTTGCTGGAACAAGTGGGTGTCGACGGCAAAGACGTGGTGCAACTGGGCTGCAACAACGGCCGCGAAAGCCTTTCGTTGTTTGCGCTGGGTGCCCGCAGCGTTGTAGGCGTCGACCAGTCCGAGGCCTTCCTCGATCAGGCGCGGGAACTGGCGTCACGCTCGCCCCATGCGCCCGAGTTCATCGAGGCAGACATCCATCACTTGCCGACTGAACTTCATGGCCGCTTCGACGTGGCCCTGATCACTATCGGCGTGTTGAACTGGATGCCGGACATCGGCGAATTCTTCCGCCACGTCGCGCAAACCCTCAAGCCCGGTGGCAGCCTGGTGGTGTACGAAACCCATCCCTTCCTCGAAATGTTCGACCCCGAGTCAGCCGATCCGTATCGGCCGGAAAGTTCGTACTTTCGCAGCGAACCTTTCGTGCAGGACCAGCCGATCGTCTACGAAGGCAAAATCGACCAGCAGGCGGCTTCGTCCTACTGGTTCGTCCACACCCTGGGCGCCATCTTCACCGGCGCCATCGACGCCGGATTGCAGATCAGCCACTTCAAGGAGTACCCGCATTCCAACCGCGAGGAACTCTATGATCGGTATGAGCAGCAAACGGCGCAGTTGCCGTTGTGTTTTACGTGGGTGGCGGTGAAGCGATAGGTTCCAGGATCGGGACCAATTCGCGGTGCTGCTGCCGTCCGCTATCCTTGCTCCACGCACATCGAACGGTTTTCCCCATGCTTTCGGTCCAAGGCGTCTTCAAAAGCTACGCCACTCCCCAGGGCCCGCTGCCGGTTCTGCAAGGTGTCGACCTCACCTTGAAACCCGGCAGCAGCCTGGCGTTGATGGGGGAATCGGGCAGTGGCAAGAGCACTTTGCTGCACCTGATTGCCGGGCTGGACAAGGTCGATCGCGGCAGCATCCGCAGCGGCGAACATCGGCTGGAGCAGATGAGCGAAGGGCAACTGGCGAACTGGCGGCGGACCGAAATCGGCCTGGTGTTTCAGCAGTTCAACCTGATCGGCAGTTTGCGCGTGGAGGACAATCTGGCCTTTCAGGCGCGACTGGCGGGGCGCCATGATCCGCGCTGGCAGGCGCATCTGGTGCAACGTCTGGGCTTGGGTGATTTGCTGCAGCGTTATCCGGAACAACTGTCCGGCGGCCAGCAGCAACGGGTCGCGCTGGGCCGTGCCTTGGCGTCGCAGCCGAAACTGCTGCTGGCCGACGAACCCACCGGCAGCCTCGATGAAGCCACCAGCGATGAGGTCTTGAGGTTGTTGCTGGAGTTGCTCGACGACAGTCCCACCACCTTGTTGATGGTCACCCACAGCCCACGGGTTGCCGCGCGGCTGGCCGAAAAAGTGGTGCTCCACGGTGGCCGTCTGGCTGGCGCGGACGAGCGCTGAGGTGCAGGTCTTTCGCGAGACGCTGCGGGCGCTGCTCAGTCATTGGCGGCAGCATCCGGTGCAATTTTTCAGTGTGCTGACCGGACTCTGGCTCGCCACCAGCCTGCTGACCGGTGTGCAGGCCCTGAACAGCCAGGCGCGGGAAAGCTATGCCCGGGCCAGTCAGTTGATTGGCGGCGAACCCCAGGCCAGCCTCAGTTCACCCAGTGGCGCAACCTTCTCCCAACACGTGTTTGTCGACCTGCGCCGTGCGGGGTGGCCGGTGTCGCCGGTCCTGCAAGGTCGGGTGACGCTCAAGGGCCATGAAGACCAGCGCTTGCAGCTGATGGGGATCGAGCCGGTGTCGCTGCCCGCCGGTTCCTCAGTGGCCGGGCAGGCGTTGGCGATTGAGCAGGTTGTCGAGTTTTTCAGCCCGCCGGGCAGTACCTGGATTTCGCCGCAGACGTTGCAGGCACTGGGTCTGCCCGAAGGCGAACGCCCAGTGAGTGTGAGTGGTCAGGCATTGCCACCGCTGCATGCCCAACCCGATATGGCTCCCGGTGTGTTGTTGGTGGACATCGGCTTCGCCCAGCAGATTCTCGGCCTGCCGGATCAGCTGTCACGCCTGCTGCTGCCGAAGGATTTCACCGCGACCCTGCCTGATCAATTCAAGGGGCAACTGCAGCTCAAAACCCGCGGCGAAGAGAACAATTTGTCGCGCCTGACCGAAAGCTTTCACTTGAACCTCGATGCGCTGGGTTTTCTGTCATTCGTGGTCGGCCTGTTCATCGTCCACGCCGCGATCGGCCTGGCGCTAGAGCAACGCCGTGGCTTGCTCAGAACCCTGCGCGCCTGCGGTGTCAGTGCACGGATGCTGATTGCCTGTCTCGCGGTTGAATTGGGTGGTCTGGCGTTGATCGGCGGACTGCTCGGCGTCGCCAGCGGCTACCTGCTGGCCAGCGTGCTGTTGCCCGACGTCGCCGCCAGCCTGCGCGGGTTGTACGGCGCCGAAGTGGCGGGGCAGCTGAGCCTCAGTCCGTGGTGGTGGCTCAGTGGCGTCGGCCTGAGCCTGCTCGGTGCGTTGTTGGCGGGGGCCAACAGTTTGCTGCGGGCCGCGCACCTGCCTTTGCTGGCTCTGGCCGACCCGCAAGCCTGGCATCAGGCTCACGCGCGCTGGTTGCGGCGCCAGGGTTGGGTTGCCGTGATTGCTGCGGTGATCGCGCTGTTGGCGTTGATCTTTGGCGACAGCCTGAGCAGTGGCTTCGTATTGATGGCGGCACTGTTGATCGGCGCTGCGCTGGCATTGCCGGTGGTGCTCAACTGGGTGTTGAACCTGGTGCTGCATCGCAGTCGTTCGGTGCTTGGCCAATGGTTTCTCGCCGATTGCCGTCAGCAACTGCCGGCCCTGAGCCTGGCGCTGATGGCGCTGTTGTTGGCACTGGCGGCGAACATTGGAGCGGGCAGCATGACGGCCGGTTTTCGTCAGACCTTCAGCGATTGGCTCGAACAACGCCTGACCGCCGAACTGTACGTTAATCCGCGCAATCCGGCCCAGGCCAGAGAGCTGCAAACCTGGCTCAAGCAGCAACCCGGACTCACGGCAGTGCTGCCCAACTGGCAAGTGTCGATCCAGTTGCAAGGCTGGCCGGCGGACGTCTTCGGCGTAATTGATCACCCGACGTATCGCCAGCATTGGCCGCTGCTGGAAGCCTTGGGCGACAACCCTTGGGACCGACTGGCCAAGGACGACGCACTGATGCTCAGCGAACAATTGGCCCGTCGGCTGAAGGTGCGCCTTGGCGATCACCTGACGATTGCCACACCCAATGGCGCCTGGTCGCCACGGATCGTCGGCATCTACGCCGACTACGGCAATCCCAAGGGCCACATTCTGGTCAACGTCAACCATCTGCTGCGCGGCTGGCCGCAGCTGACACCCAGCCGTTTCAACCTGCGCATTGACCCGACGTTGATCCCTGGTTTCCTGACCGCGCTGCAAACCCGCTTCACGCTGGAGGACAGCCGCATCGTCGACCAGGCCCGGCTCAAGGGGTGGTCCACGCAAGTGTTCGAACGCACCTTTGCCGCGACCGCCGCGCTCAACAGCCTGACCCTCTGTGTGGCGGGCGTGGCGCTGTTCATCAGCCTGTTGACCCAAAGCCAGAGCCGTCTCGGGCAACTCGCCCCCCTGTGGGCGCTCGGCGTGACTCGCCGGCAACTGATGCTGCTCAATCTCGGCCAGACCTGGTTGCTGGCGGTGCTGACCCTGGTGCTGGCATTGCCGTTGGGGATCGCGTTGGCGTGGTGCCTGGACACGGTAATCAACGTCCAGGCCTTCGGTTGGCGCTTGCCGCTGCGGGTGTTCCCGCTGCAACTGTTGCAGTTGATGGGGCTGGCGCTGTTGGCGACTTTACTGGCGTCGGCGTGGCCGCTGTATTCGCTGTACCGCACGCAACCGGCGGATCTGCTGAGGACGTTTGCTCGTGAAGATTAAGGTCGGCGTGTTGCTATTGGTGTTATTGAGCGGGTGCGATAACTCGGCGCCTGTTGAGAAAGGCTTCGCGGGGCTGGGGCATCAGGCCGCCGCGTTTACGCCGGTGGTGCCTGGTCGGGTGTTCAGCTTTCCGGCGGATCACGGTCCTCATGACGGTTTTCGCATCGAATGGTGGTACGTCACCGCCAACCTCAAGGACGATCAGGGACGCGAGTTCGGCGCGCAGTGGACATTGTTTCGCAGCGCCTTGAAAGCGACGCCCGAAGTGGCAGGCTGGGGTAATCAAATTATCTGGCTTGGCCACGCGGCCGTGACATCGGCGACAGTGCATCACGCCGCCGAGCGTTACGCCCGTGGGGGCGTTGGTCAGGCTGGCGTGAGTCTCGCGCCGTTCAACGCGTGGATCGATGATTGGCGTTTCAGCAGTCAGGGCTCCGACCCTATGGCGGAGCTTCAACTCAGCGCCCGGGACAAGGATTTTGGCTATCGACTGCGGCTGACCTCCACACGTCCCTTGGTGCTTCAGGGCGACAAAGGCTTCAGTCAGAAATCCGAACAGGGGCAGGCGTCGTACTACTACAGTCAGCCGTTTTTTCAGGCCAGCGGCACGCTGGAAATCGATGGCAAAAAGTATCAAGTCAGCGGCCCGGCCTGGCTCGACCGGGAATGGAGCAGCCAACCGCTGACCGCCAACCAGACCGGCTGGGACTGGTTTTCCCTGCACCTGGACAGCGGCGAGCAGGTGATGCTCTACCGCATGCGACAGAAGGACGGCGCGCCATACCTCACCGGCACCTGGATCGACGCTCAGGGTCAGACGCAGCAATTGCACGCCGCCGACATCAGCCTCACCCCGCAAGACACTGCCAAAGTGGCCGGGCGTTCGATGCCGGTGCGCTGGTCGATCAAAATCCCCGACAAACACCTCGACATCTCGATCAGCGCGCTCAACCCCAATGCGTGGATGGCTTTGCGCATTCCTTATTGGGAAGGGCCGGTGCAATTGAGCGGCAGCCATGGCGGGCAGGGTTATCTGGAAATGACCGGGTATTAAGGCACCTCTGTAGGAGCTGGCGAAGCCTGCGATCTTTTGACGTTGATCCTGATCTCCCCGAATTCCCGCCGGAACTCCTCGCGAAGCCCAACCCTCTACCGTGAGAGCCCCGCAGGAGTCCACACATGAGCGACGACCTAAAACCACCAGATCTTGCCTCGTGGCAGCGCCTGTTCGAAGACAAGGCCTACTGGCAACAATCCCCCGACGCCCATTACGCCGAACTGCTGAGAGTGGCAGACGACTTGCTGGGGCAGGGCGCCATCGACCTGGAACAATGGCAAGCCTTGAAGGCCAAGGCCGATCAATCCCATAAAAATTCGCCTGCCGTGAACGTCGCCCAGGAGGTTGACGATCCCGAGGCTTGAGGAGTTCTCCAAGAAATTGCGAACACTCCCGGATCAGCGTCTATGCTCATCTGCGCAGAGGGCGCTGGACGGTGGTTCAGCGATCGTTGCTGCCTACAACTCACAGGGAATGTACCGCTTATGAAACTTCACGCACTGACCAAAGCCATCACCCTTGCGACCCTGCTGTCTGCCGCCAGCCTTAGCGCCATGGCTGCGGACATCCCGCTGTCTGCCGTGGTGGAGGCGGATCAGGTCACCACCAAAGTTGTCTCGGTCGATGCTGCCAATCACCGGGTCGTCTTGGAGGGGCCGGAAGGTCGCCAGGTCCATGTGCAATTGACCGACAAGGCCAAAAACCTCGGCAACTTGAAAGTCGGCGACCAAGTCGACGTCACGGTTACCAGCTCTGTCGCCGCCTACCTCGACACCGATGTCGACAAAGGCCTGCCAGGCACCGTCGAACGCGCTGGCGAAGTCCGCGCAGCCCCCGGCAGCGACAACCCGGGCGGCGAAGCCTACCGTCAGGTGCAGGTCCAACTGAAAATCACCAAAATCGACGTGAAGAAAAACCAGGTAACCTTCGAAAACCCCGCCGGTCAGTCCAAGACTGTTGACGTCGTAAGACCCGAAGTTCAAGCGAAATTGAAAGACCTGAAAGTTGGACAGAGTGTCGTTGTCACCTATACCGACATATTGACAGTGACCAGCAAGCACTGAAGTTGAGTATTAGCTCTATATGATGATTGTTCTTGTACAATTTTTCTGTATAAGAACAATCAGTTTTAATGGTCTAACTGGTGAGTTTGCTGGTCTGTAAAATAGTATTTGGGCCGACATTTAATCGAAAGTTGTTTCGATAAATTTCATGTTCATACACGCGGACATATTCGAGAACTTCAATTAAAATACTTCCCGTTCGCCCAGTGTCAGGGCTCTTTACCGGTGCATGGATTGCCAGGCCATTACACTGGGCGAACACCTTATCGACGTGCGATACACACCTGAAGCAATACGTTAAGATTCGCGGCATTTTGCAGAGCAAGGAAGAAAACGGCTGCCGCCGTTCTGACACGGATGAAACCACTCTCCCTCTACCACCCGGCGCTCTACTGGCTTCGCGTGTGGCAAAAAAGACTGTTCCGGCAATTGGCCTGGCGCTTCTCCCGCAAGCAATACGCTGTTTCGCTGAACACCGTCTCCCGACTGCCATTCCGCTATCTCAAGCACACCTCCAAACTGATCCGCAAACTCGGCAACTCCGATCTTGCCCTGCAACACAACAAAGTCATCAACCTGAAACTGGCCGTCGCTTCGATGAATGGCGTCGTCATCGGCCCTAGCGAGTACTTTTCATTCTGCCGCCTCGTGGGTCGGCCCACCCGCAAACGCGGTTATGTCGAAGGCATGGAGCTGTCATTTGGTGAAGCCCGCAGCGGCATCGGCGGCGGGATCTGCCAACTGAGCAACCTGATTCACTGGATGGCGATTCACTCGCCATTGGTCGTGGTTGAGCGGTCGAACCACAGCTTCGATCCCTTTCCTGACGAAGGGCGGGTACTGCCATTCGGCTCCGGGGCCGCGATCTTTTACAACTACATTGACCTGGTGCTGCATAACCCGACCGATCGCCATTTTCAGTTGAAACTCAATGTCGCCGAGCATCAGTTGGAAGGGGAGTTGTTGTGCGATCAGGTGAGAGAGTTTCGGTATCACGTTTATCAACTTGGGCATCGTTTTGTGCGAGACGGTGGGCGGGTTTTTCGCGAGAACGAGATATGGCGGGAGGTCAGAAGCAAGGGGCAGGAGAGTCAGGTGTTGAAGAGTGAGCGGCTATATAAGAATCGGGTGGTGGTTAAGTATGAGGTTGAGGAAAGTTTGCTGACATGAAGTGCATAAAAAAAACGGGTGATCGTTAGATCGCCCTTTTTTTTGGGGCGTCGGTTGGATAATTTTTCATGGTGAAGCTCTTGAATCAACGGAACCGCAAAGCGGCTTTTGCATGACTTGATCGTATTCGGTCTGTCAAAACTGCTCGCTGAGATTGCAGCGGCAGTATTGCAACAATATTGACGGTTCAGTTCCTGAAATAAAGCTCATCCAGTTGTCGTCTCCGAATCAGCAGGTATTCCTCCCAGACCTTGGGGAAATCCTCATCCTTGGTGAATGGGAACGTCAGATAAATATGCTTGCCTGTCACGCTTATGTACTGGCGCGCGCGTTTGAAGGCAGGTTGTTCGTACATCGAAATGCTTTCATCGTAACCGTCGTGGCGGTGAGAGATCGTTACCCGATGTGGAGCGATCATGCCTCGCGCAAAGTCAATCACCCAGCCGTGATCCAGTCCCGTGGTCAAATAACCGTAAACGCCGTCGCTTGAAAGGCGGATACACGATTTGGCCTGAGAGCCGTCGTCGTCATTCACGACGACGATCTTGTCTTTGAAGTATTGGACGCTTTTTTGATTCGGTCCTTGCAAAACCAGATTCCAGCCTTCGGCTGACATGCTGAATTCTCCTTGGCTTTCGAATTCGGCTATCCAGCCGTTTGAAAGGGTGATTCTATGTTTGTTCACAGGGTGTCCTAATCGTTGAATATCCCAAGCCGTTAGGTGTAAATATCATTTCAGGCTTTTATGTGGCCACTCCACGATCTATCCCTGGTTTAAAAATGAGCAACTCGTCTAACTCGCGATTCCTGCAGCGCTTAACAAATTCCAGCGCGGCGGTTGCGTTGGCCAAGTACAAGTCATAAGTAGCTCTATCAATCTGATAGTACTCATCGTAGTCCATCATGCGATTGCTCACGGGTATCGAAACGTAAGGTTTTCCTGATACCTCTTCGATGCCGATCGTAAAGCGCTCGCCTGTATTGATTTGTGTGTCGTTGAATATCATTTTTTAAATAATCCAATGGGTGTCCATTTTTGGTCCGCTGAGCTCCTCCGTCACCATGTTTTCCTAGTCGTGGTACTCGGCATAACTCGTTAAATACTTACCAGCCAAGTCTCGCACTGTTGCAGCTTTTCGTAATCGTTCATCGCGTGAGATATTTTCTTGTCGATCTCTTTGAGTTTACTTGGTTGGTTTTCTTGATAGAGCATTAACCAACCGTCTCTGCCGTCGTGTTCTATCATGTATTTTCTTTGGTCTTTTCTGACGTTTAGTGACCAGGAAGAAAAAAATCTGGATGATCCGAAAATACCATTACCGTACAGCCGCAACGACCCGCCATGTCATATAAACCGGATTGCTTCATTCGTGACCTCCTAGATGTGCATCAAATGGACCTAAAAGGGAATTTATTTTCGATCTTAACCAAAAGGGGACAGATTTATTTTCGTGATTGCGTGGAATATAAATCTGTCCCGTTTTTTTGCGTTCTTATTCTCTATTCTCTGAGAATTTAGTCTTGGTATTCAAAACTTCCTCGGTATGTAAAGAGATTATTTCTGATTTTAGTGTTTTTGGGGATTCCCGAGAACGAGTAGTCGTAGATTGCAACTATGGTGTCTATAGGCACTTCGGTCAGAGGGGTGTTTTTATTTTTCATGTCAGACGCGATGTCAAGGTCGTATGAGCACCCGTCAATTGCATCAATTAGAGAATTTGTTGGCTCGATTTTATCTGCTTCGACAGTGTCATCGTCAATAAAACCTAGTGAGAAAGCCTTGCTGAACTCAGAGCCAAGAAAGTCTTCGTCGTCAGAATACTCTGGGCTCATCACATCTCGAAGCGTAGACGGTTCCCAATCGGTGTTCGCCGTCCAAATGGAAACGATTTTGTTCGAGCCAATTTTTCTTTTCTTCTTAATTATTTTGGCTTAGTCGCATTGAGTAATAATATATACGTTGTTGTCAAAAGCCTTTGATGGCTGGCCGAAAAAGTACGATTCATTTTGATTGAAGAAGAAGTAATTTCTTTTTTTTCTGTCTTTTTCTCCGCCAAATATATTCATTTCTTTTTGTGGTGGGGCTGCGTCTGTAATGTCAAAAGTCTGGTCGCGTTTTACTTGGAGTAGAAAATCGAGACTTTCACCTTCGTAAGTGGACGGAGCTTCGTCTTCAAGTATCCATTTTGGAGGTAGACCAGCCCAGCCAAAGATTTCTCCATTTTCTTGGGTGGAAAACTCTAGATGTTGAAGTTTTATGCGAGAGGTTGTATTTAATGTTTGTCCTGTTTCTGTTCTAAATAAATATGTTTTGAAAAGCTTTTGATATGTTCTTAAAAAGCCGTTTGGAATAATTGCATTCTTCAGGTCCGTACTCAGCATTTCAGGTATCGTGAAATTTTCATCGAATTCATCTGTAGCACTGAAAAAACTTAACGTGTAGCCGCTGATCGCGTGCGTGGCAGGGAACTCAATGGTAAAGAAAAAAGTTAGTGGTACGTCGCTTTTACTTTTCGGCGCATCGACTCCTGATGGAAGTACAGGATTACCACCAATGTACGAGTTTGTTTTGATATCTGTTTTGACTATAAACATTGGTAGTGTCCTTCAGTTGTCAAATTCTTTGGTGAGTTTTGTGCCGTCTGAGAATTTAATTTTATAGATCAATTTGTACGGGCGAGTATCTTGCCCTTCATAAACTGCAGTCAAGCGGGCACTAGCGCTGACGTCATTTTCAGTTATATGTTCTGCAACACCTTTTTCGAACACTCTAAATTGTCCCCGGTTTACTGAGGGCGCTTGAGGGAAAATGTTGTCCAGCACAGTCCCTGGTCCACCTAGCTTGTTCCCTCTCGCATGTCCTGCGTCATCAGTTGCGTTCCCAAGCTCTCTTGCATGATCCCGAGCGGCCTGATTCGTCGCGCTACCCGTTCCTATGTCATCCGGAGTGACATCAAACTCCCAGTCTGTGATTCTGCCTTGTGCATCTCGAGTGACTTTGGGGCAATTTCCAACTCCGCAGGCCAACCCCAACGGATCCACCCACCCCGTAGGGTTAGGCACGTACTGGTAGTTGTTCAACCCACCCGCAAGCTTGATCGGATCCGGCGTCAAATACCGCCCAGTGCCCGGATTGTAGTAGCGATGCCTGTTGTAATGTAAGCCCGTTTCCGCATCGAAGTACTGACCCTGGAAGCGCAGCGGGTTATCAATTTCCGCAATGTCGAGGGTGGCGAGGTTACCGTAGGCGCGGTATTTCGCCGACCACATGATCTCGCCGCTGTAGTCGGTGAGTTCCTGCGGGGTGCCGAGGTGGTCGAGTTGGTAGTAGAACGGCTCGGCTTTTAGCGGGCCTTCACCATCGAGCATCGCCAAGGGGCGGAAGGTGCCCGGCTCGTAGATGTAGCTGCGATAGCGGTTGTCCGCGCTTTCGGCGATGAGGCGTTCGCCTTGCCACAGGAATTCCGTGGTTTGACCATCGACGGTTTTGGCGATTCGACGGCCGAAGGCGTCGTACTTGTAGCTTGCGACGCTACCGCCGGGAAGGCTGACCCCGATGAGACGGTGTTGGCAATCGTAACGGTACTCGGTGACAAGTTTTTGCCCCGTGCCGCGGCGTTCGCGGATCTGGTTGCCGTAGGCGTCGTAGTCGTAATGACGGTCGCCCTGCATTAGCAGGCGGTTGCCTTTTACGTTGGCCAGGTTCGTGGTTGCCTAGTCGCCTTGGCCGAGGAGGTTGCCTGCCGGATCGTGGGCGAAGCTTTCCGGGGTGGTGCCACGAACATTGAGGATACGGCCAGACTCAGACTGCCGCTTGGCACCACGGACCACAAGACATCGCCGCGGGCACTATCACGCAAACCGATCATTAGCTTGTATTCGGGCATCACCGCATATTGAGTAATGAGCCGGCCAGCGGATACACATGCGATTGCCTCCTCCCAAGGAATATAGCGTGGTGCGGCACCTTTTTTAGGTACGAACACAACCTCACGGCGTTGTCGGTTAAAGCGGATAGGAGGGTGAATAGTGATCTGACGGACGGCATAGCAAAAAATACAACGTATACGGCGGTAAGACACCAGATGAATCCTTGGACAAAGGCGTTTGTAAAAAAATCTATCCAACTAGTCCAAAAAGGTTGCACGTCTCTTCTCAGCCACGAACCAAAGCCGGATACAAAAAGGAAGAAGAGGGTGATGAACATTACCGAGCCGATGCCTGCACGAGCCATGAACTCAAAATTTGCGCGCCCGACAGCGAAGTCTAGATAAACGTCGTTGGTATCTCTATGTAATTGGCGGGCACTGAATGGCGGCATACCTGTAGGGACTGGCTTCGGTGACAGGTAAACAGTCTCTACACCGGACCTGATTTCAGAGTCTCCGGCATGGGGTAGTCGATTGTATTTATGCCTCGTGGACACGGCTAATCAGCTCCGTTCAATCATTTGTTGATTCTTCTGCCTTGGTTTCGTTTAGGTTGGCCTTAAAGTACGTCATGAAATCCTGTCCTTGAGAAAAGGCTTTTTCGATCTTCATGCTTTGCTCATTCAAAGCTGAGCTCGGTTTGGCCCATTGCTCAGACGGTAAAGGTTTGGACCACTCAGCAATAGATGCAGGTAGAGATTTCATGCTGAAACGGTGATCCCATTCTGCTACCCAGTACGGAAATCGCCACAAAGTGATTACATGAGAAAAATACCACCAGCCAACGCTCAGAGCGGAACGCTCGTTGTGTTGGTACCCCTCTAGCATATCTGCCCGCTCTTTATCGAAAGTATGGCGACCCTCGTAAGGTGCTTTATCTGGGCAGTATTGCGTTCCCTTTTCCATGTAAACGCGAATTGCTTCCCACTTACCCAAGCCATGAGTTGGGGTCATTACACCTTGGTTTACAAAGTGCACGGTATCGGCTTTCAGGTCGTCGAAAGCCATGCCGAATGTATAAGTGCTCATGACGCCTACTCCGGTAACACCGGTGCTGACCGAGAGCCAGGACACCATCCCTTCCCAAGGCTGAATCACAGGCTCATCAGATCCGTCCGCAAAAAAGCAGACCTCACGCCGTTGCCTATTGAAGCGAATAGGACGGCTTTGAGATTTTTTTCGTGTCGTGCTTACAACGACGTACAAACCAAGGGCCGCGAATGCTGTTCCCCCCCATCCGGAAATATATAAACCCGACTCAAAGAATTCGCTGAAGTACCAAGAGAAATCACGGCCAAATGGATTGTTGAAGGTCGAAAAACCCATGATAGTAGGTAAAATAAATAGGCAGGAAATTATAAAGCCCATACAAAGGCCGATCATCGCTCTTGCCTGAAATGCCTTGCCAAAGTTGCTGCTACCTACATCGAGATAGGTTTCATTGACCTCGATGAAGCTACCCCCCAGATCCATTGGAGTGCTACCCGTAGGTACGGGAAGTGGAGAAAAGAAAACAGCCTCTCCAGTCGCAAAACTACGAGTTTCACCGGATGCAGGTCTTTTTTTGCTCAGTCCAAGCATATCGTCGCGAGGTGATTGGTTCTGTAAAGGCATCAAATTTCACCGAGGCGTTGGGTGGAGCCAGGCACGTTGAGAAGATCAGTAGTCACGAGCAATGATGGCGTACTGGCATTGCGGACGCGTAGCGCGGGAATAGAAGGAATCGTTTTTTCTTTCCCTGAAAAGCAACAAAAGGGGACACCCATTAGCCGGTCCCAACTCAAGGCTAATGGGCGTCCCCTTTTCCTTTGGTGGCAAAACGACGAGTTTCACCAACGATAGGGCGCTGCTGTTGTATATCGAACTTGTCTTACTGCGGAGAGGTTGGTGTCATGCAGAAAGCCATAAAGTTTGTTCAGTTCTATTCAATTATTTGTTGATTCTTCTGCCTTGGTTTCGTTTAGGTTGGCCTTAAAGTACGTCATGAAATCCTGTCCTTGAGTAAAGGCTTTTTCGATCTTCATGCTTTGCTCTTTCAGAGCGGCGCTTGGTTTGGCCCATTGTTCCGAAGGTAAAGGTTTGGACCACTCAGCAATGGATTCAGGTAGAGATTTCATGCTGAAACGGTAGTCCCATTCCGCTACCGAGTACGGAAAACGCCACCAAGTGATCAGGTGTGTCAGGTACCACCAACCAACTCCTAAAGCGGAACGTTCGTTGTGCTTGTATTCCTCGTGCATGTCCTGTCGTTCTTGATCGAAAGTGTGGCGACCCTCGTATGGTGCTTTACCAGGGCAAAACTCCGGTCCTTTTTCCATGTAGGCACGTATGGCTTCCCATTTGCCTAGTCCATGAACAGGAGTCATGACCTCCTGTGTAAGAAAGTGCACCGTATCGGCCTTGGGATTATCTATGGCCATGCCAAAGGTGTAGCTACTGATTACGCCTACTCCGGTGAATCCTGTGCTGACTGAGATCCACGCAACCGTGTCTTCCCAAGGCTGGATCACGGGTTCGTCGGAGCCCTTCGGGAAGTAACAGACCTCTCGGCGTTGACGGTTAAATCGGATGGGTCGGGCGCGGGCTTTGCTTCTTGTGGTGCTGATAATCGCGTACAGGCCAAGCAGCGCTGCTCCCCCTCCACACCAGAGCGCTAGTGATATTCCGAACTCAAAAAAATCGTTGAAGTAAAACCAAAAGCTTCTGCCGAATGGATTTATGAATGCTGCGAAGCCCATCAAGGTTGGGAGAACAAATAGACAAACGATAACTACGACTGTAGGGAGTGATACAGCTAATCGTGCTTGGAAAGACTTGGTGAGATTGCTGCTACCCAAGTCCAGATAGGTGTCGTTGACGTCAACAAAACTTCCGCCGAGATCCATTGGAATCTGTCCGGTAGGAACAGGTAGAGGTGAGAGGAACAACACTTCGCTAGTGGGAAAACGACGAGTTTCCCCGGCGACGGGGCGCTGCTGTCGAATATCGAACTCGTCGTACTGCGGAGAGGTAGGTATCATGCAGAATAACCATTAAGTGCATCTCCGGCATGAGGTAGCCGATTATATTTATGCATCAAGGACGCGGCTCATCGTTTCCAATCAATTATTTATCGCTTCTTCTGTCTTGATTTCATTTAGGTTCGCCTTGAAGTACGTCATGAAATCTTGTCCCTGAGCAAATGCCTTTTCGATCTTGGCACTTTGCTCTTTCAACGCTTGGCTCGGCTTGGCCCACTGCTCAGTCGGTAGAGATTTTGACCACTCAGCAATGGAATCAGGTAGAGATTTCATGCTGAAACGGTGGTCCCATTCAGCAACCCAGTACGGAAAGCGCCATAAAGTGATTACATGAGTGAAATACCACCAGCCAACACCTAACGCGGAGCGCTCGTTGTGTTGGTACTCCTCAAGCATATCTCCCTGCTCTTTATCAAATGTATGGCGGCCTTCGTACGGTGCTTTACCGGGGCAGTGTTGTGGCCCTTTTTCCATGTAAACACGTATCGCCTCCCATTTACCCAAACCATGAACTGGAGTCATTACTCCCTGGTTCACAAAATGAACGGTATCAGTTTTAGGTTCGTCAAATGCCATGCCAAAGGTATAAGTACTCATGACGCCGACCCCAGTTACCCCCGTACTGACAGAAAGCCAGGAAACCATTTCTTCCCACGGTTGGATGACCGGTTCGTCAGACCCATTAGCAAAAAAACAGACTTCGCGGCGTTGCCTATTGAAGCGTATAGGGCGGGTACGGACTTTGGCTAGAGTAGTGCTGATGACAACATAGAGTCCCAAAACTGTGGCTCCTGCTGCTCCCCAAGCGCCGATTGCAGCGCCGGTGGGGAAAAACTCTATGAAAATATGTGTAAATGTTCTGCCATAGGGATCACCAAAACTCATTAGCCCGGCGATGAAGGGGCCGATTATCAAACTCACAATCAGTATGAGCATACTGCTTGCGATCATGACCCTGGTTTGAAATGCCTTATTGACGTTACTGCTACCGACGTCTAGGTAAGTGTCGTTGATATCAAGAAAGCTTCCCCCCAAATCCATTGGGATCTGGCCGGTAGGGACGGGTAGTGGCGAGAAAAACACTGCTTCGCCAGTAGTAAAACGTCGAGATTCGCCAGCGACGGGGCGCTGATGCTTGAGATTAAATTCATCGTTATTTGTTGATTTGGATGACATGTGATTCAACCGAAAAGTGGTGAGTCGGGCAGCTACAGGAAGTCGCTGTTGACCAATAGCCATGGGGCATCGGTTTTGCGCGACTTTAAAACAGAGACAGCTGAAAATAGCTTGCCATTTTGCGCGTTCAACGTCGTAGTTTCGAAGCGTTTCTCTCGGAAGGATTTATCGCCAGCAATGGGGTGATAGCGCAGGACGATAGCCAAACCATGTTGGGCGTTGGCTTCGTGTTGGAAAATGTCCATGCCTAATTTAAGCGGTTCATCCGGAGCACTGAGCAGGTTGAATTGATAAAGCAGCGGCTCGCTCCATGCCTCCCAATCATTTCGTTGGTGGTTTGTCAGCCAGTAAGCGCTCACGCCAAACTCTACATCATTTAGTTCACGAGCCGTGATTCCCGGTATGCGCAGTACCGCCATAGCCTTGTTGTTTATCGTCTGCAACGCTACCTGCGGTGCTGCCGTTATGTCGGCAAGCAGCAGGCGCTCCTCAATCAGACTGCGGTTGGCGCTCTGCTTACCCCAAGGGCCTTTTTGCAACCAAGTATCCAAAGCTGTTTTGTTGTTTCGGTTGTACAGCCACTCTCCGCCCAATTGCAGACCAGTAAGCACCAGGCCAATCAAGTTGGCTTTGGCAGCAATGCTCAACAGTTGACCACCCGCTTTGACCCAAACCAGTGCACGTGCCTGACTTACGGTGGTAAACGCCTCATAAATGGATTGGCCACTCCTGGCGAAGGCCCATCCATTGAGCGCAAGTTGTCCAGAGTCTCCAGCTAATGTCATGCTGGCGCCTGTCAACTTGGCACCATTCCCTGAACGTAGCGCCTCTGTCCATTTGGCAGCCGATCCTTTTTCACCATACATACCTGTTCCTGCGGCAACTGCACTGAATATGTAGGCAAATGGGCTCAATGCTCCGGTGATTTTCCCTAGCTTAGCGGCCAATTTAATTTTGCCGGCGGCGCTTGTGTAATTTTTGATAGCGACAGAAAGACTTGTAATGGCAATACCCTGTGCAGCAGCCAAACCGCCTCCTACCGTAGAAAATAGGGCGTTAAAGAAAGATAGGGTATCTGCGCTATCCCACACTGCTTTAGAACGTGCTTCGATAAAAACCTGGTAGAAATTTATCGTTTGCATGACAAATGCAGCCGAAGCAAACACATCGCCACCCACTGATTTGAAAACTTCTCCAGTCAAACCTTTATACGGACGCTTGAGCCGATAGTCATCGGCCATCCGCTCAAACTCAAGCACCTGAGCATTGTTAAGCCCTTTGATCTTAAAGGCAGCCTTACCCGGTCCGTCACCAACAGGACTCATGGCCTGAGCTACCCTCCCCTCAAGTGGAGCGACAGTTTGTTGAATGGCTTTGCGGCGAGATACCAAGGTTTTGTAACCGCCTTTTGGTGACCGGCCTT
The DNA here is from genome assembly GCF_019947405.1 of Pseudomonas sp. GL-B-26. Classification (NCBI taxonomy): domain Bacteria; kingdom Pseudomonadati; phylum Pseudomonadota; class Gammaproteobacteria; order Pseudomonadales; family Pseudomonadaceae; genus Pseudomonas; species Pseudomonas sp. GL-B-26. The sequence goes on along the minus strand of NZ_JAGYGJ010000041.1, from coordinate 13,227 downwards.
TACGTTCATCAGCCAGGGTTTGCCGAATCTGATTTTTCAGCGAGGTCATTTGCTGGCGCAGATCTGTCAGTTTGGCTATATCAGCTTTGAACGCAGCAATTTGATTCGCAGAGGCAAACTCCAACGTAATACCTCCCTTACCAAAGGCACGCAGAACATCTATCCAGGCCGAGCCAGGAATCCGGCGCAATACTTTTGCCGGATCTAGCGGCTGGCCACTGCGTAGCGCTTGCATGGCCTCATCCAGCGCTCCTGCCAGGCGCAATTGCTTTGCCGGCTCATACGCCGTATTGCGCAACTGACCGAGCACAATGCCGTTTTCACTCAATTGCATTGCTGCTGAGAGATTCTGAGTGAGCAAATTGCCAAATTTTCCGCTGAGTGCTTGGGCTCCCTGATAGTCGTCCTTGACCATATAGGTATCGCGCAGGGACTTGATGAAAGATGTGACCTTGGCGTGCATGTCCTTCTGATCAGTCAAGCTCAATGTGAAGAAGGTTGGTACCGTAAAACCCGGATGTTTCTCGATCAGATCGGCAAGCTTTTCAGTCGCTTTATCTGTCCGGCAAATGTCTCTCATACAGGCATATTCAGTAGCGAGAGTTGTGTCGAGTTGATCGCCAAATTTGGGGTCGAAATACCAGGCTGAGCGTTGGAAGCGTTCTTCACTGATCAGATTCGCGCGATCGTCACTGATCAGATCTAGACGTTTGTTCCAACGACTGAGTTGGGCGCGTTGCTGTTTCAGAAAGGCTTCCATAGCGGGCCGATCGATCAGATCGTTGATGCCCTGTTGTCCCATTTTTGCGCCGTCGAGCGCGTCATCCGCGTTGTCTTCGATGGTCTCGATCAGGTCTTCGTACTTGGAATGCAAAGGTCCAAGACTCGTACGCATCCGCGACTTTGAAGCTGCAATAGCCCCACTATGCGTACCTGCACCGGAATATTGGGTTTGATTTTTAACGTTGACGTAGTCGACGATCGACTGCCGCTGCTCTTCGCTTGTTTCGTCCTTGAGTTTGGCAAAACGAGGGTCGCTTTGAGCGGCATTCAGAATGGTTTCGCCAGTTACGGTGTACAACGATTCGATGTAGCAACCAAACACATACTTCTTTTGATTGGCTTCAGCGTCGCTCCAGTCACTGATCCAGCCTGTTACCAAATCCTGATGCTCAGCGAGATCGCGCAGCACACCGATGTCATCCTGTATCACCACATACAGATGGTCACGCTCGTTTTCTGCCTTGACTTGCTTTTTGAGCGTGCCCAACTGAGTTTTTTTGAAGTGAGGTGTTTGCTCCCAGAGATAGTCTTTGCTTTCCTCAGGTTTGGCACCCGTAACCGCCGGCTCTTTACTCGGCTGCTCCGCAACCTCCGCAATCCATTTTTTCGCCTGACTTGGCGTCAACAGATTGGCCGCGCCTTTCTCCGGATCAGTCTTGGTCAGGTCCACTGCCTGCATGAAGTATTCACGTTCAGACTTATGCTTGATGACCTGCGCGCATTTGGCGGCGGTCCATTGCACTTCGGAGTAGTTGACGTAGAGCTTGCTCAAACGCGGGAAGACCAGCACGGCTTCGCCCACGTTGCTTTCGCGTTTGTTGGCGGTGATTTCGCCTTTTTCCCACAGCAGTTGGGTCACGATGCCGTTCTGGATACGGTATTCGTGCATGACGGCTTGAGGTTTCTTGTCGACAATGACGTAGAGCCAGCCGTCGCGGATCAAGCGAATTCCCAGAGGACGTGAGGTGGTTTTGTACGGCATGGCCAGTGCACTGGATGGGTCGAGTCGTTCGACCAGGCCATAACGGAGAGGGATGAGCTGGATTTTGGCCTTCATCAGCGAGCAGCCGCCCAGGGCACACTTGCCGTCGTCCCGGCTTTTTGCAACGTTGTTCGGGCTTTTGCCGGTCGATGTGGGCGTTGTCATCCTTGGCTCCTTAGCAGGGTTTCAGCCCGTTCCTGGGCAATATCAGCGACGCGTTCGAGTCGCTGAGAGGGCGTTTGTTCCGATGGCGTTTTAAGTATCGCATCCAGGTCCGGATGTTCTTCCAGCGCTCGTTCACCGAGAAACCCGTGAATGTTGGCGTAGAGAGTGATGTCGAGTTCGGTGTTGAAGCCGCGATCATACGAGGTCGAGGCCAATGCGTGCAGGTGTTCCCAGCGCTGCAACGGCGTCGCTTGCGAGTGATAGGACGGAAAGTATTCGCGCATGTGTTGGTCGAGGCGCAGGACGATGCTGCGGAAATTCACTTCATCCAGTTGGCTGAGTTGCTCGTCGCTCAAGCGGTAGCGTTTGCAGTGGTTCGGCTCGGGGGCTTTGCCGGGGCGCTGGTTGATGTGCCAGCAGCCCAGTGCCGCGTCGGCGGTGACGATCTGCGAGCACGGGCCGAACAGGGTAGGGTCCTTGATGCTCTCGGCGTGGCTGAGCAATGCGTAGGACACGGCAGGGTCGGCGACGCGCAGCAGGACTTCTTCACCCTGAGGGTGCATGACGCTGGTCAGCCAGCGGAAGTGCTCGACCATTTGTGCCCAGGGTTGATCGCTGAACACGAGGTAGCCCCATTCTTGGCGAGGCTCAGCCAGAAACTTTGCCAGGATGGGATTGTTCTGCGCCTTTATCTGAACCAGACATGGCGAAACGTCGCCCAATTCAGCCCACCGGGTGCCGAGGTAGAGTGGCTCGAAAACCGGATTATCCGACCATTGATAAAGGTGTTGAGGCAGATTCTCGACGCTGACGCCATCCAGTAGCAAACTGACGGTGCCATTCCACGGCAGGCCTTGAGGCAACCCATTTTCCAGCGGCCACTCGGACTTAAGCATTTTGCGCCTCCAGTTTGGCCTTCTCGCAGATCGCGCAGATTGGCTTCTTCTGCATCAACGCTTGCCGCTGAGCGGGCACCAACAATTGGCCGGCCTTATCCGCATCCGCCTGCTTCAACGGTCCCGGCAACAATGGCGCCGCCCCCGTCCCATTCCCCGGACTCCCGCCGGAGTTCATGTTGATTACCTGCCCGCTCATGGTCACGCCGCTTGCATCAATCTTGATGAAGCTGCCGCCGCCCTTGAGGGTCAGCTCACTGCCCGCTTCGAGCACGACTTTCATACCGCTGCTCAGGTGGATTTCCTGGCCCGCTTCAATGAATTGCCCAGTGCCGACCTTGATGTGCTGGTTGACGCCCACGGTCAGGTGGTCGTTGGCGCGGGTTTCGACTTTACGGTCGGCGTAGACGGTGTGGTGTTCTTCGGCCTTGAATTCGCTGTAGCTGTTTTGCTCGACGGTGTCGTGGCGTTCGTTGCCGACGCGAATCTTCTGGTCGTGCTCGACGTTTTCGTCCCAGTCGCGTTGGGCGTGCAGGAAGATTTGTTCCTGGCCCTTTTTGTCTTCGATGCGCAGTTCGTTGTAACCGCCGCCACCGGGGGAACTCAGGGTTTTGAAGGTGCTGCGGGTTTTGTTCGCCGGCAGGGCGTACGGGACGACATTTTCCTTGTGGTACAGGCAGCCGCTGATCAGCGGTTGGTCGGGGTCGCCTTCGAGGAAGGTGACGAGCACTTCCATGCCGATGCGCGGGATGGCGATGCCGCCGTAGTGGGCGCCGGCCCAGGCGGAGGAGACGCGCAACCAGCAACTGGTCTTGTCGTCGGCCTGACCTTCGCGGTCCCAGTGGAATTGCACTTTGACGCGGCCGTATTGGTCGCAGTGGATTTCTTCACCCTTGGGCCCGGTGACCACGGCGCTTTGGCTGCCGAGAATGCGCGGTTTCTTTTGCGTCAGGGGCGGGCGGTTCGGCACATCCCACGGGGTGGCCTGGAAGCGGTTGCGGTAGCCCTGGTGGAAATCGTCTTTCAGGTTGGTGGTGTTGCTGGTGACCGACTCTTCCAGTACTTGCGGCTGTTTGCCTTCGTGGAGGATTTCGGTCAGCAGCCACAGGTCGTTCCATTTGGCTTTTGGGTGTTGGGTCAGGGCCAGGAAGTGGCCGCTGACCAGCAACGGCTGATCGCTTTTGCCTTCGGCGAGCTGGAAGTCACTGCGGTGACGCTCGAGGGCGCGTTTGGCCAGGTGCTTGCCGCGTTCGCGGTCGATGAAACGGCCGGGGTAGTCGTAGTCTTCGAGGTCGGGCAGGGCGTCGCCACGGTTTTCGCTTTCCAGGGTCAGGCGCGGTTTTTCGAAGTCGTAGTCGCGGCGGGTGGTGCGGCTGGTGCGGGTTTCCAGGCGCAGGTCGAAGCGCTTGATCACCGGGTTGTTGGCGACCATGCCGGAGTCTTGCTGGTAGGCCACGGCGGCGAGTTTCGGGAACACCGTCTGGTCATCGCCGAACACCAGCTTGTGGGCGTTGGCGCTGTGCTGAAAGTGGTAGTGGATACCTTCTTCCTCGCACAGACGCTGGACGAACTGCAGGTCCGATTCATCGTACTGAACGCAATAGATGCGCTCGGGATAAATCGCCCCGACTTTGAATTCGTAGGCATTGCTTTGGATGCCGTGCTCTTCGAGGACGCTGCCGATGATTTTCGGCACGTTGAGGTTCTGGAAGATGCGTTGGTTGATGCGGTGCGCCAGGTAAGACAGTTGCGGGCGCAGGGTCACCGCGTAGCGGGTCAGGCGTTTGCCGGAATCACCCTGGGCGGCGCGGTAGATCTGGCCATGGATGCCACTGCCGTCAGGCGAGAGCTGCAAGAAGGCCGGTTTGTGCAGCAGGGTCTCGAGGTCCAGGGACGGCTGTTCACTGACCAGCTCCACCTCAAACACAAAAGGCTGGCTGATGGCTTCCCGACCTTGCAGGGAAAAAACCTGGAAGTCGCTGGAAAGACCTTCGATGGTCAGGGCAAAGTGAGTTTGATTGGCCGGCGCGAACATCCCTTGTTCCTCGTGCAGTGCTGCGGCGCTCGCCTGCACCCAAACGGGCGCTTGCGGACGCGAAAATTCCTGGAAGGCGCAAATGACATCGACCAGCAGAGCTGGCCGATGTTTGGAACCGTCAGCCGCGATTAAGCGACTGGAACACGCCAGTCATCGGAACCCGAAGTACCGGATACTTCGTGGGTCCAGGTGATTTTGCGGTAGGTGAATTGCACTTCTTCCAGGTGAGTGAAGTGCGAGTTCGCCGGGTCCTGGCAGTTGTGCATTTTGTTGTTGATGGCGACGATGATCGCGTCTTCCAGTTTGGTGGTGTAGTAGTGCTCTTGGGTACCTTGAGCCGAAGTGCGGTACCACTGGATAACGATTTCGCTCATGCGCTCGCCGGAGGTCAGCGCCGCTTGCAGCAGTGGCGAAGACTTGTCGTATACCTTGGTGATCACGACTGGCTTGTGAACGCGCTGACCGGTCGGTTGGCCGGACTGTGGGTCACGCGGGATGATCACGTCGTGGCTGAAAGCCTGAACCATGACCTGGTCTTCGTGACCTTCCTGGTAGGTGTTGCCAACCGAGTCGGCGGTGAACGCGCCGGCAGTGATCAGACCTTGTTTTTCGCCAGTGACGGACATGTACGCTGGTGTAGCCATGGATGTGCTCCTTGCTAAAAGTTAGGGTGCCCGGGAGGCGGTATCGCCCGGTGGGTGGCTGACTGTTATCAAGGTCCGTGCCAGAAACGGTGAAGGCTATATAAATCAGGTGGTTGAGAGGTTTTTCGGTGCTCGCGGAGAATCTTCGGCAGAGATCGCCGGTGAATGTGCGCAAGAAGTTGCGCAGTACTGCGCAACTTCTTGCGCACTTGGCTGGGGGCCTGACAGGCCGGGCGATCAGTCACCCGGGAAGGGCTTTCGCAGTGATGAGTGCGCAACTTCTTGCGCATCAAGGCGGTTAGCCATCATTCGGTGACCCATCGTCTGATTGGCCGAAAACCGGTAGCAGAACCGCTAGGGTGACAGGTGCAACGAATGCTGCAGCCTGGAGGTCAAACTCAGCGCCGAGATGAATGAACATCTGCGAACTCAAGGAGAACGACATGAAAATCCTGATGGTTCTAACGTCACACGATCAATTGGGTAACACGGGCAAGAAAACCGGCTTCTGGCTGGAAGAATTCGCCGCACCGTACTTTGCCTTTAAAGACGCCGGCGCTCAGTTGACCCTGGCCTCACCCAAGGGTGGTCAACCACCGCTGGACCCAAAAAGCGACGAGCCTGACGCGCAAACCGCGGCCACCGAGCGCTTTCGCAAAGACCCCCCCGCCCAGTCCGCATTGGCGTCTACCGCTCTGCTGAGCAGCGCGAGGGCTGAAGACTACGACGCGATTTTCTATCCGGGCGGGCATGGCCCGCTGTGGGATTTGGCCGAAGACAAAATTTCGATCGCTCTGATCGAGGCGTTTTACAAGGCAGGTAAACCGGTCGCGGCCGTCTGCCACGCACCGGGTGTGTTGCGTCACGTCAAGGGCGCGGACGGTCAGCCGCTGGTCAAAGGCAAGCGCGTGACGGGGTTTACCAATTCAGAGGAGGAGGCTGTGCAACTGACGAAGGTTGTGCCGTTTCTGGTGGAGGACATGCTTAAGGAGAAGGGTGGTGTCTATTCCAAAGGTGCTGACTGGGCGAGTTATGTACTCACTGATGGTTTGCTGATTACCGGTCAGAATCCGGCCTCGTCCGAGGCTGCTGCTGAGGCGTTGTTGGCGAAGCTGAAATAGGATCAAAAGATCGCAGCCTGCGGCAGCTCCTACACCAATCTCTGTAGGAGCTGCCGCAGGCTGCGATCTTTTCAACGTGTCATCGCGTAATAGCGGCGAAACATTCCTCGATCGAGCGCCGCTGCGTCTCGGCATACAACGCCAATTCATCAATCGTCGATCGCCCCAGCGCCTTCTCGAACACCTGCTGGTTCGAATGCACGCCATAGTGGGTTTGCGCTGCATCCCCCAGGTTCGACTGAAAAATCCCCGCAGCGCTAACCGGCAGAAAATCTTCGTACACCAACGGTTCAACCCGCAAATACCCGCCGCTGAGCAGATCCTCCAGGGACCACGATTTCAGCTCATCGGCCCCCAAGCCTTTTTCCGTGACGAAGTAGCGAAAGTACGCCAGTTCCTGTTGGCGCATGCCCTCAACGGTGTCAGGGAATTCTGCAAAGTGCTGCACCATCAGCGCGTTGTAGCGAGCGGCGTTGGCTTCATTGGGGAAGTCTTTCAATTCATCCCGGGCCGCGTTGAGCAAACGGTCGTAAAGCGCCCGGCCTTTGGGGGTGAGCGCGGCGCCGCGTTGCTCGATTTCGCCGAAACGGGCACTGTGGCTGCCACGATTCTCGGCTTGATCGGTGAAGGCGACAGGCTCGTCCAGCGCCTTGAAACTGGTCTGGCGCAGCAGAATCGGGCACTGACGGCGGGGCGGGCCTTCGATCACCGCTTTGGGGGTGATGCCGTGGGCAGGCATTTGCGCCTGGACGATGTCGATGTCGAGGGTGCGCGGCGTCAGGTGGTTGATATGCGGACCGGTGAACGCCACCACGTCGGCGATCAGGCGATGCTGGGCGCTGAGTTTGCGGTACTGCTCGGCGGTCACGGTGGCGGTATGGTGCCAACGGAACGTTTCCAGCGCCTGCTCGACGAAGTCCTGGGCCTCCTGTTCGGTGAGGCCGCCCTGGGTTTCGGCGCGATCGATGAGGGTCAGCGCAGCGGGCGTGAAGATCGAACGCTTGTCCAGCACCGATTGGGCGAACGCTCGCAGTTCCAGCTCTTCGATCAGTTCCAGGCGCAGCAGGGAGGTGAATACCCGAAACGGGCTGACCTGCAACGCCGCCTCATGCACCGCGCGAAAAGCCGTGGAGTGCACCGGTACGCCGGCCGGGGTCAGGTCGTAATAACCCACCGGCTGCATGCCCATCACCGCAAACAGCCGGGCGAGGGTGGCCAGTTCATCGGCGGTGCCGACACGGATCGCGCCATGTCGCTCCAGGTCCAGGCGCTGGATTTCACCGGTGCTGTTCAACTGTCGGGCGATCTGTGGATCGCTGTCCAGCACGTGACGGTTGGTCTGTTCCACCAGTTCCATCAGCGCGCCGTACAGCGGCACTTCTTCGCGGTACATGTCGGACATCGCTTTGGAAAAGCGTTGGCGGATCAGGTCAGGGCTGACGAAGTTCGGGTGACTCATTAAAGAATTCCTGATGCGGTGACGTAAAGGATGCGGGAAAAGATCGCAGCCTTGTGCGGCGCCGACAAACGAAGAATCTTACGGACTTCATTCTGCAAAGGACTGCTGGTTGTAGCAGCTTGTAGCAGCTGCCGAGCCTGCGAGGCTGCGTTCGGCTGCGAAGCAGTCGCAAACCCTGTATGCACGTTCCTTCTGACACACCGCAGTGGCTGATTTCACGACTGCTTCGCAGCCGAACGCAGCCTCGCAGGCTCGGCAGCTGCTACACAGGAAGTTCCGAACGCAGCGATGCCAAAAATTCCCGATACAGCCGCGCCGTGTTCGTTGGTTGCTCCACCATCGGCATATGGCCGGTGTGGTCCCAGACTTCCACTCGCAGATCGGCGATGCCTTTGCTCCAGATCGCCACGCTGCTGACATCGATCAAGCGGTCCTTGTGTCCCCACAGCAACAGCGCCTGGCACTTGATGTCGGGCAGTTTCGGCTCCATCGGCGGGCTGGCGCGCAAGTCCCTGAACATTTCTTCCAGCTCCTCGCGTTGCTGTTCATAGCGCTGAGCGATGGCGTCCAGCACCACCTTGGGTACCCACGGTGGTTCGGCCATGGTCATGGCATAGAAGCGCTGGAATTCTTCCCGTGAATGAATCAGGAACGGGTTGTGGCCCTTGGCCAAATGCCGCTCCAGGTCGCTGGCTTCGGGGGCGGTGACCCCCGCCGGGTCGATCAGGGCCAACGAAACAATTCGATCCGGGTACGTGGCCGCCAGCCACGCTGCCATGTAACCGCCCATCGAGTTGCCGATCACATGGACTTTCTCGACGCCGCAGACATCGAGCAACTGGATCATCCGCTTGGCCTGCAAGGGAATGTCGTAGCCGCCTCCCGCTTTGAAGCCCGTTTCGCCATGGCCGGCGATGTCGGGGATGATCACCCGATAGTTGCCGACAAAGTGCCGGGCAAAGCGCAGCCAGATGTTCTTGTCGGCGCTGTAACCGTGGAGCATCAGCACGCTGCTGGACGCTTCATACGGCCCGCCTTGCCAGGTCGAAACGGTCATTTCGGCGATCGGCACGACAATTTTGTGCAGTCCATACAGCTTGGCTTCTATCGACATGTTCAAGTCATAGAGCCAATGACCGATGGCCGGGTAACTCAACCAGCTCCAGGCCACGAAAACTGCGATTGCGACAACCAACAAAAGCATCAGGCATCTTCCTTTTACGTGATCAGGACAGAATGTGATCGGCGGGTTTCAGCGCCCTGGTCAACCGGTGATAGCTGAAATTGAACCCCGGAAACATCGCAATCACATGACCGCTCTTGCTTTGATACCAACTGTGGCAGCCCCCGGACTTCCATACGGTGCGTTCCATTTCCCTATGGATCATTTCAGTGTAGGTACGTTCTGCTTCGGGGCGTACTTCGATGCTGCGCAAACCGTGTTCTTTTAACGTGCGGATGCAATCGAGAATGTAGTTCATCTGAGACTCGATGATGAACAGCGCCGAGGTGTGGCCGATGCCCGTGTTGGGGCCGGTGACTGGCCGCCAAAACCGCTGCCGATGATCAACACTTGAAAGGTTTGCATGGGCCTCCTTTTTATCGTTATTGATCGAACCCTCCTTTCATGTATAGCCAAACATCGGGCGCTCGCCTCATGGCTATGCCTTGGTATTCAGACCGCCAGCCGGTGATGGCTATTTGCCGTTGCCCTGATAGACTCTCACCACACTTGAAACCCTTGTGTTTTCAGGTTCCGTTCTGTGGCGCAGAGGCCTCTATGGAAAAAACGGGAGGAAAAGGACTTTCACTGGCCAGGAGGCTCTATACATCGCGAACCCTGGGCTTGGCTTTGGGGCTGTTGCTCGTGAGCGCGGCGATGTATCCACTCAACCCTGCACCGTGGGTCTGGGTGGTGATGCTGCTCAACGCCATACTCTGGCCGCACCTGGCTTATCAATGGGCGCGCCGCGCGCCAGTGCCTTATCACGCCGAACACCGCAACCTGCTGGTGGATGCCTTCCTCGGCGGCTTCTGGGTCGCCGCCATGCACTTCAATCCGCTGCCGAGCGCGACGACGCTCGGCATGATGGCGATGAACAATGTGGCCATTGGCGGTTTGCGTTTCCTGTTGGCAGGAACCGTGGCGCAGATTCTCGGGATGGGCGTCGGACTGCTGATTTTCTCCCCTGCCTTCATCCCGCAAACCAGCCAACTGCAGATGTATGCCTGTTTGCCCTTGATGTGTTTGTATCCGCTGGCGTTGGGTTGGATCTGCTTCCGCCAGGCCCACACCCTTGGCCGACAAAAGCGTGAATTGCTGGCCCTGAGCCGCACCGACAGCCTCACCGGCCTGCTGAACCACGGCGCCTGGAAGGATCAACTGGAAGTCGAATTCCAGCGTTGCAAACGTCAGCAGCAGGGCGGGGCGATTGCGCTGATCGACATCGATCATTTCAAATCCATCAACGACACCTACGGCCACGTTGCCGGGGACATCGTCTTGCGTCAGTTGAGCAAAATGCTCAAGCAGAACTTACGCGCGGCGGATGTGGCCGGGCGCTACGGTGGCGACGAATTCTGCGTGATCCTCCCGGACCTTCCGCTCTCGAGCGCTGCGGCCGCCATGGATGCCCTGCGTGATCGCTTCGCCACCTTGGGTTATGAGCAGAGCCCGGCGCTGACAGTCAGCCTGAGCATCGGCCTGGCCGCTTTCAACCCGGCCCACACCGACGCAACCCAGTGGCTCAACGACGCCGACCTGGCGCTCTACGAGGCCAAAGCCACCGGTCGCAACCGCGTCATCTGTTGCGGCGAGGACGAACCGCATCGCGAATTACTTGATTCGGTGTGAAACGTGATCGGTCTAGAGCCTTGCGCCGTAGTCAGGTAGGGTGTTTTTCACCCCGACACGAAACAAGGATCGATTCATGACGTTCAACCGCCCTCGCTCCCTGCTGGCCACCAGCCTTGGCCTGACCCTCGCCCTCGGCGCTTTCGCTCCCGCAGTTTGCGCCGAACCGCACAAACAAGTCCTCGCCGATTCCGAACAGTACAAGGGCGAAGCCCTGAAGTTACTGGAACGTTTGGTGAACATCGACTCCGGTTCCGGCTATGAACCGGGCCTGACGAAAGTCAGCGACATCGCCATCGACGAACTGAAAAAGCTCGGCGCGACTATCGAGCTTGTGCCCAATACCCCGGACAAAAGCAGCCATGTGATCGCGACCCTGAAAGGCACTGGCAAGGCAAAAATCCTGCTGATGGCGCACATGGACACTGTCTTCAAGGAAGGCTCGGCCGCCGAGCGTCCGTTCTACATCAAGGACGGGCGCGCCTACGGACCGGGCGTGATGGATGACAAGGGCGGCATCGTTGCCGGGATCTACGCGCTGAAAGTCTTGAAAAACCTAGACTTCAAGGACTACGCGCAAATCACCTTCCTGCTCGACGCCAGCGAAGAAACCGGCTCGGACATCGCCACCGACCTGATCAAGAAAACCGCCAAGGCCCACGACGTCACCCTCAACCTCGAACCCGGCCGCCCGGCGGATGGCCTGGTGGTGTGGCGCAAAGGCAGTGCCACCGCAGTGGTCGAGATCAAGGGCAAGGCAGCTCATGCCGGTGTCGCGCCAGAACTGGGACGCAACGCCGCCATGGAAGCGGCGCACCAGATTCTGCAGCTCGGCAAACTGGGCGACGCGGAGAAGAAAACCACCATCAACTTCACCGTGCTCAAGGCCGGCGACCGCACCAACGTCATTCCGGATCAAGCCACCGCCAAGGCAGACGTGCGGGCGGCGGTGCCGGAAGAGTTTGACCGGATCGAGAAGGACCTGGCGCGGGTTTCGAAAGACAAGCTGATTGCTGACACAGAAGTCACCACCACACTTCAGCGCGGATTGCCGCCGATGCCGCAAACGCCGGAATCCGATCGGTTGATGGCCATGGCTCAGGGGATTTACGGGGAGATTGGCCGTAAGTTGACGGAAGAGGGTAGCGGTGGTGCGGCGGATGCCAGCTTGTCAGCGGGTGTGGGCACGCCGACGCTGGATGGGTTCGGGATTGTTGGCGGCAATATTCATACGCCGGAGGAATACGCGGAGGTTGAGAGCGTGGCGCCGCGGATTTATCTGTTGTCTCGGATGATTATGGAGTTGGCTAAGGCTCACTGAATCGTGTGCGATTTGGGGGTGGTGATGGGTCAGTTGGATCGACCCCTCACCCTAACCCTCTCCCCAAGGGGGCGAGGGGACTGACCGAGTTGTTTTGGCTATTTACTGCGACCTGAGAGATTGAGTCGAACTTGGATTCGGCCAACAGCAAATCACTTAAAAATCGCATTCAACTCGGTCGTTCACGTCGCCGGATTCCTCAAGAAACCCACGGTCAGTCCCCTCGCCCCTCTGGGGCGGTCCGACGTTTCGGGAGGGTTAGGGTGAGGGGTGTTTCTCAAGCCGGACACCGCCGCCAAAACCACCCCACAACTTTCCAAGACGTTTCCTACAACGTACCCTGTTGCCGCGTTTCAGCATCGACCCTTATAGTTGCGTCTCGCGGCAACTCTCCGCGACGATCTTGGCCGGTCGAACACCAGGAAAACTCATTAATAAGGAGCTACCAATATGTTCGACCAAGTCATGCCCCGTTACCTCCCCATCGACACCTACGACGCCGAAACCCCGGTGCTCTTTATCAACACCCACAAAGAACTCAGCGACATCGCCGCTTGCGCTGCGCATCGCTTCACCGTGGTTCGCGATCTGGCTGACACCTTGTCCAGCCTGAACCTCAAAGACATTTCCGATTGCGATCTGATACGCGTTACCCGGGCGTTTCATCTGCTGATGCGCGAAGGCTGCGCGATGCTGAATGTGGTTCAGGCGCGGGCGTTGCAGCGGGAGGTGGAGTTCAAAACCGCGGTGTAGGCAAGATCAAAAGATCGTCCGAACGCAGCCCGAACCTGCGGCAGCTCCTACAGGGTGTACGCCATCTCAATGTAGGAGCTGCCGTGTAGTGGTCGAATATTTTTGGACCATGATGTAGGAGCGTCGACTTTAGGAATCATCATGGGATATCGGGTTGTTACATCTGAGGAAAAAGCGGAGGCGATCCGTTTGGTTGTGGAGATGGATTACT
>NZ_JAGYGJ010000040.1:0-59324 GCF_019947405.1 Pseudomonas sp. GL-B-26 | reverse complement strand
CATATGCCTATCTCAAAGATGTGCTGACGCGGCTGCCAACGCAGCGTGCCAGTGAGATTGATCAACTGCTGCCGCATCAGTGGGTGCCGGCCTGAGTCACGCAAGGTGACTTCGGCGGACGCTTACGCCCGGAGTTCCGGGCCTCGCGGTCGTCCTCGGCGCAGCGGGTAGGGGTAGCTCCTCGCACTCAGCTATGCGTGAAAGCCAAAGGGCGCGTCCGGCTAGGCCAGCTGCGGGCTCTGGATAAGTGACAATTTCACAGCTAGCAAGGCTGGGCAAAGAAATGAAGGAGGGTTGCAGAACGCACTAGGAAGCGGAGGGCGACGGACGATTCTTCCCGGTTTATAAGTCTGGCGACTTGGGGAATCGGCGGTTTGGCGACTTTTCTAATGTTGAGAATCTCTAACCAGACGCATATTTGGCTGGTAATTCAATTTCCATCGAAGCTGCAAATGGCTAGGGTGGTCGTCCTTTCAGGCCATTGGCGTCATTTCACTGATCCTGTCACTGGAAAGTGCCTCCCACATACGGCACCACGATCCACCAAACAATCGCAACCCATATCACGCCCAGCGCCAACAGCATGCCAATGAAGTATTTTTCAGTCATGGCAATGCTCGCAATGGGTAACGGGATTAATAAGTATAGAGCCACCGTTTATGAATGGGGGTACCCGGTTGAGGTCACCAGCTCATCCAAAGACCAAGGCTTGCGCAGATAGATCGCGGGAGGGGGCACCGTCTGGAATCCCTCGTCATCGCCAGAAGTCAGAATCGCGGCTATGGAAGGCCATTGGCTTTTCACCTTTTCGATGAATTCTGTACCTTGCCATTGTCCAGGAACCCAGCGCGCTGGTCGCCACTCAACCAAAAGCGTCTGCAAGCGGTTATCGATGAGCACGGCGTCAAAAGCGCGTCCTACTGTCCTGACCAGCGCCCATACGCGGTGTTCGACTGGGACAACACCTGCATCATGAATGACTGTGAAGAAGCGCTGCTGGTCTACCAGATCAATTATTTGCAGTACAAGCTGACGCCTGATGAGTTCGCTGCTGTGGTGCGTCAGGACGTGCCGAACGGCGCGTTCATGAAGGACTACACCATGGTGGACGGCAAGCCGGTCAAGATGGAAGACATCGCCAAAGAGATCCAGGCCAGCGAGCAGTACAAGGATTTTCTCGCCAAGCTCTACTTCATGTACGACGCGATCTGCGACAGTTACCCGGTAGAGATCGGCTACAAGTGGATTCTGTATTTCTACAAGAACATGACCACGGCTGAGTTGCAGGCGATGGCCGAGGCTTCCAACAACTATGCCATCGGCGACGCGCTGCGCAAGGTCAAGTACGAGAGTTCGCGCACATTATCGGGCAGGACCGGGGTGGTGGCCGATACCCACTTCCATGGCATTCGTATCCATGAGGAGATTCGTGGCCTGATGCACACGCTGCGCGCCAACGGCATCGACGTCTATGTCAGTACCGCTTCGATCGACGATGTGGTACGCGTATTCGCGGGCAATCCTCATTACGGATACGGCGTGCCGCCTGAGAACGTGATCGGCCTGCGCATGGCGATGGAGGACGGCAAGTACACCACTCGCTATCAGCCAGACTGGCGGTCCGGGCAAGACCGTCGGCATCAAGAACGTGCTGGTTAAACAGAAGGGCTATGGCCAGGTGTTGGTGGCTGGCGACAGCGATGGCGATGCCTGGATGCTGCGCGACTTCAACGATACGGCGGTGGGGGTGATCGTCAACCGCATGAAGAAGGGCGAGATCGGCGCCGACAGCCAGCAGGCCGCTACCCAACTGGGAAAGCCGGACGCCCGCGTCGTCTTGCAGGGGCGCGACGAGCACACCGGCCTGATGATTCCAGACGAAAAATCGCTCAAGTACGGTAAAGACGAGCTTAAGCTGCTGGCTTGATGGCACTGGCTCGCGGGTGGCCAACGGCCATCCGCGAGCCGCAGTGTAACTCGCCTTGTATCTGCGGGAATGATGATTTTGCGTCGGAAAATCGGTACCGCTGCCGGCCCGAGTGAGTCTGTAAGTAGTATCGAGTCAAAATTGTGAGTTGCCCCAGGTTTTCGGGAACGCGCCCCACAGGCAGCTTTTGGCCGATCGCGGCTGCCTAAGCCATAACAACGAATCCGAGACTGCAAGGGGACTAAGCCGGAAAGAAGGCGCGCATGCGGCTTCCCATGGGCAGTGTTTTGTCGTTGTGCAGCACCTACTATGCTTTCCTAGGTGTGTTTGTTTGGGGTTATGGGAGATGATGATGAAGATCAAAGAAAAGAAAGAAGTTGAGATCGTCAGCGACATCCTGTGCGATGTCTGCCTCGAAAGCACTCGCGTTGAGGGTCATAGCCTCCAATACGCCATCTTGCAGGCCCACTGGGGATACGGCTCCGCCCACGATGGCGAGCGCTATGAGATACATCTGTGTGAACGCTGCTTTTTCCAGGCAGTTGCCAGCCTTAAGCAGGAAAGGCGTACCCAAACGATGTTCAGTGAAGACGACAAGGACAAATTAACTGACAGTTTTGGCATGGTCGCAGTGGACGATTTCTTCAACGACGGCGCAAGCTCGACAGATAAACCGTGAACGAGACGATCAAGTTTACTCACCGATTCGGACACTTGCGACTAGCTCCTTTTGGCCGATTTCTACCGATCGCGACAGACTGGAGTCGGCCGATTCTGTTGAAAAAGTCAGTTCGCCCAAACAGCCTGGTCATTGACTGGTTAAAACGCCTTTTTTGCACACTGCTACGTGAAATCTGAGTCCGGAAGCCTCTGCCGAAAGTAAAGATTTCAATCTCGGACGCATACTTTTCTGCTGCGGAAACCATGGTCGACTTTTTCAACAGAATCGGCCAATAGCGGACATTGCACAAGGGTTGCTTTCGGCTAGAACGCTCAAGAAAACCGACAAGGAGCCACGAAGATCAAAACTGGATTTCATCTTTAATACCTTAATCAACCTGTTGGGTCATAGGATTGGCGTTTACGTGCTTGGCTTGCTGAGTGGCGGCCGTTTCAAGGGAGAAAGCGGTTTTGCCTGGGGCTGGGCAGTCGCCGTCGGCGGCTTGGTGCTGTTCGCTCCTTTCGTGGCTTTCATAGCATTGCTCATCCATACCAGTGGTAGCCCAGGTTGAGAACGCGCTCGGGCTGGTGGCCTAGCACCGTCAGCAGAGAGCAGTTTCATTTACCTTCGCTCGATTCAGCAATGTAGAGCAGTGAGGCAATGGTTCACCATTGCGCGCTGACATCCGCATGACTTCAAAATGCCTCCATTCCGTCATATTTTTGCAATGAAAGCATGCGAGTCTTGTCGGCAGAAAATAGGACGTAACAGTATGTTTCAGTACGCTATTGCGCTGTTTTAATTATGGAAAATGGATTTTAAGGAAAGCCGATGTCGATGTTTTGTCAGATCATGGATAAATCTGAGAGCGGTGGGTGCGGGTGCAAGATCCCATCCAGTGTGTTAACGAAGATCCTGTCGCAAACTGCAGCAGCCAATACGGTTTCGGATGACAAGGTGGTATTGGGCTTTGAGTCTTCTGATGATTGCGCCGTCTATGACGCAGGGTGAAAAATATCTTTTATTCACCACCGATTTTTTCTCCCCGATAGTCAACGATCCTTATGTCTTCGGCCAATTGGCAGCCAGCAATGCTGTAAGCGATATCTTTGCTTCAGGCGGGAGTCCGCTTATTGCCAACTCGATCATGGCGTTCGACCCGGAGTTGATTTCGGTCGAGCAAGTAACGCAGATGATCCTTGGCGCCCAGTCGGTGATGAACAAGTTCAATGTCAGCATCGTCGGTGGCCATACGATCAAGAACAGCCAGCCCTTGTACGGCTTTTCGATCATTGGTGAGGTGGAAAAACACCGTTTGAAGAAAAATAACACGGCCAGGGCCGGTGATTTGCTGGTCATGACGCGTCCAATCGGTGTCGGCATCCTCGCCAATGCCCTGAAGACCGGAGTGATTGAGCAAGAGGATATTCCTGCGTCGACGCTTGCCCAGATTACCGGCGACAACGCGTTTGGCCGCACGCTGAGCGAAAGTCCTGAGGTTAGCAGTTTGACTGACATCACGGGGTTCGGTTTGATCGGCCATATCTGTGAGATGGTCGGGCTGGGGCAACTGGGTGTTGACCTGGATACAAGCGGTCTGGTTTTTTATGACGGCACAGAGTCATTGGCGGTGGCGGTGACTTCGGCTGACAGCGGTATTTTCTCTAACATTAAAAAGTATGCGCAGAACGTGGAGTACCTGGCTGATCTTCCATTAGCTAGAAAGTTTCTGTTGCATGACCCGCAAACGAATGGCGGTTTGCTGTTCACTGTGAGTGCCAAAGGGTTTGAAAAGAACCGTCAGAAGTGGCAGGCGCTTTGCCCTGATCTGATTGTTATCGGTCGGATGACGGAAGGGACCGGCAAGATCAAGGTCTGCTGAGATGGTAGCCGTGACAATCTACCCGGTTATGGTCGGTGTGGGCGTGATGGCTGGTTTCATGTCAGGTCTGTTCGGTATCGGTGGGGGCATCATCGTGACGCCCCTGTTGGTGCTGATTTACCCGATATTGTCCGGTCAGAAGCTGCCGATTGAAGTCGTGACGGGGCTGTCTTCCGCACAGGGCTTCTTTTCGTCCCTCGTGTCGTTCGCGCTGCACCGCGTCAAGTTTCAGCCGGATTGGCGAGTGATCAGAAGCTTTGCCGTGCCGATGGCTGTCGCCAACTTTTTTGCCTCGCTCCATGCTGATGCATTCAGCGAAAACTTCATCCTGTTCGTCTTCGGACTACTGGGGTTGATGTCGTTGTTGGTGACGTACCTGTTCCATAAACCGGTGGCCCTGTTGTGCAACCATCAATCGCTGTCGTTGCCACTGATAGGGCTGGTGCTTGGCGTATTGTGCGGGCTGGTCGGGCAGGGCGGCGGGTTCATCTACCTGCCTGTACTGATCAGCCTGTTTGGTCTGCAGATAAAGCAGGCCATTTCGACCTCGGCGCTGATCGGTATCATCGGAGCAAGTGGGGCGTTATCCGGCAGAGTGGGTTCAACCATGGATTTTCTCGGCTACACCGGTGAATTGGTACTGGGGATATTGGTGGGTGGTTTCCTCGGAGCCATGCTTTCTCATCGGCTGGACTCGAGGCATCTGAAACAGGCGCTGAATGCTTTCGTTTTGCTGTGCTCGATCCAGCTCATGCTGCGCTTGCTTATTTGACTTGTGAGTCTCTGTTCGCATTTTGCGAGCAGCATCCTGAATGACACAAAACAGAAAACTGGAAGTGTTTGATATGGATATTGCTGTGGATGCAGTTTATGCCGACGTCTGTGGTTCGGCACCGGGTTCAATGGGTGTCAGCAACATGCTTCAGGCGTTGTTTTCGACCCGCCAATGCGCCAACCCCAATGCCAATCACGCCCTCGGCGTTCAGTTGCTCGAACGAGTCGAACGGGCGCGTGGCAGCATCGCCAGCCTTTTGAAAGTGGACGCCGACTGCCTGATTTTCAACAGCGGCTCCAGTGAGGGCTGTGCCCAGGTGTTTCATAATTTTTTCGAACGCTACAAACATGAGCAACCCTTGGTGCTGTACTCAGCGATCGAACACTCCTGCACCCTGCAGAACAAAAACCGCTACGGTCTGGAAGGCCTGCAAGCCATAGCGATCGGGCATCAAATGAACGGACTGCTCGACACTGAACAATTGGAGCAGTTGCTCCGTGCCCATGCGGGTCGCCCGACATTGGTTTGCGTTATGGCAGTGCATAACGAAACCGGCGTGATTCAACCGATCGAAGCTATCGCCCGACAAGTGAAGGCTGGGGGTGGTTTGCTGTTTTCGGACATGACCCAGGCCATCGGCAAAATCCCTGTGGATCTGCACGCATCCGGCGTTGATTTCGCCATTGCATCAGGGCACAAGTTCGGGGCGTTGCCCGGTGCCGGTTTTCTGTACGCCAGAAACCGCTACGGGTTGTCGCCATTAATTGTTGGCGGCGGCCAGGAAGGCGGGTTGCGCGGTGGTACTCAGAACTATCCGGGCATTCTTTCGATTGAAACCGCGTTGCAGGAGAAACAACACAAGTACGGGAATGGTAAAGTCGCGGTACAACAGAGCCGGGAAACGTTTGAACGTACGCTGCAAGCGATGCTGGGCGAAGTGGTCGTGATCGGTCAGCAAGCACCGCGTGTACCTTGTGTGAGTTTTATTGCATTGCCGGGGGTCAATACAAAAAAACTGCAGTGGGCCTTGAACACGCAGTCGATCTACATAACCGGTGGGTCGGCATGCTCGGACAAGACACTGAGCCTGTCCAACACGGTTACACAACTGGGATATTCCGACCGGATCGCCGGGGCCACGGTGCGCATTTCCATCGACGAAGAACAGTGCCAATTCGCGTATGAGCGGATTCTGGAGGCTATCGCTCAAGCGTTGAAGCTGTCTTCGACTGTCTCGGCAGCTCACGCTGTGGCCCACGTGTTATGAGGGTGGTGACCTCAGGCTCGGCGTACCTGGACATCGACGCGTATGCCTGCTGCATTGCGTACGCCGAGCTGTTGAATCACCAAGGCGTTGATGCTCGGGCCATCAGTAGCGCCCCGCTCAATGTCAGCATCTCCAGGACCGTGCTCGGATGGCAATCATCTCTGGACAATTATCTGCCGAGAGCGGGTGACGAGTTCGTGTTGGTGGATGTCTCCGACTACCACTATTTCGACCCGGTGGTGGTTCTTGAACAGGTGGTGGAAGTCATTGACCATCACCCAGGCTTTGAAAACTATTGGGCGCAGAATCTCGGATCTGCGGCAGACATCCTGCCGATCGGCGCAGCGGCGACTCTGATTTTTCAGCGTTGGGAAGCGGCAGAGCTGTTGCCGCTAATCAGCGAAAAAAGTGCTGCGTTGCTGGCCACGGCAATTCTGGACAATACCCTGAATTTTACAGGGCAGTTGACCACCCAATTGGATATCCGGGCTTATGAAGTCCTCGCACGGCGGGCGAAACTGGAAGCGGACTGGCCCGAGCGGTACTTCTCCGAGTGTCAAGCCACTATCGAGTCAGACCTGATTGGCGCGTTGGCGGTTGATATGAAACGGCTGAAAGCCGATAGCAACCTGCCCCAGGTTTTCGCGCAGATGGCGGTGTGGGATGCCAGTGCGCTGATCCAAACGCATCGTTCAACGATCGGTCACTGGCTGGCGGCGCAGGGTGGAGACTGGCTGTTGAACGTCATCAGCATCCGCGAGTGCAAAAGCTACTTTCTGGCTGAGCCGTTGGTCAGCCAACAAAAGTTGAGCCATTTGCTGTCGATCGAATGGCAGGCCGGAATGGCTGTGCTTGAGCGCTCGTTGCTACGTAAGGAACTGTTGAAGTTGGGGGTGGCCCGCATCTCCGTTGTGAGTAAACCGCCTCTGGTTTTGTAGCCACATCGAAGGGCTGCTTTTGGCCCAGAGTGTGTAAAAACGCTAGATCCCGTTTCGATCTTCAAGGCTGAATGGCTGTCCGGCTTCGTAACCTGATCAAGGCACGATGTCCCTTCCTGATAAGTTAAACCGCCCCTGCAACGCGCTAGATCATCGGGAGACGTAAAAACAGGCCGGTTTTTAGGCCGCTAGCGCCTTCATCAAGTGATGGGTACTGATGATTTTCATGACCCGTTTCAAGTTGTAGGCGAGCACATTCAAGCTCATCTCCGCGCTCACCCCGGCCAGCTTTCGCGTCAGGAAGTGCGTTGCACCCATCCATTGTTTGAGCGTCCCGAAGGGATGCTCAACAGTCCGTTTTCGGACTCGCATCATCTCTGGTGCTTTGCTCAGCTGAAGCTGCATTTCCTCCAATTCATGCTCCCAGCGCCGAACTCGTCGTTCCGTGCTCGGTGTGCACTGCAATTTCAACGCGCAGCCCTGGCATTTCGAACTCCAGTAACGATGCAGCTTCAGGCCTTTTTCAACGTAGGAATAGTGCCAGATCAGCGCCTCTCCAGCCGGGCAAATGTATTGGTTTTTTGCCGCGTCATAGACGAAGGCATCGTTATTGAAACGCCCGTCAGCCTTGGCTCCAGAGGTCATCGGCTTGGGCACATAGGCGGTGATGCCTGCATCGTGACAAGCCAGGATTTGTTCGCTTTTGAAGTAACCTCGATCAGCCACCACCGACAACGTATCTGACGCCATCGCCTCGCGGGCCTGCTTGGCCATCGAGCTGAGTTGATCACGGTCGGAACCGACGTTGATCACCTCGTGCGCAACGATCAAATGGTGCTGAGTATCGACCGCCGTCTGCACGTTGTAGCCGACGATTCCTGTGCCGCGCGTCATCATGGAACGGGCGTCTGGATCGGTCAGTGAGACCTGTTTATCCGGCGATTCATTGAGCTGGATTTCGATCGCTTGAAGCTCCTTCATTTGAGTTTTGAGCTTGGCGATTTTCTCTTCCAGCCGCACGGCGCTGGGCTCGGAAGCTGTTGGTTCTTGCCGATCGGCAGCATCGAGTGCAGTCAGGTAACGATTGATACTCGATTCAATTTCTTCCATTCGCCGTTTCAGTTTGGCGCTGGTGAAATTGCGGTCGCGATTGTTGACTGCTTTGAATTTACTGCCATCGATGGCAACCAGATTTTCTCCGAATAATCCCAACTGCTGACACAGCACAACGAACTGGCGACAGACGCCTCGGATGGCCTTGCTATTGTCTTTTCGGAAGTTGGCGATGGTCTTGAAGTCCGGCATCAAACGCCCGGTCAACCACATCAGTTCGACGTTGCGCTGAGCTTCTCGTTCCAGCCGCCGGCTCGACTGAATGCGGTTGAGATAGCCGTAGATGTAGATCTTCAGCAGGATCGCGGGGTGGTAAGCAGGCCGGCCAGTATCGGCTGGAACGGCACCTTCAAAACCCAGATTGACCAGGTCGAGTTCGTCGACAAAGACGTCGACTACGCGCACCGGATTGGTATCGCTGACGTAGTCGTCGAGGCTCTCGGGAAGTAAGGTGCCTTGGCCTCGATGTTCACCTTGGATAAAGCGCTTCATGGGCGATCCCTGCGATGAAATTCTCAGAAATCATAGCAAGTGTTCGCGAAGGCGTTTTTACACACTCTGGGCCAGAAGCGGTCATCCATAATGCCCGTGGTTGACTGCGTCGGAGCGTTTAGAGGCGCTATTGGAGCAAGCCATTGCTCACGTTGAAGTCGCAACGTATTCCCAGGGAGTGGATACCAAGTGCTGCGACCGCTGTATGACGTTTTGTTAGTCAATCTGTATCTAACGTTCTCCCTTTGACCGCCCTACTATCGTCCGCTCCATCCATGTGCATACGGTCCGCGCAGCGTGCAGGCACCCATGCTTCTGTTCGCTGTATTGGGTTCGCTGATTTTCAGCTTCTCCCATACTGAACTGGGTCTGATCATTGGTCGCGGTCTGATCGGCTTGGGTGTTGCCGGTTCGCTGACGAGTACGATCGAGGCGTGCGCCGCTGCCGGTTGAACGCCTGCCGCTGAGTACGGCGTGCCTGTTATCGGTAGGCGGTCTGGGCGCCTTGATCAGCGCTACAGCTTTGGCGCTGTGGGTTCTTACAAGTCATTTCTCAACGACCATTAAAGGAAGATCAGTATGAAAGCCGGGCACCTACTACTCGCCATCTCGATTACTGCCATATGGGGCGTGAATTTCTCGGTTGTCAAACTGGGCCTCACCACCGTTGACCCCCTGATTCTTGCTGGCATTCGCTTCACGCTTTGCGCACTTCCAGCGATTTTTTTCATTCCGAAACCTGATGTGCAGTGGCGCTACATCATTGGTTACGGCCTAGTCTTCGGTATCGGACTTTGGGGCGTCGTTAACCTTGGCATCAAGTCGGGTCTTTCAGCAGGCATCGCTTCGCTGGTGCTTCAATTCAGCGCGTTTTTCACCATCCTGCTGGGCTCATGGATATTCAAGGAAACGATTTCCCGCTTTCAGTACGCGGGCATGGGTCTCGCTCTGTGTGGTTTGCTGAGCATTATCTCCATCGTTGATGGGACAGTAACGACGGCCGGGCTGATCCTGGTGCTGCTGGGAGCGGTCGCCTGGAGTGCGGCCAACGTGATCAACAAAAAAGCCAAGACCACCCAGGTCTTCGCTTTCCTGGTGTGGTCCAGTGCGTTTTCGCCCATCCCTCTTTTCGTGCTTGATTACACTGTTAACGGCTCGACGGGTTACAGCACATTGGTGAATCAACTCGACTACCGCACCGTCCTGTCGATCCTGTTCCAGGTATACCCCAATACACTGTTCGGCTACTGGGTATGGAATTCACTGCTGAAACGATATCCAGTGTCTACAGTCGCGCCATTGTCGTTATTGGTGCCGGTATTCGGACTGCTCGGTTCAGTCATGATTTTCAATGAGAATCTGTCAGTCAACAAAATGGTTGCAGTCGTTCTCATCGTGTCGGGTCTTGGCGTCGGCTTATATGGACAGCACGTCCTCAGTGCGGTGCTCAAGCGTTCTGACCGATGCCCATCGTGATGTAACAGCACGAGCTGTAGACCTTCTGGACACTGCTGAAGCCTAGGGGTATCAGGGCGAGCACTGCGTGAGCTGTCTGCCCAGGCCTGAACTGACTTCGACGCGCCGCGGCTCCGAATCGAGAAGCCAGGAAAAATCTCTAGCCAACCTTCAATTGCCCAGTATGTTGCAGTTCAGCGCTCAGGGTGGTCACTGGCCCACTATCGCCCTCAATGCTGGAGTTCGAAATGGGCGCCTGGTGGGACACGATATCAATTTTGTGCTCAGTGCCGAGGTCCCATGACACCCCCATGTAGCTGCGCCAGAGTTCTGGCTCGTGAGACGTTTGTGTCGCCGCGAATGCGTAACTTTGTGTCACTGCAGCCAGCATCAGAGCACTTGCCAATGCAATGCATTTCATAGCGTCTCCTTAAAAATGCGCGCGGCTTCAGCGTGGCTGAACGAGCAGCAGATCACGTAGCGCTTCACCCACTCCGGTGGCGGATTGAGGGTTTTGTCCCGTGACGAGCCGACCATCGACCACCACCTTGGCAGTCCAGTTTGCTGCGCCGTGATGATGTGCACCACGCGCACTCAGGGTGCTGGCCAGCAAGAAAGGCACGATGTTGTCGAGCTTGACCGCACGTTCTTCGTCGTCGGTAAACGCACTGAGGTTTTTGCCGGCAACCAGGTAGCTACCATCGCTGAGCGTCACGTTCACCAGTGCCGCGGGACCGTGACAGACTGCGGCCACTGCACCGCCGGCTTCGAAGAGGTCGCGGGTCATGCTTTGCACGGCAGGGCTAGTCGGGAAATCCCACATCGCACCGTGGCCGCCGGTAAAGAAGATAGCGGCGTACTTCGACGCATCCAGGGCGTCCAGGCGTTGTGTGTTGGCAATGGCGGCGCGAAAGCGGCTGTCGTTCCAGTAGCGTGCGTTAGTGACATCATTCAGGTCGAGACCATCGACCGGAGGTTCGCCGCCCTGGATCGAGGCGAACTCGATTGTAAAGCCGGCCGCTTCGAGTACGGCAAGCGGGTGGGTGACTTCGCCGAGGTAAAAGCCAGTCGGCTCGCCACCGTCGCCTTTGCTGGCGTGATTGGTGAGGACCATCAATAGTGGTTTGTGTTGGTTTGCGGATGAGGGCGTCATGATTTTTCCTCTAGAGTTCAAGCTGAAGGAGCAATGCCGGCGGTAGTGCCCACTGGCACAGTCGGGGAATTCGCTGGAGCGGCTGAGCCGCAAATGTTGTCGTTAGAAAGTCGCTTTGCCGACTGACGCACCGGTAATAAGGAAAGTGAGAGGTTTCATTTACAGTGCTCCAAATACCCGTCAAAAACCGGGGTCGGGGGAGGGCGCAGTGCTGCAGTCGTGTTATTTCAATCGATCGAGCAGGGCCTTGCCGACCTCAATGGCCGAGGCCGGATTCTGGCCCGTGATCAACTCGCGATCGATGACCACATTAGGCGTCCAATTCGAAGCGTTGCTGCGGTATACCCCACCGGCTTTTTCCAGCGCCGTTTGCGGGTAGAACTTCATTGCGCCACCGTTGAGCAGACCTTTGGCTTCTTCCTCTTCCTTGTTACTGATAACGGTCATCTTGTAGCCCGCATAGATCCAGTCGGCACGACCCTTTACCGGCTTCGCAGTCTGGAGTTGTTGGGTAAAGTTTTCGGCATCAGGCAAGGTCGAGAGCAGGGCGATCGGACCATGGCAGACGAGTGCGGTGGTCTTGCCTTGTGCATGGAAATCCGCCAGCAAGCGACCCAGCGGACGGCTGTGGAGCAAATCCTGCATGGGTGCATGGCCGCCAGGAATGAAGACCGCATCAAAGTGCGCGTAACCGATCTGTTCCACCTGGGAAAGGCTGATGACTGGCGACTGTTCTGGTTGGGTCAGTTTCAGTTGATCGAGCAAGTCCTTGTAGGTCTTAAGCGCTGCTTCATCGTTGTTGAAGTACATTTTGTCGATGGAGGTTTTGTCCACTGTCGGCGCATTGCCGTTCGGGGTGGCAAAGGTGACGTTATGGCCAGCGTCGAGCAGCATCTTTACCGGTTGCAAAAGCTCGTTCAGGTAGAAGCCGGTAGCAAAGACCTTGCCGTCCTTCAAATCGAGTTTCGCCGAATCGGAAAGCACCACAAGCACGTTGTCGGCGCTGGCCGCCAAGCTGATGCTGGCGAAGGCTGCGGTCAATGCAATACGGGTCAGTGTGTTCATGTCGTGTCCAAAGTAATTGGGCGAACACTTGCCGCCCCTACCTGGATACTCTATTGATGTGTGATATGGCGATAAACTACCGCCAATGGAATTCATTTGGACTTGGAAAGCAATAATGCCTCGTAGATTTGACCATCTTGGCGATGTGGAAGCTTTTATTCGTGTAGTTGAGCAAGGCACCGTTAGTGCTGCTGCCGTCGCCTTGGCGACCACGCCTTCGGTGCTCAGTCGTGCGTTGGCGAGGCTTGAATCGCGTCTTGGAGTGCAATTGTTGCGACGCACTACTCGCAGACTCAGCCTAACCGACGCCGGCAAGCTGTATCTGGAACAGACTCGTTCTGCGTTTTCCCAGATTGAAGAGGTGGAGCGCAACATTCGCGGTCAGGACGGCGAGTTGAGCGGGCGTGTTCGAATGAGCGTGCCGACAACTTATGGACATCATCGTCTGCCGCCGCTGCTCAGTGCGTTTTCACAGCAATACCCGGCTGTGCGGGTGGAGCTGAGCATCACCAACCGCAATGTTGACCTAGTTGCCGAAGGTTACGATCTGGCGATTCGTCTGGGGCAGTTGCCGGACAGTGGTCTGGTGGGCCGCAAACTGGAAGATGCGCGGCTTTGCCTCGTCGCGTCTCCTCAATACCTGGCTCGCGCCGGCATCCCTACGACGCTTGAGATGTTAGGCGAGCACGTTTGTCTGCCATTCATCATGCCCAGCAGCGGCAAGGTCGGATCGTGGTTGTTCTGTCTTGACGGGAAAAATATCGAATGGCTACCGCAAGCCAATGTGGAGGTTTCGGATGATGTCCTGGGGATCGTTTCGCTGGCGGAAAGCGGTTTGGGCATCTGCCAGACCTATGATTTCATCGTCCGGGACAAAATTCAGCGCGGGCAATTGGTGGAAATACTTGCGCAATTGAGTGGGCGCAGTCGGCCATTCTCGATTATTTACCCGCCTCACCGGCAATTGTCAGCCGTATCCCGGGCGCTGATCAAGTTCATCCTGGACAACACCCAAGCCTGAGCCGGGGCTTTTATACACTGCAATAGCGGGGTGGCGCATGAAGTCCCATGTTTCTGATCGAGATCAATTATGACGGTTTAGTGAGCCGCCGAAGTCTGAATTGCCCCTAATTTTCTAGACTCATTCGAATGTCTGCTTTGTGCCCAGGCTGTGTGAAACGCACTGAATACGTCGAAAACTGAGAGTTGCGAGGGTTGCGAGGGTTGCCTGTGGAATCCGCGGGCGGAAGCGTGAATTGCCCTGTTCAGTTGCATAGATGTTCGTAATACCATTTGAGCCGCGTCAGCGGCTCCAACAGCATTTACGAACGCCTATGCAACTGAACAGGGCAATTCGCGCTTCCGCCTGCTGGTTTCGCAAGCAACGCCCGTAGCTCTCAGCTTTCGACGTATTCAGTGCGTTTTCACACGGCCTGGACTCAAAGCGGCCAATAGGTAACCTGAGACGCTAGACCAATTACTCCCCATAATGCCCGCCGCGAATGCCTGCGGAGTGAGTTCGTCAACTGAGATAAAAAATGTCGACCTTTCTCTATTTCTTCTTGCGCAACCCCACCGCCACTCCCATCAATGCCAGCGCACCGCCTATAGCGTGATAGGCATGCAGGCGCTCTCCCAGTAGTATGCAGGCCACCGCTGCTACCAATACCGGCACCAGATTCAAGTACAACGAGGCCTTTGGCGCGCCCAGGTGGTGCACTCCCTTCATCCAGAAAAATGGTGCGCCGATTGATGCGGCGATGCCCGCGTAAAGAATCAGCGGTGCGTTGTTGACGGTTACCTGAGAGATAGGGCTCGCCAGCCAGATCGGCAACGTCACCAGCACACCAAACCCTACCTGCACATGCAGTTGCTGCCAGGTTGAAAGGGGCAAAGCCCAGCGTTTGAGCAACAAGCCGTACAACGAATTGGCGAAGATGGCGATCAGCATAAGCCCGTCGCCCGGTCTAAGGCTTTGCTGAAGCAGGCTCAGGGGCTGCCCCTGGCTCGTCAGCCAGATCAGCCCCGTCATGGAAATCAGCGCGCCAGTAAGCGTGCGTACCGGCACAGCCTCACGCGCGATGGCGCAGGCCAGTAGCGCCGACATAAGCGGTGCCAGCGAGATCAGCACGCCCATATTGATAGCTGATGTGGTCAGTGCCGCCTGATAAGCCAGCCCTTGATATACCGCCATGCCCAGCACGCCCAACACCATCAGTTTGGGCCAGTGCTGCACCACGACGTGGCGTTTGCGCCACACGCCCTTGCCGGTAAACAGGCTTAACAGGGCAAAGGCCAGCAGCCACCGGTAGAACACAATGGAGGCTGGTTGGATGGCGACGGCGGCGGCTTTGGTGACGATGGTATTGCCAGCCCATATGAAGACGGCGCACAGCGGTGCAAGCGAGGAAGTAAAAGTGTCCGCGATGGACGCCCGGTGGGTGACGAGAAGGCTGGACGAGTCAGGCATGATCGGAACCTTGATAAGAATGAGCCGGTGGATTTTTGCTAAACCTCTTAATTAAATAAACTGCAACGATAGCAATCTATGCATGCATAATTTGCAGCGGTTGCCAGGCAGCGCTCCTTCTTTCAGGTGCATTCATCATGAAGAATCTCGACCTCAACCATTTGATTGACCTAGACGCATTGCTCAGCGAGGGCAGCGTTGCTGGCGCTGCCAGGAGCCTGAACCTGAGTGCCCCCGCGATGAGTCGTCGCCTCGCGCATTTGCGGCACGCATTGGCTGATCCGTTGTTCGTACAGGCAGGGCGAGGGTTGGTGCCTACCCAGCGGGCGCTGGATCTCCGTGAGCGGGTACGTACTCTGATCGAAGAGGTGAGGGGCATCCT
Source organism: Pseudomonas sp. GL-B-26 (assembly GCF_019947405.1). Lineage (NCBI taxonomy): Bacteria > Pseudomonadati > Pseudomonadota > Gammaproteobacteria > Pseudomonadales > Pseudomonadaceae > Pseudomonas > Pseudomonas sp. GL-B-26. The sequence goes on along the minus strand of NZ_JAGYGJ010000040.1, from coordinate 43,744 downwards.
TGCTCCGCCGGCCATCGAACTTGCCCAAGTGGAGCGCACCTTTACCTTGCGTACCAGCGATGGCGTGATCGGGACATGGGCTGTGGCGCTGTGTGCTCGGCTGCTGGATCAGGCACCGGGGATTACCCTGCGGTTCGTGTTGCGACCAAAAAAAAGCATGGAAGCGTTGCGCAGCGGCGAGGTGGACCTGGACTTGGGTGTGCTCGATGGCGACGCGCCGGAAATCAAGACTCAGACACTTCTAAGGACGCAGTTCATGGGGGTTGTAAGGGTAGATCACCCTTTAGCCGGGCTTGAGAACATCGGTGTAGAGCAGTTCATTGCCTGGCCCCATGTCAACGCATCGCGGCGTGGAGTGGCCGATGGCCCGATTGATCATGCGCTGGCAGCGGTAAACGTTAAGCGTCGCGTAGCCTTGGTGGTTCCATCGTTCCAGGCGGCTCTGGCCATGGCCATGAGTTCAGACTTCATCGCTGCCATACCCGAGCCATTCGCGCGCTGGAGCGCTCACTCCAGCCAATTACGCATCTTCGCATTGCCAGTGGTTACGCCGCAGGTCAACATCGCCATGAGTTGGCATCCCCGACACGATGCCGAACCTATTCACCGATGGCTGCGAGAGCAGGTCAGGCAAACCACCGCCAGCGTCTTCCAGCCTGCCAATGTCCCTGAGTAGATAAAGACTTCTGACGAGCCCCAATCTCCTGTTACGGCCCGGGTCAGTCGCGATGGGCGGTTTATGGCCGATTTCCGCCTGTCGCGAAAAGTTGCAAACGCAAAAACAGCCATTGAGCCAGTCGAATCATGGATATTACGCTGTCACTAATGCGCCCAGCGTGGGAATGAGCGTTACTCTGCTGGCACTTGGGTTTTCCCCAACGCTAGATTCACCGCCAACCACCCATCTACCGCTGCCTCCCCAGCCTCGGCAAACACCCGCTCCAATAATTTCACCTGCTCGCGCCGCAATGACTGCTCGAACCGCGCACCATCGTCGGTCAGTTCCAGCAACCGCTTACGCTTGTCGGTCTCGGACGCGACGCTGTTCACCAAATGCATTTCCACCAACTGACGTAGCGGAATGTTCAGCGCCTGCTTGCTCACACCCAGTAACGCCAGCAACTCCTTGACGCTAAGGGCAGGGTAGCGGGCGATGAAAAACACGATGCGTTGATGCACCCGGCTCAAGCCGCGACGCTCGAGCATTTCGTCGGCCTTGGCAGTGAAGGCCTGGTAACCGAAGAAAAACGCTTCCATGGCTTGTTGCTGAGTACTGGGGTTTTTAAGGTCAAGCATGTTGACGTATCCGCTCGGTCTGTCGTAATTTCGGTCAACCAGTTTGACTCATTTTCCTCAGGCCTCGCTACCGGTGACCCCCATGGCTTTTTCCGAACGTGTCTCGCGCCTTAAAAGTTCTTTGATCCGTGAAATCCTCGCCGCCGCCCAGCGTCCGGAAGTGATGTCGTTCGCCGGCGGTTTACCGGCCGAAGCCATGCTGCCGAAAGTCGAGTGGGCGGACATGCCGCTGTCCATGGGGCAATACGGCATGAGTGAAGGCGAACCGGCGCTGCGTGAGGCGCTGGCGGCCGAAGCCCGAGCGTTGGGCGTACCGTGCGAGGCGAGTCAGGTGCTGGTGGTCAGCGGTTCCCAGCAAACCCTCGATCTGGCGGCCAAGCTCTACATCGACAAAGGCACCGAGATCCTGCTTGAAGCGCCGACCTACCTGGCAGCGTTGCAGATCTTTCAGTTGTTCGGCGCCGACTGCATCACCGTCCCGCAGGAAGCCGACGGCCCGAACCTGGCGCAATTGCGCAGTCGTCTGGAAACACACAAACCAGCGTTCATCTACCTGATTCCGACGTTTCAGAACCCATCGGCAGTGCGCTACAGCGAGGCCAAGCGAGATGCGGTGGCGGCATTGCTCGACGAGTTCGGCGTGACCCTGATCGAAGACGAACCCTACCGCGAACTGACCTTCGACGGCGGCAGTGCCACGCCGATCGTCAGTCGCTTGAACAAGGCGAGCTGGATCTACACCGGCACCGTGTCGAAAACCCTGTTGCCGGGTCTGCGGGTCGGTTACCTGATCGCCAGCCCGGACCTGTTCCCGCACTTGCTGCGGCTCAAGCAATCGGCCGATCTGCACACCAACCGCATCGGGCAGTGGCAAGCGCTGCAATGGATCGGCACCGAGAAATATCAGCAGCACTTGGGTGAGTTGCGGGACTTCTATCGGGTTCGTCGGGATGCATTCCAGTCAGCACTTGAAAAGCATTTTGGCGACCTGGCGCAGTGGAACGTGCCGCAGGGTGGGCTGTTTTTCTGGCTGACGCTCAAGCAGCCGCTGGATACCCGCACGCTGCTCAAGGCTGCGCTGGCGGCGGATGTGGCCTTTATGCCGGGCGAACCGTTTTTCCCTGAGCCGGACAAGAACCCCGGCCACCTGCGGCTGAACTTCAGCCATATCGACCCGGCGCGGCTGGACGAAGGTCTCAAGCGATTGGCGGCGGTCGTGAGTCATGCCCAGGCGGCACAAGCAGCCTGAGGTTGCTAATCGCTTAGTGATAGCACCAAGTCATCGAATTTGCTCGCACACATTGACCGACTCAGACAATAAGCTTGGCCTTCATCACTGCGAGCAATTGAAGATGTTCAAGTGATTCAATACCTTCGGCGGTGATGGTGATGGTGATGGTGATGGTGATGGTGATGGTGATGGTGACCGAGAGTGCGCGGCCAAGCCCGATCACGGTTTGATGATCGCCAGATTAGCGGGTTCTCGCTCAGCCTATTAACAAAGCTACGATTGATCTTAAGCCCATCGAACGGGAATGACCGCAAATAGCTCAAGGATGGGCAACCCGTACCCAAATCATCTATCGATTCTGACCCCAAATAGTTCTAATCAAAAACTATGCATTGTTGGCATCATCCAGCATGACGCTTTCAGTCATCTCCAGTTCGAGTCGTGCCCGCGCTAATCCAGATGTGGTCAAGGCAGTTTTTACGCGCTCGACTAACTCAACTCCCTGGAACTCTTTCGAGTAAACGTTGACCGAAACGAACAGATCCTCGGGCTAACGTGTAGGTTTGGTTGCAAGCCGTGTGCACGAACCAATTAGCCAGTGCGTTGATAAGCCCTGTTTCTTCGGCGATCGGGATAACGCTCAACGATCCGGGCGTTCATCCCATTCGTCCAGCTCTCGCCAGATTTTCTGGTGTTTGTGACTACCCAGTTTTCCAGCCCAAGAGATAAGGCGTAGATTTTCGACGATTTATCGCAGACTGCGACCACCTGAGCGACGGGTGAGTTCGCTTATCCGTAGCTTGCTTGCGCGCTTTTACTGCCACTGCTCTTTTGGAAGCGAGGCTGGCTGAAACATTTCCCAACGCCAAATGGACAGCCCGAAAAATGCAGATGGTGCGTTATGCAGACGACTTCATAGTCCAAAGCGTCTTGATTTAACTATAACAAATGCACGCCTTAAACTGCCCCCAGCCGATATCCCTGGCTTAGCGGGCAGGGGATCAGCTCCTCACTTCAGCCAAGCTGCCGCATTGGCTGGTAAAACGCCGGCTTGATCGATCGGAGCACTGGAGATCAGCACCTGACCACCAGGAAGTACGGTGGCCATGTCGTTCAAATTAATTACGATGCGGATGGGGCCATTTTCAAAATAAAGCACCCCTTGTGCCGAAGGCAACCAGGTCAACGTACCGTTACCTAATTCGTAGTCACGACGCAGTTTTAGCAATTGGCGATAGAGCTCCAGCGTTGATTGCGAGTCTCCATGCTGCAAGTCTGCACCGTACCGGGAAAATGATTCTGGCTGAGGCAACCAGGATTTCCCCGCTGTGCTGAATCCATAAGAGACCTCCCCAGAAATCCAGGGGATTGGCACGCGGCAACCGTCGCGGCCAATTTCCAATCCATTCGTACGGAAAAAGCTCGGGTCCTGTCGATGAGCGGCATCCAAGGTTGTATGTTCAGGCAAACCCAACTCTTCACCTTGATAGATATAAACCGAGCCTGGCAATGCATGTGTTAGAAGTGCTGCAGCACGAGCGCGGCGTAACCCCAAAGCTTCATCCGGCTGCTCTCTCGACGCATCAATACCTAGGGGGCGAGAACCAGGCTCGCTCAGGCCGTAGCGTGATGTATGCCTCACTGTGTCGTGATTGGACATGACCCAGGTCGTCGGCGCGCCCACATGGGCTCCAGCAGCCAGGGAGGTATTGATCACCTCTTTCAACGCTATCGCATCCCAACGAGCCAGCAAATAATCAAAATTGAAGGCCTGGTGCATTTCATCGTTGCGTACATAACGTGCCAGGCGGGATTGTGGCTGCACCCAAGCTTCGGCGACCAGCATACGATCGCCGGAAAACTGCTTGAGCACCCTGTTCCAGCTTCGATAGATATCGTGCACTCCCTCTTGATCCCACATCGGCCCAAAGTTGATGCCACTTCCTTCCTTAATTGGGCCGTCCCAATCGGGCAGACCGGATTCTTTCACAAGCGCATGTGCCACATCGACACGAAAGCCATCGACGCCTCGCTTCAACCAAAAACGCAAGATATCTTCAAATTCTGCCCGGACCTCGGGGTTATCCCAGTTAAGATCCGGTTGGCTGCTATCAAATAGATGCAAATACCATTGGGTTTCTCCGGGAATGCGCGACCATGCATCCCCCCCGAAAATGCTTTTCCACTGATTCGGCGGCAATTCGCCGTTCTCGCCTTTACCATCACGGAAGTGGTAGCGATTACGCTCGGCACTTCCCATAGGTGTCTTGAGAGCTGATTGAAACCAGTTATGGGCACTAGAAGTGTGATTAGGAACCAGATCGATGATGACTTTGATTCCTTTGTCGTGTGCCTGCCGCAACATCCGATCAAAATCATCCATCGTACCAAACAGTGGATCAACATCGCAGTAATCCGCTATATCATAACCGCCATCTAACTGGGGAGAACGATAAAAGGGAGAAAGCCAAATCGCATCTATCCCCAATGAGGAAAGATAAGAAAGTTTCGATGAGATTCCGACTAAGTCACCAATGCCGTCCCCATTTGAGTCGGCAAAAGAACGTGGATAAATTTGATAGATAACGGCATTGCGCCACCACTCTGCCCCAGCGCCGCATTTTCCCAAGAATGTTTCTTTAATCTGAACCGGCATATAAAACCCCCTATGTTAACCATGAGACAAAATAACTTGGCGAAATCAATTGCTTTAACGGGCGCTTCGGACAAGTAATATGATTAGTGCGTCACCATGGCGAAAATCGCCATGACCATTAACTTTCTTCTTGGTTACAACTGGCCAATTGACATCTTGTTTTTATAACCATTTATCTTTTCAGGAAACGCGTCCGAGCTACTGCCACCGCTCCAATTGCAGTCCCGCCGTCGAGCCATCTCGGGACTTACCGAAGGTGCCGGTGGACGACAACGTATCACCGGGAGCAGCTGTTATTTGTGCGGCCTGGTTCCAGCGCGCGCAAGTATGGTCGGGGCAATATCACGCTGATAAACACCCACCAACTGACCGCCAAAATTCTGGGCAGCCTACCAACCGAATGTTTCAACGATCTGGTAGCTCTTGTAGCGAGTGTCATTGGTCAAGGTGCTGGTACTGTCAAGCCCAGTATCCGGCCCGACGCCATACTGGAAAGCCCAGTTTGTTTTTGCCGCCGAACAGATTGCTGTGGGTATGCTGCGCGTTGACCGACCAACCGCCATGTGCATTCTCCTGAACGCCATCATTCCCCCTGAGCGGAGCGTGCTCAGGAATGTAAGACAGACCCAACTACAACTCTCTCTATGGGGGGTAGGGGGGAAGCCGGATAGTTGAATATCGTGACGGCTCGCCAGGTCCTTGGAGTCGACAGTGTCTTCGCGGAAAAAGCCATAGTTGAATTTGAGATCATGACCGACTGAAATATTATCGATGCCGGTATCCAGACCACTTGGATTCCAATAGAAGAAATCGTTGATATACACGTCATAGCGGTGGTAATAAATCCGACCATGCCAAATGCGAGCGGCGTCCCGTCCGGGAACATTGATCAACTGCACATATTATTGCGGCGCACGGATACCTCCGTTATTACCATCGCTCTCATTAACGGTTGGCGTCCTGTCGAGTTCGGTTACCAAACTCACCATCCCAACCGCGACAACCGCATGCCACATCCAAAGCGGTTTGGACCAAATTAGAAGCGCTTTACCAAAGCGCTTTGGTAGAAGATTATCGTAGCCCAAAAAAAGACGCAAGCAGGTTTTTCGGCTACCTGGGCAGTCGTCCGTAGCAATGGAGCAAGTCAGCATTAAGGACCTAAGCCACTGCACAAGAGATTGCATTGAGTGGCGGTTCTGCCCGTTGTCCATGTATCACTGCCGCAATGAGGCAGCGCGCTTTGAGGATTCGTACGGGTAAATGTAGTATTAGAAAAAGCCCTCACTTCATGGCGCCCAATGCAACCGCACAGCGCTTTTGCCCATTCAGGCGATCATCGTCAATGAATCTGAAAGAACTCGCCCACAAGCTCGGCTTGTCCCAGACCACGGTCAGTCGTGCACTCAATGGCTACACGGATGTCAGCGAAAAGACCCGCGAACGAATCACCACCGCCGCTGTTGCAGCCGGCTACCGCCCTAATCCCGTAGCTCGTCGCTTGGCCACTGGGCGCGCGGATGCCATCGGTATTGTCTATCCGCTCATGGTCCATGACCTTGGCGATCCCTATTTCGTACAAGTGGTCGCTGGCATGACCGAAACGTTGAGTAGATCGGATATGGATCTGATGCTCGCTTCAGCATCCGGCTCCGATGAGATCCGCACCTACCAGCGAATGATTGAAGGTCGACGCGTCGACGGTATGGTCGTGGCGCGGACACATTTGCACGACGCCCGACTGTCCTACCTTGCCAAAAAAGGTGTTCCTTTCGTGGCCTATGGACGCAGCATTCTTCCCACTCCATACGCCTGGCTCGACTTCGACACAGCGGCAGGCCTGCGCATGGCAGTAGAGCGACTGGTCAGCCTCAAACACCAACGTATCGCCCTGCTGAGCGGCCCGCTGGATCTGAGTTTTGTGTCTCAGGCCCGCGAGGGATACCTCAAGGCGATGGCCTATGCGCAACTGCCGATTGAAGCGCAGTACATGGTGGAAGGCACCTTGGATCGCACTGGAGGCTATGAGGCCATGAAGCGACTCCTCTCATGCAATCCTCGCCCAACCGCAGTCATTGTGGACAACCCTCCCTGTGGGGCGGGTGCCATGCGCGCGATTATCGAGGCGGGTGTCAAACTAGGCAGCGAAATATCGATTATTGTCCATGACGGTCTCCCGCCAGATGCGCTCATGGGGTATGACATAACCTACTTGCAATCCGCCGAGCCACTCGCCGTCGGCAAAAAAATCATAGAGCTTATGCTCGCATTGCTCGACGGCCAATCACCCGAGAACCTACAGGTGTTGTGGCAACCCACCTTGAAAATAGGCAATTCCGATGGCCCCTGCCCCGGCTAAGGTCAGCCTCTATGCCAGAGAGGCGTATTTGGCCTCGCAGCATTGGTCATTCGCTTGGGGATGGCACTTCCGAGGGTAGCGGCTAGTGTCACGCTCTTATGCGATATTGGCTTCACCATGAGCCTCTTTATTGGTGCGCTGGCATTCTCAGGCGCTCCAGATCTGATAGAGGAGGTAAAGGTGGGCGTTTTTTTGGGCTCCATTTTTCCGCCATTTTAGGTCTTGTCGTTCTGCTGATACCCGGCCGCTTGAAGGTATCAACTTCATCCTGACCGAAGAGGGGGGTTGCGATAATCCCCCCAGTCCAATTCGTTCTCTCGCTGCTTCTTCGCATCTTCGGAGAGCCATCGGGCCGTAAGGGGCCGGCGAACACACCTTCCGACCTCGGCCAATAGGGGTGATTGTGTCCGCGTAATTTTGAGCGGACGCAATTACCCTTAATGTCGCCATTTGAAAGACGTACTGACTTGTCTGCTGAGGTGACTGAAGTTCATCAACTGTTGCCGCATCAGTGGAGTCTGCCTAGCCTACCCAAGGCAGCTTCATCAGAAGCCTACACATCCAACGTACGGACAAAGACATTCACGTCATTACCGTAGTACGCGGAAGAGCCTTCATACTGAAACCGCAACTTAGACAATACATGCGTAGATGCATTGTTATGGGGCCAAGCGAGAGCCACACACTCTGAAAGACCTAGCACGTCACGCGCATAATCAAAAGTCTATCGGTCTTAAAAGTCACCATTTCGCAACCCCGATGCTGATTTGTCACCGCACGCAGTCTACTGACGCGGCGGCGATTCGGGCAATAGCCGACGCCGTAACCAGTTCAAAGCGAACGTCTTTGGGCGCTATCCGCTCAACTTACCGGGATTGACGCTTTTGAAAGGTAATGAGTGATCGAGATAGAGCGTCCATATCTGCGCTGCTCTTTGTTCGTGGCTAGAGAGCTTTATATCGGCTGCGCATCGCAGAAACCGTCCATCGAGTCGCCGCCGCTGTCGCGCACGACGGAGAACCAGAAAAAGACCCTGGGCGGACAGTAGTTCATCCGCATTGGACGGGTTAGGGAAGGCGACTTCGCTGGCCGGTTACGACAAAGGGGCGAGCAAACGGCCTATACTGTTCCCCGGCTTTGGCAAGCTGTTGCCACCCATGTGGAAGATAAAATATCGAATCGAGGGAGCGAGGAAAAATGATCGGGATATTTGATTCTGGTAGTGGTGGACTGACGGTCTTCAGAGCGCTTCGGGATACCTTTCCTGATCAGCGTTTCGTCTATTACGGCGACCATGGCAACGCGCCTTATGGCAATCGAGACGCCGACACGATCTATGAGTTCACAGTATCTTCGTTGGAGCGACTCTTTGAGTTGGGGTGTTCGCTGATCGTCGTCGCCTGTAACACGGCAGCTGCAACCGGCCTACGGCGTCTTCAGCAAACATGGCTTCCAACTCGCTACCCGGACAAACGAGTGATTGGCGTTATAGTCCCAATGGTGGAGGCGATGACTGGTGTTCCTTGGTCAGCCGAATCCGATAGTGGCTTGCAAAACCACGGAAAGAAGACCGTGGCAGTCTTTGCAACACGCTATACCGTGGAAAGTCGAGTATTTGTCGAGGAAACCGCGAAGCGAGCGCCGAATGTTAATCTCGTGCAGCAAGCCTGCCCTAGTCTCGTTCGGCTCATTGAGGCAAATGCCCCGGTGCAGGATCTCAGGCGCGCCGTCCGACGTTACGTGACACTGTTAATGCGGCGATTGGGCGAGGAACGCTTAGACGGGGTGTTGCTCGGCTGCACCCATTATCCGTTGATCGAAGATCTGTTTGCAGAGGCCATCCCAAACGATGTCGAGATTTTCTCTCAACCAAAAGTAACGGCAAGCAGTCTTGCTGGTTACCTAGCACGTCATCCAGAATTCGCATGTGGTCACGAGCCAGGCGCCACATTTTGTACATCGACCAATCCGGAATATATAACAAAGCTCGCGTGGCGGTTTTTGGGTGACACCAACATGCAGTTTAATGCGTTGCCTTGAATCCAGCCATGGGCACTCGACGCTTGAACTGGATTTTCGCGGGCTCGCTATGCAGCGGAAAACGTGCGGCTGCGATCATGAGTTTGATCCAGTCGGCACGGCTCAATGGGCATGATCCGTATGCCTATTTGAAGGACGTCCTCACGCGCCTGCCAACGCAGCAGGCCAGTAAGTTTTCCGAGTTGCTAGCGCACAGATGGACGCGAGCGTAATCAAAAAGCTTAACCGCTACGCGACAAACTCAACGTAGCTAGACTCCCCACCTCCAGTCGCGCCCGACAACCAACCCCATACGAACATCAGAGTGGTACGTCCTGCGTGATCAACGCCTACCGTGCCACGAGACCAGCCAGCAAGAATCTCACCGTCCGTAGTTAAGCAATGATAAAGAAGCTCAATGGTTTCGGGGCCAGTCACGCGTCCGACTTGATGACCCATGCGGATCCGGCCACCTTGGTAAGTACCCCAAATGGAATCTTCTTCGACATGGTAGTGAAATACTGTGCCGGCACCGGATAGCCCGTGGGCGTTACCCGTTACCGTAAATCGGCGATTGTTCAAACGCTCCCTGATTTGAGCAAGGGGGATTTCCATAAAATGTCGCGTCCTTTTAGGCGAGATCTTCCATTACAGTCTTCGATGATCTTACGCCATTTTGTCGTGCCTGAAGAGAAGTCTGCTTGCCTATCCCTGGAGCCGCAACTCACGACGATAAAACGCAAGATGTGTTCATCGCCCGCATACTGTCGTCCAGGAATGCCTGCAACCTGGCGTGTCCATGGCCAGCGTAGCCCTGCGCCATGGCATCAACGCTAACTTGGTTCGAAAATGGATACCCGCTTGTCGTGATCGTCAGGCGCCGGCGTTACCCGCTTTCGTCCCGATGAAACTAGAGCCCGCGACTCGGCCTGATCAGTAAATGCCTGTCAGTATCGAGATCCCTTTCGGGCAGAAAAAATTAACCGTGCACTGGCCATCTTCAGACCCTGAAGGGTGCGCCCGTTTTATCCGTGAGCTTGCCCAGTGATCCGCATTGACTCTATCTGGCTCGCCACCGAACCGATGGATATGCGCGCCGGTACCGAGACTGCATTGGCCAAAGTGATCGCGGTATTCGGTGCGGCGAAGCCGCACAATGCTTATCTCTTTGCCAATCGCCGCGCTAACCGGATGAAAGTCCTGGTGCATGACGGCGTGGGCATCTGGCTTGCAGCGCGACGATTAAACCAAGGCAAGTTTCATTGGCCCGGCATCCGTCACGGATCGGAAGTCGAACTCGATAACGAGCAACTTCAAGCCTTGGTACTGGGTTTGCCGTGGCAGCGAGTCGGCGCGGGTGGTTCGATCACAGTGCTATTAGCCTATCGGTTTATCGCCGCTGAAGGCCTGCTCTGGCACAATCAGCGGCATGACTTCCTCGTCCAATCTTGACCGAATGACACCGGAACAGCTGCGCGCCTTGGCCGAACAGGCCTTCAGTTGCTGTCCCAAGTCGACTCCATGGGCCGGAAAATCTACCGCCTAGAAACGGTTATCGACTGACCCACGAGATCGCGCAACTCAAGCGCTTGAAGTTTGCCAAGCGCAGCGAGCAGTTGAATCCGCAGCAGGCCAGCTTGCTCGACGACCTGATCGATACCGATATCGCGGCGATTGAAGATGAGCTTCAAGCCTTTGCAAACAGCCCCTACGCCGACCGAGAAAAAGCAAAAGCCCAAGCGCACCGCGTTGCCGGCAGAATTTCCACGCACGTTGATCCATCACGAACCGGACAACGCCGCATTGTCTATGCGGCTGTGCACTCAAGCGCATCGGTGAGGACGTCACCGAGAAGCGGGACTCCACGCCCGGCGTATTTACCGTCGAGCGCCATGTTCGTGGAAAATGGGTATGCGATGACTGCGAGACGCTGATCCAGGCACCCGTTCCGGCACAGGTCATCGACAAGGGTGTCCCGACCGCCGGGCAGTTGGCCCACGTCATGAGCGCGAAGTTTACCGACCATCTCCTCTTTACCGTCAGGAGTCGATTTTCGGTAGAGCGGGCCGGCGATTCCACGTTCAACTTTGGCTCAATGGGTTGGCGTGACTGGCGTGCAATTTCAGCCTCTGGTCGATGCGCTGCGCGACGTAGTGCTCGGGCAGCAGGTCATTCATGCCGATGAAACGCCGGTGCAGATGCTCGCTCCGGGTTCGAAGAAAACCCACCGCTTGTATGTCTGGGCCTATGCCACTAGCCAATTCTGCGAAACAGCGGCTGTCGTTTATGACTTCAGCCCCGGCGGCGCCGGTGAGCATGCTCGCAACTTCCTGCAAGACTGGAGGGGCAAGTTGGTGGGTGATGATTTTGGTGGTTACAAGGCCAGCTTCGAACTTGGCGTGACCGAGATCGGCTGCTTGGCCCGTGCACGGCGCAAGTTCTTTGAACTGCACGCCACCAACAAGAGCATGCTCGCCGAGCAAAGATCAAATCACGTGAGCGAAAGCGCAAGGACGATGACGGTACAGAGGGCGATGAACCGTTTTAATCTACACCGGGAATACCCTGCCGCATGCCTGCATGCGGTGAAGCTTAGTGCCTATGTCAGCGGGACACTGCTGCGAAGCTTATCCACAATTGCTGATGTAAAACTCAGCAATCCGCCCTGGGTCAATTTTAATCGGCAGGGTGGGTCAGTTTTCAATCAGCGCCAACAGTCAGGCGATATGCAAGGCGCTCATGGCTATTACAACGACAACTACTTCGCCCCGTTTTTTACTAATTTAAGTGGAGCAGAAAGGGACGTTTATTACGCAAAATTCAACGCGACGAATGAATGGATAAATAGCTTGGAATTGATGTACAACGTTGAATGATTCGTTACCTTTCTGGGGCTGCTTCGCAGCCCAGCGGGAGCATTCCGCCCACAAAAAAGCCCACTGACCGTCATCGGTTCAGTGGGCTTTTGACAAGGCCTCTAGTTACAGAGCCATATCCGTCGCAGCATTAGCCTTCGGCGCCTTAGCGGGAGCAGCCGGAGCCGCCACCTGACCAATCACCGGCGGCGGAGTCAGCTCCAGCACCTTGGCGGTGTAAGCCCACTCTTGCGCCACTTTCTCAGGGCTGCTGTTCAACTGAGTGCCATAGCTCGGCACGATCTGATGCAGCTTTTCCTGCCAGGCTGGGGTCGCCACCTTGTCCTTGAACACTTTCTGCAGCACGGTCAGCATGATCGGCGCAGCGGTCGAAGCACCCGGCGATGCGCCCAGCAGACCAGCGATGGTGCTGTCTGCGGAAGCAACGATCTCGGTACCCAACTTCAGCACACCACCGGCCGCTTCATCACGCTTGATGATTTGCACGCGTTGGCCGGCTTGCCACAGGCGCCAGTCTTCGGCTTTGGCGTTCGGGAAGTATTCTTTCAGGGCGTTCATGCGGTCTTCGTCAGACAGCATCAGTTGGCCTGCAAGGTACTCGACCAGCGGGTATTCCTTGATGCCGACCTTGGTCATTGGCCACACGTTGTGCGTGGTCGTGGTGGTCAGCAGGTCCAGGTACGAGCCTTCTTTCAGGAACTTGGTGCTGAAGGTCGCGAATGGGCCAAACAGGATGACGCGCTTGCCGTCCAGCACGCGGGTGTCCAGGTGCGGGACCGACATCGGCGGTGCGCCAACGGAGGCTTTGCCGTAGGCCTTGGCCAGATGCTGCTCGGCAATGGTCGGGTTATCGGTCACGAGGAACGAGCCGCCCACCGGGAAGCCTGCGTATTCCTGGGCTTCAGGAATGCCGGACTTTTGCAGCAGGTGCAGGGCGCCGCCGCCCGCGCCGATGAACACGAACTTGGCGTCGGTTTCGGTTTTGCTGCCGTCTTTCAGGTTTTTGTAGCTGACGCGCCAGCTGCCGTCTGCGTTCTTGGTGATGTCTTGCACTTCGCTAGACAGTTTCAAGTCGAACTTCGGCGTGGTTTGCAGGTGCGCGACGAACTGGCGGGTGATCTCGCCAAAGTTCATGTCGTTGCCGATCGGGCTCCAAGTAGCCGCGACTTTCTGGTTCGGGTCACGCCCTTCCATCATCAGCGGAACCCACTTCTTGATCACCGCCGGGTCTTCGGAGTACTGCATGCCGGCGAACAGCGGGCTCGCTTGCAGGGCTTCGTAGCGCTTTTTCAGGAACTTGATGTTGTCATCGCCCCACACAAAGCTCATGTGTGGCGTGGAGTTGATGAACGAACGCGGGTTCTTCAGCACGCCTTGCTGAACTTGCCAGGCCCAGAACTGACGGGAGATCTGGAAGGCTTCGTTGATTTCAACGGCTTTGGCGATCTGGACGTTGCCCTTATCGTCTTCCGGGGTGTAGTTCAACTCGGCCAGGGCGGAGTGACCGGTACCGGCGTTGTTCCAGCCGTTAGAGCTTTCCTGGGCGACGCCGTCGAGGCGCTCGACCATTTCCATCGACAGGTCGGGTTCCAGCTCATTAAGCCAGACACCCAGCGTTGCACTCATGATGCCGCCGCCAATGAGCAGCACATCGACCTTCTTTGCCTCTTCCGCGTGAACGGACGTGATCCCCATCGACAAAGCCAGCCCCAGCAGGGCTGTGTTCAGTTTCTTAAACATCTGTAGCACCTATGATAAACACCATCCGCCCCAATCCTCAATCATGAGCAACCCAAGTGTACGGGTACGCAGGCAGCGTGCCGTGGGTCCTGCATTTACGAGGTGGGCACACAAGGCCGACGTGTCTCCCTCGACCTCAGTTATATGTCCCTCGTGCACTGGCTTCTTATCATTATTGGCTCAGCTACTTGAGCGACATTGATTCTGTCGGTATGTCTGTGGACGTAAAAACTGAATAAGTCAAACCAAGTCAATGCGACAGAATATCACGCCTCGACCAGCCTGCCTGCCCGAAATGACTCAACAGTCTGGACGGGACGAGGCCCTCACGGGGTCTTTGCTAAAACCTTCCAGCACAAACGCCTTGGCGTTGCGCGTCATCTGGTCGAGATGCCGGTCGCGTTGCTTCTCTGCATCGATCATTGCCCGCTTGCCGTGTTTTTGCAGCAGATAGCGACCGAGCATGTCTTACAGCATCGCCCGGGCGACACCCCGTCGCCGATGGCTGGCCTGCACCGCCATATACGCCAGGCCGCACGCTTCGGGATCGTCCTTGACGGGCAGGTACAGCAAGAAACCGATGACCGTCTCGGGGTCTTCGTCATCCGTTGCAACGATCAGTTCGACAGCGATGCCTTTGGCGCCGCTGAGCGCTTCGAGGTAGAGATGAACCTCGTAGCCCACCGTGTATTGATAGACGTTGTACAACGGGTTGCTCGGTGCGGTGCCCACCATGCTGATGTCGGTCAGATTGTCGACAACCATCTGCAGGATCTGGCTATTGATGGGCAACCAACGACGAAGGGACTCAAGGCCTCACTGGGTGAGACCTTGGCGATAGAGGGGTCAAAACAGCTTGGTGAACAGCCAGTAGAGGCTGCCGGACAACAGAATCGCTGCTGGAAGCGTCAGTACCCAGGCCATCAGCAGGTTTCGGATGGTGCGCATCTGCAAGCCACTACCGTTGGCGACCATGGTGCCAGCCACGCCTGACGACAGAACGTGGGTGGTGGACACCGGCAGGCCGAACACGTCGGCGGCGCCGATGGTCAGCATGGCCACAGTTTCCGCCGAGGCGCCCTGGGCGTAGGTCAGGTGGGTCTTGCCGATTTTTTCACCCACCGTCACCACGATGCGCTTCCATCCGACCATGGTGCCCAAGCCGAGGGCGATGGCCACGGCGATTTTCACCCACAACGGAATGAAGCGCGTGGAGTTGTCGATCTGCTGCTTGAACAGTTGCAGCTTGCCGCTAGTGTCGGCGTCAAAGTTACCGACTTTGTTCTTGTCCATCAGGCGAATGGTTTCGCTGGTCAGGTACATGTCGTTACGCACGTTACCCACGGCCTCGGCTGGTACCTTGGCCAGTGAGCCGTAACCCTTGACCTGAGCGCCGATGCTGCCGGTGAGAGCAGCAAGGGCAGAAACCAGCTGCGGCGTAGCTTCCTTGCTCCGCACATATTCGGACAGCACCTGGCGGGGATCGCCCGTGGATGGTTGCGGTGCAGCTTTTACCAGCGCTTGCTGGGTGACTTCGGCCACTGCGGCGAACTGAAAGGCCTGATCGGCGGGCATGGTGCGGTTCAATGCATACGCCATCGGCAGGGTGCCCACCAGGATCAGCATGATCAGGCCCATGCCTTTCTGGCCGTCATTGGAGCCGTGAGCGAACGATACGCCGGTGCAGGTCATAATCAACATGCCGCGAATCCACCAAGGCGGCGGAGTGTTGCCCAGCGGGGCCTTGTACAGCGCACGATTCTTGACGAAGGCCCGCAGCGTCAGTAGTAACAGCGCGGCAAAACCGAAACCCACCAGCGGCGACAGTAGCAGTGCGTAACCGATCTTGGTCGCTTGCGCCCAGTCCACGCCGCTGGTGCCATCGCGCCCGTGCATTAAGGCATTGGCCACGCCGACGCCGATGATCGAACCGATCAGTGTGTGGGAGGAGGAGGCCGGCAAGCCCAACCACCAAGTGCCGAGGTTCCACAGGATCGCAGCGATCAGCAGGGCGAAGATCATCGCAAAACCGGCGGAGGAACCGACTTGCAGAATCAGTTCCACCGGCAGCAATGCGATGATACCGAAGGCCACCGCGCCGCTCGACAGCAGCACCCCTAGGAAGTTGAAGAACCCCGACCAGGCCACCGCGAAATTCGGCGCCATCGAGTTGGTGTAAATCACCGTGGCCACCGCGTTGGCGGTGTCGTGGAAGCCGTTGACGAATTCAAAGCCCAGGGCGATCAGCAGCGCAACGCCCAGCAGCAGAAACGGCGTCCATGTGGTCACCACGGTGCCGAGTTCGTGCATGTCGTGCATCAGGCTGTAGGCGGTAAATAGCAGTCCGATGCCCAGCACGGCGAAAAATACCACGAGGGTAATCATGCTCGGCTTGCGGTTGAGTTGCGGTCTTGAATCGTGGGCGGTTGAACTCGATGAGTCCGTGGCCAGGGTCTGGGTCGTCATGATGAAATCCGGTTCATTGAGGATGTGAAGGTGGGGCGCTCGGTGCAGGGCACCCCAGTTCGGCCTGTCTTAATAGACCTGAGGCACGATGAGTTCCGATGGCGTAGGGCTGCGGAGTAATCGTCCTGCCGCACGCGCTGTAGCAGTTCGATCACCGGTAGCTCTAGCTCCTCGTAGGGCATTTGTCCGAGCAGATGATGGATGCAGTTGAGTCGGGCTTTTTTCTTGTCGTCGGCTTGAACCACCCGCCATGGCGCTTCGGCGATGTGGGTGCGTTCGAATGATTTCCTTGTCCTTGGTGTAGGCCTCCCAGCGCCGACCGGACTCCAGATCCATGGGGCTGAGTTTCCACTGCTTGAGCGGGTCATGAATGCGGCTGAGAAAGCGCAGGTTTTGTTCTTGGTCGGAAATGGAGAACCAGTATTTGATCAATTGAATGCCGGAGCGGGCGAGCATCCGCTCAAACTCTGGCACCGTGCGGAAGAACTCTTCGTACTGATCGTCATTGCAAAACCCCATGACCTTTTCGACCCCGGCGCGGTTGTACCAGCTGCGGTCGAACAGCACGATTTCACCTGCTGCCGGCAGGGTGCGAGACGTAGCGCTGGAAGTACGTTCGCGGTCGTTGGGCGCAGGCAGGGCAGCGACACGGCATACCCGAGGATTGAGTCGTTGGGTGATGAGCTTGATGACACCACCTTTGCCGGCTGCATCGCGTCCTTCAAACAGGATCACTACTTTGTGGCCGGTCTTGACCACCCAGCTTTGTAGCTTCACCCGTTCGCCTTGCAGGCGGAACAGTTCGCTGAAATAAAGTCGTCGGGCTTCCTTCTTCCTTCCTGAGCGTGCTCATCGAACAGCGCATTCAGGTCATGCCCGTCTTCGGATAGTTCCAGTTCCAGCTCTTCGTCACTATGATCGAGCAGCTCGCGGTGGATGCGCTGTATCAAGGTGTCTTGGGTTGAAGGCATGGTGAGAAACTCGCGTCGTGGATGGCGGCGCAATGCTAGTCGCAAATTGTTACCAAGTGGTTACACCCGCATTGCTGAATCGATTTATCTACGGTCATGGCGGGAGTATTGATGATTTGGTCAGGGTTGAGTTCATCACTGGTTAGGCGGCAGGGTCTCGTCGGATTCGAGCTAGGTTGTTTGGAGCCGACGCCAACCCTGCATGGACGCCAAATGCTCTGAAGGGACCCCTAATGTTGTGCCTCCAGCTAGCGTCAAATGAACCGGAGCGTGATTCAAGCCTGTTCGGGCAGCTGAAATACTGACGAAACATTCTGGCCATATGATTCGCGTCACTGAAATCCAGGGAGTTGGAGATGAATCGACCATCAAGAAGCATGCGCAAACTGCTCGACGCCGTTGCCACCAACAATGAGGCAGCGGCGCTTGATGTGATGCGTGCTGCTGAGCAGCTCCAAGACGAAGTGCTACGCCAACGGTTGCTCAACATGATTCACCGGCTCAACCAAGACGCTAATGACTTACGAATGGCGCGTGACGATATCCAGGGCGGAGCCATAAAGCTCGCGTGATTGGCTCGGTGACGATTCTTCGTCTGTATGCCGCACTGGTCGGGCCAAGGGCGTGTTGACCTATCCCGAGCTATCCCGGTGGGGCGACCCAGCGTCGATAGGCTGCATAAAGCCAGAGTTTCGTACGGGCGGTAAAGGGGTCAAGGCTCGCGCCAGCGTGCTCAAGAAACTTCGAAAGGGGCCTCATGGGGAGGATTAAGGAAGTCCGTCATCTAGCCTATTTATGGCGATGCTTCGGTGATGGGATCGCCTCCGTGTATCAGAGCCAGCACGCCGTAAGGCACCTATTGACGATCAGTACGCGGTCAAGCCGACTGCAGGTGCTCTCTATGGTAAGGAGGGTTTCGGGCACGAATACGCAATGCTTCAGAAAGGGATAGAGATGGGTGTTCCCGTTGTCATGTCAGATTTGACCAATATCATTCGACATAGCGACCTCTGCGCGCTAGCAGGCCCGGATCCATTTCCCCTGGAACTGAAATCATCAAGGCTCACGGGTAGCAGGGTTGCCAGACAGGCTGAGCAATTAAATCTGATTACCAATTTCTATGAAAAAGAGGAGGCTAAAGACTTCCGAGGAATGAAGCGTGTCATTCGCACAGAGGGTGTATCGATGAGGTTGGCCACAGAGAATTCCTCAACGTAGGTATGCACCAGGCGTTAGTTGCTGGATTCTGGAGTGAGTCACTTGTGCCGGGGCTCCGGCGTTGTACTTCTCGAATTTTTGCTCATCCATCTCAATTTCTCTCATCGCTCACTGTATGCTCGAGTCTGTTGGTCAGATTTCATGTCGCGGTCAAGCCAGTATTGGGGCTTTGAAGAAGCAAAATAGCCGCTAAGGGCCGAGATTTGCATTCTCTCGCCGCCGTAGCGGCCTGGCCTCGGTGTGAAGTCGACATGGCGAGGGTCGAGAAGGCACTACTGCTCTAGCAAGCAGCACCGCCTCGGCTCGCGCAACGTAGTACCTGATTAGATTTTCAATCCTAAGCGGCAGGCTCTGGATCGGTGGGGACGTCACCCTGTTCGCGCAGCTCGCTAGACTGCAGATCATCCAGCAGGGCCTTCCACAATGACACGCACATCCCCATCATCACCAGCAGGAACGGCGCGGCGACGATGATGGCTGCGGTCTGCAACCCACCCAGTCCGCCCATCACCAGCAGCACCGAGGCTGCCGCTCCGGCCAAAGCACCCCACAGCACCACCAGCCAGCGCGGCGGCTCCAGATTGCCGCGGGCGCACAGCATGCCCATGACGATGGAGCCTGCGTCGGCCCCCGAGATGAAGAACACGCCGACCAGCACCATGGCTGCAAACGAGGTCAGCGTCGCGGCGGGATACTGAGCCAGCAGCGCGAAGAGCGCCACTGCCGGCCCCTGGTCACTCACTACGGCGGCGATACCGCCGGCGCCTGCCAACTCCGAGTACAGGGCCGCGCCCCCCATGATTGAGAACCACACCATCGTCACCCCGCTAGGAATGAAGATAACGCAGATGACGAACTCACGAATGGTGCGGCCGCGCGAAATTCGTGCGATGAAGGTGCCCACGAATGGTGCCCAGGAGATCCACCAAGCCCAGTAGAAGATAGTCCAACCGGCGAGCCACTTGCCGTCACTGAATGCCGCAGTGCGAAATGACATCGGCACCAACTCACGGATGTATTCGCCCAGCGACTCGACCAGCGTGTTCATGATGAACACGCTGGGGCCCACCGTCGCCAGGAACAGCAATAGCAGCGCTGCAACCACCATGTTGACGTTGCTCAGGAACTGCACCCCCTTGCCCACGCCGGATACCGCGGAGAGGATAAAGAGCACCGTCATCACCCCGATAATCGTCAACGCGATGCCATTCGATTCGCCGGTGTGCCACAGGTAGTTCAGGCCGCTGTTGATTTGCTGCGCGCCCAGGCCGAGCGAGGTGGCAGTGCCGAAAAGAGTGGCCAGAACCGCCAGCACATCGATCGACCTGCCCAACGGTCCACGCACACCGGCCTCGCCGATCAGCGGCGTAAAGGCGCTGGATATCAGGTTCGGAAGCCCCTTGCGGAAAGAGAAATAGGCAATAACCAGACCAACGATGGCATAGATCGCCCAAGGGTGGAACGCCCAGTGGAAATAGGCATACTCCATTGCCAGCTTGGCTGCTTCCTTGGAGTGCGGCTGTGCCAGTCCGTGTGGTGGCGTCGCAAAGTGCGTGATCGGCTCGGCCACACCCCAGAACATCAGCCCGATTCCCATGCCGACGCTGAACATCATCGCGATCCACGACGACGTGCTGAACTCGGGTTGCTCTCCGTCCTTGCCCAGCGTGATTCGGCCGAAACGACTGAAGGCCAGAAACAGTGCGAAGCCCAAGAAGAACACGGTGGAGACGACAAAGCTCCAACCGAACTCGTCGATGATAGTGTCTAACACGACCTGCAACGTCGTCGCCATGGCCTTGGGCAAGAGCGCGCCCCAGGCGACGAATGAAGCTGAAATCACGGCCGCCACCCAGAAAACGACCTTGTCGATGGGTGACTCAGATGTTTTTTGCATACTCCCTCCTCCAGTAAGGTGTACAACCCGCAGCGACGGGTCATAGGTATTGCCCCCCTATGGTGGCTCGCCAGATGAACTGCGGCTTACGCGAAGACGATTAACACTTGTCCAAAAACGACAGCTGTGTCGGCTGTACAAAGCATGTGGACGGAAGAATGCGGGGTATCAATGCTGGCCATGGACGCACCTGGGTGAAGGCATTCCTGGTCGACGGGCTGTGAAAGGCTTGACGTAAGAGGTTCGGTAGCGCGCTTTACCGCACGCTCGTTCAGCAAGCGGCAGTAGATAGGCATCCGATACTGCCATCCTTGGTCGAAATGCTAGGGTCTGAGTCAGCTAAATTGTCGTCTCAACAGATCGCCGACGGCTCCGTTTGTAAGCGACTAGCGAACACACCTTCCCACAAGACTAAGGGCGAGTAACCGCTCTAGCTTGCGGCATGAGGCAAAATCATGCTTTTCTGCCATGACCATCACACCGGTGGTCACAGCAATCTGCAATCAAATTTCTGATACCAGCATGGAGCCTGTTTATGTCTAGTGAAGTGAAACTGGTAATTTTGATTTCTACGCAGGCGGGGCGAGGACCAGAGCAAATTGATGCATTTGAAAAACTTGCCCCATTTGTCAGAAATGAAGATGGGTGCCTGCAATACGACCTTCATAGGGTCACTGACGATGCAGACCAATTTGTTTTGATTGAGCGATGGGCGTCGAAATCAGCCCTGGAAGCGCATGACATTACGCCTCATATGATTGCAGCTGACGCATACAGTCCTACCTTCAGGGCAGGCCCAGCGACCGTTTTGCACCTTGGATCAACGATCCCAGCTTAGATCCCATTTGCCATCACGCAGGCTGCCACCTATGTGGCAGCAGCTCGGCAATTTTGTTCTCTCGATGCGTCGGCAGGCGCGTGAGGACGTCCTTCAAATAAGCATACGGATCATGCCTGTTGAGTCGCGCCGACTGGATCAAACTCATGATCGCCGCTGCCCGTTTGCCGCTACGCAGGCGTTTCAGGCTGGCAAGTAGGCGCTGGGCAACCATCCAGGCATGTAGAGCATCCATCACCGGAAGGCTTTTTCTTGTCGTATTCGGTGGCGTAGATGACCTGATCGACACCGATATTGCGGCCAAGCCGAACTTAAAGCGCTGAACTTGCTCCCGCTTCGACTGAGGTTCGGCAAAAACCTAAACGCACCGCTTTGCCGTCGCAGTTTCCGCGCACTCTAATCCATCACGAACCCGATAATAGCCACTGCCATTGAGCCAATGTGAAAGGTGGAATTGCTTGCCGGCTCCACCAAAATCGACTCCTGGCAGTAAAGAGGCAGATGGTCAGCGAACTTGCCGATCCATAACGTGCACCAGCAAACCAGCGGTCGGATACCTTGGTCGATGATGCGCCCGGAACCGGCGCCTGGATCAGAGTTTCGCCGCGAACGTGGACTTCGACCCTGAATACATCGGGTGTAATCCAGTTTCTCGTTAACGTGCACGCAGTCTGACATCTCGATTGCCAATGTCGCCTTGACTCAGGGAAAGCGGGGCTTCGTTAAATGTGTATTTCGTCGACTTGGCCGTCATTGGAATTGGTCACAGGGTTAGTGTTGTTCGTTTTGGTCTCTTTAACATTGCAATGATAAATTGCCTGATTGGTTGGCGTCAGCCCTGTGGGCAGGGTTATCTATATGTAGCAACTGTACTCGTTGCATTCATCTTAAAGCAATTTAGGCTGAAGATTCCAGTTAAGCCAGTATATTGATAATTGACGTCAATATATTGATTCAAAATCAATCAGCCAGCAGCTTCAGTTCGATTGAGGATTGTAACTGGACCATGTGAGTGGTCTGCTAATTTGAGCGTTCAATCATCGTCAAATTGATCTGAGCAATTGTTTTGACGTTATGGATTGTCAATCGGAAATCTGGAACGTGTTCATCCTGACGGTGTTAGAAATTGCTCTGGGTATCGAGAATATTATCATTTCGATTCAATCGCCCCCGCGAGCCGAAACGCACGACTCGGGTCGTAAAAGCTCGTACGAAAACTTCTTGTTTTTGTATTTGGGTACTGCCAGAAACCTTCGAATAAAGCCGCGTACTTCAGGCGAAACTGAGCTCCTCGAGACCTAAACCGTTTAGCGGGGCAAGCAAGAGAAGTCGTTTTTGCTGGCCTTGTTCAACCCGCTCTAGAACTTTTATTGCTCAATGCCACTTGACAGCAGGCAGTTGAAAGTTGCGTAATGCGTCGCGCTGTTAACGTTAACGTCGATAAAAACAAAGATGGACGTCACATGCAAATATCAGTAAAGCGTGAGTACTGGCTCATCAGCGGTCTGCTGTTTTTCTTCTTTTTCGCGTGGTCATCCAGCTATTCGCTGTTCGCGATATGGCTCCATCGAATCATCGGCCTGAATGGAACGGAAACCGGCTTAATCTTTGGCGCCAACGCGATTGCGGCGCTGCTAATCCAGCCGTTCTATGGTGCTCTTCAGGATCGGCTTGGCCTGTCCAAAAAACTGCTGGTATGGATTGGTGTGCTCCTCTGCGCTGCTGCCCCCTTTGCAATCTACGTCTATGCCAATCTATTGGCCCACAACGTGGTATTGGGAGCCGTGGTCGGCGCGGCCTTCCTGGCGTTTTCCATGCTCGCGGGCGTGGGTGTCATCGAGTCCTATACGGAGCGACTGTCGCGTCATGCGGGCTTCGAGTTCGGCGCTACTAGAATGTGGGGGTCGCTGGGCTGGGCGAGTGCGACAGGCGTCGCCGGCGCGGTCTTCAACATTGATCCGAATATTGCGTTCTACATGAGCAGCGCCGCCGGGGTTGCGTTCTTGTTGATCCTGTTCCGGCTGGATCTGACTCAGTTCAAAAAACCGCAATTGGGTGGTGAAACTGCCCTGCCAGTTCGAATGAACGACCTCTGGAAGTTGCTGACACTGCCGCGCTTCTGGGCATTCGGCTTATACCTGACCGGAGTGTGTGGGGTCTACATGATCTACGAACAGCAGTTTCCGGTGTATTTTTCCTCGTTTTTTTCAACCCCGGAGGAAGGCACCCGAGCTTATGGGTACCTGAATTCATCCCAGGTTTTGCTCGAAGCTGTCTTGATGTTGTTCGCACCCTGGGTGGTCGGACGTACAGGCGCCAAGTATGGATTGATACTGGGTGGCAGCATCATGTTCGTCCGTATTCTTGGCTCCGGATTGGCAGTGGATGCCTGGACCATCGCCGCCTGTAAGATGTTGCACGCCATTGAAGTCCCCATCTTGCTGGTCTCAGTATTCAAGTACATTTCGATCAATTTTGATTCCCTGCTGTCGGCCTCCGTCTACGTGTTGGGATTCCAGTTCTCCCAGCAATTAACCGCGATGCTGCTGTCATCTGTTGTGGGATACGGATACGACCATGTCGGTTTCTCAAGCGTTTACGTCATGATGGCTGGCGTAGTAGGCGTCTGTCTGCTGCTGTCATGGTCATTGTTACGGGCGGACCGGGGCCGTCAATCATCCCAGGCAAGAACTCTTGATTTGATCGAGCTTCCTGTCATGGCTCAATCAGGCAAACCCTAGTAAGTATCAAAGCGCATGCATGCTGCCGCGTTCATGCGCTTTGATGCTGATCGGGCATTCCTGAAAACACCGTAATGGCTTTTTATCTAGTGGAGATTCGCCCATGTCAACAAATGCAAAAGGACGGCAGTCAGTGGAACCCTCGGAACACGGCGATAAGAGCGCGTGGTTAGCCTCCCACGAAGCGGGATATCACCAGAACCTGAGCAAGCGCCATGTACAAATGATTGCGTTGGGAGGCGCTATCGGTACGGGACTTTTTCTTGGGGCCGGTGCGCGATTGCAGATTGCCGGACCTTCATTGGCCCTCGTTTATCTGGTGTGCGGCTTTTTTGCATTTCTCATCTTGCGCGCGCTCGGTGAGTTGGTGATGCATCGGCCTACAAGCGGCAGCTTCGTGTCCTATTCGCGAGAGTTCATGGGGGAAAAGGCCTCCTATGTCGCAGGCTGGATGTACTTCCTGAATTGGGCCATGGCCGGGATTGTCGATATCACAGCCGTGGCCCTGTACATGCAGTACTGGGATGCCTTCGCGGCTGTGCCGCAATGGATGTCAGCCTTGGTGGCGCTGGCTCTTGTCACTGTAATGAACCTGATTGGGGTCAAGTGGTTCGGTGAAATGGAGTTTTGGTTTGCCTTGATCAAGGTCGCAGCACTGACGTTGTTCCTGGTGATCGGGTCGATCATGCTCGGCGGCGGAATCGCGGTGGGAGGTCATGCTACGGGACTGCACCTGATCACTGAAAACGGTGGGTTCTTTCCCCATGGGCTGTTGGCAGCCCTGGTGCTGGTGCAAGGGGTGGTGTTCGCGTATGCCGGTATCGAACTGATCGGCGTTGCCGCGGGAGAATGTCAGGACGCTAAAGCTGTACTGCCTAAAGCCATCAATAGCGTTATCTGGCGGATTGCGATTTTCTATGTGGGCGCAGTGATTTTGCTGGTGTGCCTGCTGCCTTGGACCGCCTATAAAGCAGGGGAGAGTCCATTTGTTACCTTCTTTGCAGCCCTCGGTATTCCAGGGATCGGTTCGGTCATGAACGTGGTCGTGTTGACTGCTGCTCTGTCCAGTCTCAATTCTGGGTTGTACTCAACCGGACGCGTCCTGCGGGCATTGGCAATGGGGGGCTCGGCGCCAACCTTTATGTCGCGTATGAGCGCGCAATCGGTGCCTTACGCGGGGATTTTGGTGACTGTTGCCTTCTACGTGGTAGGGGTTGTACTGAATTACCTGATGCCGTCGCGGGTATTCGAAATTGTGCTGAACATTTCCTCGCTGGGCGTAATCAGTACGTGGGGATTCATTGTTGTCTGTCAGATGAAGTTCCGTCGTGCGGTAAAGCGAGGGGAGGCGCAGGCAGTGTCATTCAAGATGCCGGGGGCTCCGGTAACCTCGTGGCTTACTTTACTATTTTTGGTGGGCGTATTGGTAATGATGGCCTTTGATTATCCAAATGGAACATTAACAGTTGCCACGATACCTTTTGTCGCACTCTTTTTGATTGGCGGCTGGTACCTTTTGCGTAGTCCAAAATCTGTAATGTTGACCCCGACTATGCCATCTGTGACTCTGACCCAGAAGGTACTCGAATAATCCCAAGTTAATCTATTCCGTTATGTAGACGGCAGGGCCGCAAGGTCAGGCCGTCCTCTCGTTGCATTACTTTTGCTTCAATATTTGGCGCTTAATTCATGCTGCCTGATTGTAGCGCTTTTTTTTTTGGTCGTTAATGGTGCATATATATAATCGATGCACAGGCCTGAACGCTTACATTGCAAGGGGTAAAAAACTGGAAGGGCAGAAGAATCCATTTTTTAGTGCATAAAAATTGTCTGAATTACAAATTGCACCAATTTCGACCGCTGAAAAGCTGAGCGCAATCAAGACAAGAGTCGTTTCAAAGCTTGGATTCATTTGTTGTGTCTGAAAGTGGAGCAAAACGTCCTCATTTATAGAGGATTTTTTCTTTTTACAGATGTAACAGTAATTGGGCGCAACTTTTGCTAGTGTCAGCACGATAGCAACGAAATATAGTAAAGAGCCTTATCTCCAGCAATGGCCGTCTGGCGTCAGAGATTGCAGGAATTATGAAGAAATATCTCCGCATGAGGCAGGAGTTTAATGACGCATATGAGGTGCTTGACAGAACAGTACTCATTAAAACAAATGCTAGGTTCAAAGTAGATAAGTTATAAGAAAATGCCGTATGTATTGCGACAAGGAGTGGGCTATGTTCCGAGCTTTTTTTAACGAAATGTATGATGCGAGTGGTGGCTGCCGCCCACATTACCAAGAGTTCGCTCGTTGGTTGGCGGACACACCTGTAGAGTTGCTGGATCAACGTCGTCGCGAAGCTGACCTGTTGTTCCATCGAGCTGGCATCACCTTCACTTTAAACGGCGATGAGCAGGGGACCGAGCGGTTGATTCCGTTCGACATCATTCCGCGCAGCATCAAGGCCAGCGAATGGCACACGGTCGAGCGTGGCTGCATTCAGCGGGTCCAGGCCTTGAACATGTTCCTGGCCGACATTTACCATGGTCAACGCATTCTCAAAGAGGGCATCATCCCGGCCGAACAAGTATTGGCCAACGAAGGTTATCAGGTCGCCATGCAGGGCCTGGATCTGCACCGCGGCGTCTATGCGCACATCGCCGGGATCGATCTGGTTCGCGACGGTGATGGCAGTTACTACGTGCTGGAAGACAACTTGCGCACCCCTAGCGGCGTCAGCTACATGCTTGAAGACCGCAAAATGATGATGCGTTTGTTCCCCGAACTCTTCGCCGCCCAGCGTGTGGCGCCCATCGATCACTACCCCAACCTGCTGCTGGATACCCTCAAGTGTTCCAGTCCCCTGGACAACCCTACGGCCGTGGTATTGACCCCGGGACGCTTCAACAGCGCGTATTTCGAACATGCGTTTCTGGCCCGTGAAATGGGTGTGGAACTGGTGGAAGGCGCTGATCTGTTTGTCCGCGACGATCACGTCTACATGCGCACCACCGCCGGCCCGAAACAAGTAGATGTGATCTATCGACGCCTCGACGATGCGTTCCTTGATCCACTGTCGTTCAATCCCGACTCCATGCTCGGCGTACCTGGTCTGATTGCCGCCTATCGTTCGGGCAATGTGGTGCTGGCAAACGCTGTCGGCACCGGCGTGGCTGACGACAAATCGATCTATCCGTACGTAGGTGACATGATCCGCTTCTATCTCGACGAAGAGCCGATCCTCAAGAACGTACCGACCTGGCAATGTCGCAAACCGGAAGAGTTGTCCCACGTGCTGGCCAATCTACCCGAGTTGGTAGTTAAAGAAACCCAAGGCTCCGGCGGCTATGGAATGCTGGTCGGCCCGGCGGCCACGGCGGCAGAGATCGAAGACTTCCGCGCCCGACTCAAGGCACGTCCCGAAGCCTATATCGCGCAACCGACGCTGTCCCTGTCGACGTGCCCAACCTTTGTCGAAAGCGGCATCGCGCCACGTCACATCGACCTGCGTCCGTTTGTCTTGTCGGGTAGCGAAACCCGTCTGGTGCCCGGCGGCCTGACCCGCGTCGCATTACGCGAAGGCTCGCTGGTGGTGAATTCGTCTCAGGGCGGCGGCACCAAAGACACTTGGGTAGTGGAGGACTAAGACATGCTTTCAAGAACCGCTTCGGACCTCTACTGGATGTCCCGTTATCTGGAGCGCGCTGAAAACCTGGCGCGCATGCTCGAAGTCAGTTACTCGGTGTCGCTGATGCCCCAGACCGGACGCACCGATGGTCGTGCCGAACTGGCGATGTCGTTACTGGCTGCCGGCACGCTGGACGATTACAACGAGCGTTATGGCGAGCTCAATACCGAGCACATGTTGCATTTCTTCGCCCTGGATGAGACCAACCCTTGCAGTATCTATTGCTGTTTGCAGGCCGCTCGGGCCAATGCTCATGCGGTGCGTGGACGCATCACCGCCGATATGTGGGAGAACATCAACGCCACCTGGCTGGAGATGCGCAACATCGCCAGCAAAGGCCTGGCGCGTTACGGCATCAGCCATTTCTGTGAATGGGTCAAAGAACGCTCGCATCTATTCCGCGGTACAACCTCGGGCACCATCATGCGCAACGATGCCTACTGTTTTATTCGCTTGGGCACGTTCCTCGAACGGGCCGACAACACCCTGCGTCTGCTGGATGCCCGTTACGAAATGTTCGGCGAGGAGTCGGAGGAGGTCAGTGATAACTCGGCGCGCGGCTACTACCAATGGAGCGCCTTGCTGCGGGCCTTGTCGTCTTTCGAAGCCTTCAACGAGATCTACCGCAATGCACCCTGCGCTGAGCAGGTCTTCGAGATGTTGCTATTGCGCGCCAACGTGCCGCGTTCGTTGCACGCCTGCATCGAGGAACTGGAGCAAATCCTCGCCAGCCTGCCGGGCAGTAACGGGCGGGGTGCCCAGCGTTTGGCCGCCGAATTGAATGCACGGCTGCGCTACACCGGCATGGACGAGATATTAGCCTCAGGTCTGCACCTCTGGCTGACTGATCTCATCTCCCAGGTTCGCCATTTGGGCCAGACCGTTCACGAGTCTTATCTGGAGGTCATATGAAACTATCCATACGCCACGACACTACCTACAGCTATGCCGACGAAGTCTGCACCAGCATTCAGTTCTTGCGTTTGACGCCCAAGAACACCGAACGCCAGCACATTCTGGAGTGGCACCTGGAGCTCCCAGGCCTGGTGCGCAGTCAACTCGATCCTTACGGCAACATATTGCATGTATTGACGATGTACGAACCTCACGGCGCCCTGATACTGACCGCTTATGGCGAGGTTGAAATCGACCAGACGCTGGACGTGGAGCACGACACCCAATCGCCGTTGCCGTTCTTGCGCACCAGCCATCTGACCAAGGCCGATGACGCCTTAAACGCTTTTGCCTTGCTGTACTGCGGTACGCGGCGCGATCGCGGGGCGCTGATTGACTTGATGAATGGCCTGGCCGATCACATGGTTTATAGCCCGGGTGCTACAACGGTGGACACCACCGCCGCCGAAGCCTTTGCCGCAGAAGTCGGTGTCTGTCAGGACCATACGCACGTCTTCCTGGCATGCGTCCGCAACCTGGGAATTCCTGCACGCTATGTCTCCGGTTACTTGTGCACCGAGGATGAAAGCCATCTGGCCAGTCACGCCTGGGCCGAAGCCTGGCTCGATGATGGCTGGTACAGCTTCGACGTCACCAATCGGCTGGCCCGGCCCGAGCGTCATCTGAAACTGGCGGTGGGCCTGGATTACCTGGACGCCTGCCCGGTACGCGGCATGCGGCGTGGCGGCGGGGTCGAGTCGATGCTGGCTCGGGTAAAGGTTCAGCTCCAATAGTCTGAAACTTTCACCGTAATTGGCCATACCGTCATGGGGGCGATATGGACCTTCATCAAAAATTCACGAGTTAGCGCAAATGACTTATTGCGTCGCCATGCACCTCGCCGACGGGCTGGTGTTCATCTCCGACTCCCGGACCAATGCCGGTATCGATCAGATATCCACATTCCGTAAGTTGTTTATTTTCAGTACACCGGGCGAACGCCTGATTGTGTTGCAAACCGCTGGTAATCTGGCCACTTCGCAATCGGTGGTCAACTTGCTAGAGCAGCGTTCCAGCGGGTCAGGCCCGCATCTGTTGAATGTCCGCACGCTGTATGACGCCACGGTGCTGGTGGCTGAAACCATTCGCGAAGTCGTCAGCCGGGATCGCACCAAATTGGCAGGCAAGACCGACTTGAGTTGCTCCTTTCTGGTCGGCGGGCAGATCGCGGACGGGTCCATGGACGTGTACAGCATTTACCCGCAAGGCAACTTCATTCAAGCAACAGAGGACACTCCTTTCCTGCAGCTGGGTGAAAGCAAATATGGCAGGCCGATCCTCGATCGCAATCTGACGCACCGCGCATCGCTCGAAGAGGGCCTGCGTTGTGGGCTGATCTCGTTCGACTCGACCATGCGCAGTAACTTGTCGGTGGGTATGCCGCTGGATCTGCTGGTGTACAGAAAAGACAGTTTTTCCCGTGTGAAAAGTTATCGCATCACAGCTGACGACCCTTACTTCATGCGTATCCAAACGCAGTGGTCTACAGGACTGCATGAGATGCTTGCCGCACTGCCGGAGCCGCCTAATGCCTACATGCCGGCGGCCATCAATAACTAGCTTGTCACCTTTTTAAAGGCGCCGCCCTGATTTCAGGGCGATTTGTCTGCTGCCGAGTCGGCTTTCTTGAATGACTTTTGAATGTTCAGGTTTGCACGCATGAAACGCATTGCGATGAGCGGTTGCCATTGAGGCAATTAGCACTTGATTGAATTAGAGGTGTTTTATGAAACGTAAACTACCGGCAGCAGCGTGGATTCTGGTCGCCATGGTGCTGGGGATCGTGATTGGCTACATGGTATTCATCAATTTTCCGGACAAGGAGTCGGCGACTAAGGTCGCGGGGTATATCTCCATTGTCTCGGATGTCTTTTTACGCCTGATCAAAATGCTGATCGGGCCGTTAGTGTTCTCGACCCTTGTGGTCGGCATTGCGCACATGGGGGATGCCGCCTCGGTCGGACGGGTATTCGCCAAGTCCCTGGGCTGGTTCGTGACAGCTTCACTGGTCTCGTTGGTGTTGGGGCTGATCATGGCCAATCTGCTGCAGCCCGGCCACAATCTCGGTCTTCCGCTACCCGATATCGGTGCCCATACCAACCTGGCGACATCCGCTTTCACCTTGAAGGATTTTGTCCTTCACTTGGTACCCAAGTCTTTCGCCGAGGCGATGGCCAATAACGAAATCCTGCAGATCGTGGTGTTCTCCATGTTCTTCGGCGTCGCGCTAGCGGCCATGGGCAAAAAGGCCGAACGCCTGGTCAGTCTGATCGAAGAACTGTCCCACGCGATGCTGAAAATCACCGGTTATGTAATGAAACTGGCGCCCATCGCAGTGATGGCGGCTATGGCCGCGACCGTGTCGGTGAACGGTTTGGCCATTTTGTTGAAGTTCGCTGTCTTCATGGGCGATTTCTATCTGGGGCTGTTCATGCTGTGGGGGCTGCTGGTGTTGGCTGGCCTGCTGTTTCTCGGACCGCGGGTGCTCAAACTGGTAGTGCTGATCAAGGAAGCCTTTCTACTGTCTTTTGCCACTGCCAGTTCCGAGTCGGCCTATCCGAAAATTCTCGAGGCACTCGACCGCTTTGGCGTGAAGCGCAAAATTTCCAGTTTCGTCATGCCGATGGGGTACTCGTTCAACCTCGATGGTTCGATGATGTACTGCACGTTCGCCGTGCTGTTCATTGCCCAGGCATACGGTATCGAGTTGTCCCTCGGCACCCAGATAACCATGCTGCTGATTCTGATGCTGACCTCCAAGGGCATGGCCGGTGTACCGCGGGCCTCACTGGTGGTGATTGCTGCCACCCTGAACCAGTACAATATTCCAGAAGCCGGGCTATTGCTGATTCTGGGCGTCGATACTTTCCTCGACATGGGCCGTTCGGCAACCAATGCCGTCGGCAACTCCATCGCCACCGCTGTGGTGGCAAAGTGGGAGGGCGAATTGATGAGTGAAGAGGAGGCTCAGGTGCACGTGCAAATGCTAGATCGCGAAAGTGCCGCATCAATGGGCGCGCCAGTGAAGGCCTGAGAAACCAGAATCAGCGTCTCATACGCCCGAGGTTACATTCATGCAAATGAGAGTGACCTCGGGCAGATCATGCTCGCGAGTATTGAAGGCTTAAACAGTACGAGCCATTGGCGCGCCGTTGAGAGATATTGCGGTCTCCTCTAATGGCTGGCCGCTTAACGTAATCCGACGAGACGTGCAGGAAATGGAAAACCTGCACGTCCAGACCTATATTTTTGGCGTTAGCCAGTCTCGTTAGAATCCCTCGACATTAATCTTTCTGACGTTGGGATTCTCATTGTCCAACTGATATATCAGCTGGACATTACGCATCGTCTCGGAATCCGCACTAAATTTTCCTGGGTTTATCCGATTGAATCTGAATTCGATTTCCAGACAGCGCCGGCAATATTGCGGAGATTGACGCCCCTAAAAAACAAACGGCACAGGGGGGCCTGCTTTTACATCGTCAATGGCTCGATCCGTGGTCACTTGGTCGGCCAGCCAATCCTTCTCTGAAAGTCTTTTAACTAGCTTCGATACGGCCATCATCAAAACATCCCGTTTTTCGGTCGTCATCAACTCTGGTAGCTTCCAGTCGACATTGACTTGATTCAGACATTGGCACTTATAGCCGAATAAATAACGCACTGTCGCAGGCACCTCCAGTGGTTCAAAACTCGGGAGACTTACCTCAAGTGTGCGCGTCCCTGAGCGGGCGTCTTCGCTGACTTTGATGTCGGATTCTTTTACATTGAAGTCAGTAACGATTGCCTGTTTTACTGCGGCCTCCCGAGAACCAAAATAGGCGCTTTGAAATTTCTTGATATCACCCTGGAATCCCTTGGTATCGGCCTCTTTCATATTCTCTCCGTATGCCAGTGGTAGCAGCAAGATAGAAAGGGTTGTAGCGAGTGCAACTCTCTTCAACATGGAACTCTCCCTGAGTTTGAGTACAGCGACGCATGTAGCATCCAGCTATGCCGAGTGACATTGTGACAACCATAGCCAGTTGATGCAACTTTAGAGGGATAGCGGAGTTAAAAAGATGGGGTTATTGTCCTATTACGAAGATCATCAGGAAAACAATACAACAAGGTGGGGTCAATATCCTTGAAGCGGGGCTACAGGCTGGTCATCCTCGTTAATCAAAAGGGCCTCGAAAGGCCCTTTTGTACTCAAACGAATTACTTGGCCAACCAAGACTCGACTTTGTCAGAGCCATATTTTGCTTTCCACTCTTTGAGTATTTTGTGGTTACCACCTTTGGTTACCACAACTTCGCCAGATTCCGGATTTTTGTAGACCTTCACTTGGCGCGGCTTGCGGTTGCTGACTTTTTGCGCAACAGCAGGTGCGCGACGTCCAGATTGCGGGTCAAGCAAATTGACGATGTCCTTAAAGCTATAGCCATACTTGGCCAGCAAGGTACGGAGCTTTGTTTCGAATTCGATTTCTTGCTTAAGGCCAGCATCACCCTTCAGAGCTTCAAGCGCTTGGAGCTGCTCGGCCAAGTGTTTTTCAAGCTGGCGAAATTCTGCGAGTTTGGACATGGGAAATCTCTCCGTGATTGTTATCCTAACCTTACACCCAAAACTCCGATTTGCATGAAGTAAGCGTGTTAGCTTTGCTCATTAAGTCGCATCCATTACAGGATTCGTACTTGCGCAAACGTCTATCAATTAACGCTTTGTAAGCATTTGGCGAAGACACCTGGGCAATCCTCTACGACATTAGGATCAAATAGAATGGAGCAAGCGTACGCAGTGCCATATTCGTCTAGCTACGAGCGATGATTGGGGAGCAGCGATCACTCTGGTGGGGGCAGGGGCAAGCATTCTAGGCGCCTAGGTGCCTGGATCCTTGAACGCATCAACGAGCAGCAGGCTCAAGAAAAAGTCGCAGCGGCTACCGAGGAAGCCGCAGAATTAGTTTTAGCTCGCCTCAATCTTTACAAATACGGATTGCGAGGCGTTCGTGGATCCGTGCTGACAGCGGGTGAGGCATGGCATCAGCCGCGAATTTTTTGACCAATAAAACCATGCACGATCTCAGTTGCGAGTTCCCCGGCGTACGTGCCATTGGTTTTATCAGGCGTGTACCGGAGCAGGACGAAGCGAGTTTATAGGCGGGCAGGCGACGTCTGCGAATGGTGGCCTGACTGGAAAGATCGAGCGCAGACGCCACCTACTCAATAGGGATGTTTTGGGCGAAGGTGCTCAAGTCGCAGAAGTTGAAAAGGTCGCCGAGGTCGAGCAGGTCCTGTTGAACAGACATAAAAAATCCGACGCCAGAGATCTGGCATCGGATTTTCAGGTAAGCCCGGCTTGGACTCAAATGCTTAAGTGAGATTACCTTATATAGCGGGCTGTCTGGGTGATTAAAAGACTGTTTCGCAACCCTAAGCAATCACTTGCAATGCCACCTACTATTTAGTCGTTGAGTTAGCAAGCCGGGTCGATGGTACGCGAGCAAAAGGCTGCTGCGGGTCGATGGCAGATCAGG
The DNA here is from genome assembly GCF_019947405.1 of Pseudomonas sp. GL-B-26. Lineage (NCBI taxonomy): Bacteria > Pseudomonadati > Pseudomonadota > Gammaproteobacteria > Pseudomonadales > Pseudomonadaceae > Pseudomonas > Pseudomonas sp. GL-B-26. The sequence continues at coordinate 9,287 of NZ_JAGYGJ010000040.1, read as the reverse complement.
TCGACCCGAAGTGGCCACGATCAGATCACATATATTAATGACTAACGTGTTTTGGTCTTTCTTTGAAGATTCGGGTCACCAAGACATGCGCTTGACAAGGGGGCAGGGGATCTTGTGAATGAAGGATTCGTCCTTGTTTTCGATCAAGTGCTGCGCGGCGCGGCGTCCCATCTCATAATAGGGTAATTGCACGGTGCTCAACGGCGGATAAAACAACTCGGCAACTCCGACCGTGTTGTCGTAACCAAGGACTGCCACATCGCCTGGAATGCGCAGACCTCGACCGAGCAAATATTGATAGGCGACCAGGGCGATGCGGTCGTTACCACAAATCAGCAGGTCAAAGGTCGGCTTTATCCGTGGCTCGCCCAATTGGCGTTTGAGCTCTTCAATTGTTTCTCCATATTCATCATCAGCAGACAGATCATATTGCTGGACACTGTCCAGGGAGATGTCGGCCTCTATCAGCGCGCGCGACAAGCCCTGTTGGCGCAGCTTCCAAGCCATACTTTGGCGAGGCAGATTAATGCACAGCGGCCGCCGGTAGCCACGTTGAAGTGCCTGACGTACGGCTTGGTACTGGCCGTCTTCGTCATCGGGGACATAGCACGCCATGTCGGGTTCTGAACTGATGCAATTGCTCAGCACCAGGGGCAGGCTGCGCAGTACTGGGGGAATCTCGACTATGCGTAACTGCATGGTACTGAAAATGATCCCGTCAGGTTGATGCGATAGCATCAGGTCGATGGTTTGCGGGCTCGGTGGGGTTTCGAATACGTTGATGATAAAAATGTTCCAACCATTTTCCCGTGCGGTGCGCTCTAGCGCGAGCAGCATATTCACGGCGAAGGGAGTGGTCGCAGTATCGAGAGCGAAAACACCGATCAGCTTGCTGCTGGAATGACCACCGCGTATCTTGCGTGCGGAGAGACTAGGCACATAGCCCAGTGTCTCGATGGCTCGCAGGACAGTTCTCAGCGTTTCGGCATTGACTTTTTCGGGTGTGTTGATAGCTCGAGACACGGTCATCAGGGAGACCCCTGCCAACCGTGCAACATCTTTAACCGAGGCCATTTACGGATGCCATTGATTTATTCTCCATGCATGAAAGTCATGTCCGTCAGGAGCATGACATCATGCCAATGGTGGCGCAAATAACCGAGTATTGTAAGTAGAGTCTCAACAATACATCCTTTCAGGCCGTGCGATGGCGAAGGACTCGTATGGCTGCAGTGAGAGTTGCTTTTCTAGAAAATTACGTAGTTCGTAGTCGCTCACGGAGACCCTCGCCCTCAAAGTCACTATAATCAGCCGGTAGATAAAGCTCGACCGGCTCCGTGGAAAAATTGTTGATTACGACGATGCGTTTGGCGTCTAGTTCGCGCTAGTAAGCAAAGACTTTTGGGTGAGCGTCGAACAGCGACAAATAGTCGCCATAGACGATCGCCCCTCGGACATGCTATTCGCGCCGTCAGCTGCCGGCATCGTGTTGGCATGCTTTTGTCTGGCATGACATGATGCCCGCCAGACAATCAATGGAACCCACTAATGGCTTCGGTTAAAGATGTCGCAAGGATGGCGGGGGTTTCCTTCATGACCGTGTCCAGAGCTCTCAATACCCCGGAAAAGGTTCATCGGAAAACCCTGACGAAAATTCGTCAAGCGATCGAGACGTTGGGCTACGTCCCCAATCTTTCTGCGCGCAAGATTCGTGGCGGTCATTCCTGTGGAAAGACCATTGGCGTCTTCGCGCTAGATACCGCAACCACTCCATTTGCCGTGGATATGCAGCTCTCGTTAGAGCGCACTGCACGGGAAAATGGTTGGAATATCTTTATCATCAACGTATTCGAAACCCCCCCTAGCCCGCGAATCATCGACCTGATGCTGTCGTATCAGCCCGACGGAATCATTTTCAGTACCATGCAGTTACGCATAGTCGAGATTCCCCAGGTACTGCGCAGCCTGCCTCTGGTGCTGAGCAATTGCATCAGTTCAGAACCCGGCGTGGCCTGTTACATACCCGACGACGCAGAAGGTCAGTATCAGGCCGTACGACAGGTGTTGAATCGAGGCTACCGGCTACCGCTGTGCATCAACCTGCCTCAAAGCAACTTGGCCTGGGAGCAGCGCCAAGAGGGATTGGTTCGCGCCCTTACAGAGGCCGGCTTGTCCGCGGTCGATGTTCCCCAGTACAGTCTGTCCACCGATGACGCCTATGGGGAAACGGTTGTAGCTCTGGAGCAGCAATTGCGCGGCTCAAAGGGCAAGCCGGTTTTTGACTTGCTTATTTGTGGCAACGACCGTATCGCCCTGGTTGCTTATCAATACCTGCTCGGTCGAGGCCTGCGCATTCCAGTCGATGTTGCTGTCCTTGGTTACGACAACATGATTGGCGTTGCCGAGTTGTTCTATCCACCGCTGAGTACTGTGCAGCTGCCGTACTACGAGATGGGCCGTCGCGCGGCCCAGCATGTGATTGAAAGCCGGGATGAACCCACTATTCACAGGGTTACATGCCCGCTCGTTGAGCGTGAGTCATGGTGACGACTATGGGCAGCGGACAATTCATTCGGTAGCCAGATAGGCAAGGCACAGCATGACCTTACCAATCTTGCGTTCTTATTTCGGGTGAACTTCAGTAGCGTTACGCGGTGGTCGCGTTCGTGCTGCATTCGCCTTACGAGACCTTACTAGCCTGCTTGCTTTCGATAAAATGGACCTTTTTGTCAATATTTGCCCTCTTTTGGTCATCTCGCTCGACCTCGACGGTGGTGCTGTAAATATAACGTTCAGTCATGTTTTCAGCACCACTGGGAGTAACCCTTTCACTGAAGTTAATGCGAGGCGAGGCCGGTCAGGTTAACGCAGGATCATGACACAGGGCCCTGATTTCTTGCGACTCGAATGATGCTGCTCATAGCCATCCCGAGGCTAGAGGCCATGCCTTGGGAATCGAGACACGTCCGCCATTCCCGCTGGCAAACAGCTTCACGCCCAGACTGTCGAGCTTTGGATAGAGGCGACTGCTGATAGTGAAGCGGCCGTTTTCGTCGAACACCTCGATGGACGAGCGATCGAGAAATACGCGCAACTCCAGTCGCTTTTGGGTCGGGTCTATCGCCACGCTGCGCTGACCGATGACTTGCGCACCCGAGCGGCTGCGGTCCAGCACCAGACGCTGCAGCGATGCGTCGTAGTAAAGCAGGGTTTCTTCATGGCCATCGTCGCTGCAGCGCAAGGCAATGCCCAGGTGGCCGTCGGTGCAGCCGAGCAAATCCAGATGCACATGGATTTCCAGCATGTCGCCATTCACTGCCGATACCCACCGGGTTCCGGATTCATCCCACCAGGGTGTGCTCGGCAATGGCGCCTTGCGTAGCGCGGTGAGCTCTCGTGCCGGGTATACGCAAAGGCGATCGGCGTGCAGTTCCAGTTCGCGCGGCAAACTGAGCATGCCGCACCAGTGATGGGCCTGGCTGGGCATCAGGCTATCCCAGATGTCGAGCCAAGCCCATACCAGGCGCCGGCCATCGGCGGCCAGCAGCGTTTGCGCGGCATAGAAATCGTGGCCATTATCCAGTTCGATGAAGGGCCCGCCGGTGAAGTGCCATTCGCTGTCAAGGTGACCCACTCGATAACCGGTATGGTACTTGTTGAGCCGGTCGTAACCCTCGGGTTGCATGCCCTGGGGCGAGTACAGCAATACATCGCGCCCGTTCAGTCGGAACAGATCCGGACACTCCCACATATAGCCATCGCCCTCGCTGCCGCTGGACACATAGTCGAGGAACTCCCAGGCGTGCAGATCCGTGGAACGGTACAGCGGGAGCAACGGCACATCGCCCAGACGTGCGCCGGCAATCAGGTACCAATAGTCATCCTCTTGCCATACCTTGGGGTCACGAAAGTGCATGATCGTGTCTTGCGGCGCGGTGTCGATGACGGCGCCATGCTTGACGAACCGTATGCCGTCGGTACTGGTGGCCAGGCACTGGACTTGACGGATCGAGCTGTCGTCACCTACCTCCCCGAGCCAGGTGTGCCCGGTGTAGATCAGTGCCAGGGTATCGCCACACACCACGGCGCTACCGGAAAAACAACCGTCGCGGTCGAAATCGTCGCCGGGCGCCAGTGCCATGGGCAGATGCTGCCAATAAACCAGATCGGCACTCTTGGCATGCCCCCAATACATCGGACCCCATTTCGCGTCGAAGGGGTGGTGTTGATAGAACACGTGGTACTCGCCACGAAAGTACACCACTCCATTGGGATCGTTCATCCAGCCTGCCGGGGGGGCCAGATGATAACCGGGTCGGTAATCGTGGATGACACGCGACAGGCCATCACTCAGTGCATGTTGCGCAAGCTCAAGGGTGCAAGACATTTGGATCGCTCATGGTATTCAAGTACAAGGTTATAGGGCGCCTGCTCGTGCCGAGCGCAGAGGAACGCCATCGGGCAGGGTTTCAATGGATTGGTGCTTCAAGGCCGTGCCATCGGCGTCGAACAGGTGCAGGTTGTCGATGTCCAGTTGCAGCTCAACCCGATCGCCTGCCTGCCAGCCGGCGCTGACTTCGCAACGACAGAGCAGTGGCTCGTCCTGACCGGTATCGAGGTGCACATAGGTTTCGCTGCCCAGGTATTCGACCGCGGTCACGACGACGCCGGCGGTTCCATCCGCCGTTTTGAGCGACAGGTGCTCCGGGCGAATCCCCAGGCTTAGCAGCGTGCCTGCCGCCAGGTTCGAGCTGTCGAAGGGCAGGGGCGTGATACCCCATACCAGGGTATCGACCAGGCTGGTTTCGCCTGGTGTCTGCAGGCGCGCCGGCAGAAAATTCATGCGGGGCGAACCGAGAAAGCCAGCGACAAAGCGGCTGGCCGGGCGCTCATAGAGTTCACGCGGTGAGCCGACCTGCTCTACGTGGCCACCATTGAGCACGACAATTTTGTCGGCCAGGGTCATCGCTTCAACCTGATCGTGGGTGACGTAAATCATGGTCGAGCCCAGTCGGGCATGCAGCCGGGCGATTTCGTTGCGCATCTGCACGCGCAAGGAGGCATCCAGGTTGGAAAGCGGCTCATCGAACAACAAAATGTCCGGTTCCCGCGCCATGGCCCTGCCCATGGCCACACGCTGACGCTGCCCGCCGGACAGTTCCTTTGGCTTGCGTTGCAACAGCTTGTCCAACTGCAGGATTTTCGCCGTTTTCAGCACGCGCTCGCGCAGGCTGGTCTTTTCAGTCTTGGCCAGTTTGAGACCAAAACTGATGTTGTCGTAGACGCTCATGTGCGGGTATAGCGCATAGGACTGAAACACCATGCCGACACCACGCTCGCGTGGTTCCAGGTCGTTGACCCGTTTTCCGTCGATCAGCAGGTGGCCGGCGCAGATCGAATCCAGTCCCGCGATCAGTCGCAGCAGGGTCGATTTTCCGCAGCCCGAAGGGCCGACGAACACCACGAATTCACCCGCCGCGATTTCCAGGCTGACGTCGCGAAGAATCCGCATGCCGCCCAATTGTTTGTTCACGTTGTCCAGCTTCAATTTGATCACGATGCTGTTCCTTATAGTTGTTGGGCATCAACCCTTTAACGCGCCGGCAGTGAGACCGGAAACGATTCGGCGCTGGAAGATCAGCACCAGAATCACCAGTGGGACGGTGACCACCACCGATGCGGCCATCAACAGCCCCCAAGGCAGCTCATGAGGACTCCCGCCGGAAATCAAGGCGATGGCGACCGGCACCGTGCGTTGCGTGTCGGTGAGGGTGAAGGTCAGGGCAAACAGGAACTCGTTCCACGCGGCGATGAAGGCCAACAAGCCAGTGGTGACCAGTGCGGGCCAGAGCAGCGGCAACAGCACGCGGGTCAGCGTGACCCAGGGCGAGGCGCCATCCATGATTGCCGCTTCTTCCAGTTCATGGGGCAGTTGTCCCATGAACGTGGTCAGCACCCAGACGGTGAAGGGCAGGGTGAAAATCGTGTAGCTCAGGATCAACGCCCAGGACGTGTTGTACAGGCCCAGCGCGCGGATCACTTCGAACAACCCCGACAGCACCGCGACTTGAGGAAACATCGACACGCCAAGGACCATCATCAACACCGTGCCACGCCCACGGAACTTCACCCGGCCCAAGGCATAGGCGGCGGTCAGGCTGAGGAACAGCGCCAGCGTCACCACGCTAAGCGCAACCACCAGCGAGTTGCCGATCGCCCGCAGGAATGAGGCTTGGCTGAGTACCGCCGCGTAATTGGAGAAGTCGGGGTTTTCGATCCAGTAGCTCACCTCGAACAAGGCGCTGGACGGTTTCAGCGACGTCACGATGGCATAGTAGAAAGGGAAGACCGCATACAGCAGCAACACCCCGATCAGGCACCAGAACCCGAGGCGCAACAGTGCTTTTTTCAGCAGGCGCGGGCTCATGAGCGGACCTCCAGTTGACGGCGTCCGAGGTAGAGATAAAGCATGGCGATCACCGCAACCACCAGAAACAGCAGCGTCGAAGCCGCGCTGCCGTAACCGACGTCCTGGAACTCCACCAGGTACTGGCGGGCATACACCGACATGCTCATGGTGCTCGATGAGTTCGAGGTCAGCACATAAATCACGTCGAATACCCGCAGCGAGTCGAGGATTCGGAAGATCGCCGCCACCAGCAAGGCGGGCATCAGCAGGGGAAGGGTGACACGCCAGAACACCCTCAGCGGGTGAATGCCATCGACCCTGGCGGCTTCGTAGCAATCGCTCGGCAACATCTGCAAGGCCGCCAGCGTCAACAGCGCGACAAAGGGTACGGTCTTCCAGACGTCGACAATGATCACCGCCCACATCGACAGGTCTGCATCTGCTGTCCAGGCCAGGGGGGCGTCAATCAGGCCGAGGCTCAGCATCAGGTGGTTGATGATGCCGAACTGGTCGTTAAGCATCCATGACCAGATCTTCGCCGAGACAATGGTCGGAATCGCCCAGGGAATCAGAATCAACGCACGCACCAGAGAACGTCCGATGAACTTGATGTTCAGCAGCAACGCCACCATCAGTCCCAGTACGACTTCCAGTCCCACCGACACCACGGTGAAATGCAAGGTGTTGCGCACCGCGTTCCACCATTGAGGATCAACCAGGATGCCCGACCAGGTGGAACCGTTGTGGAACAGGTAATTGCTCAAGCCAATGAAGGTTCCGCCACCGGTGTCCGCCAGGTTGGCGTCGGTCAGGCTGAACCAGAATGTGCGCAGTAGCGGCCAGGCTGCCACCAGGGCCAGACAGAGCAACATCGGTGCCAGAAACAGCCAGGCGGCGCGTACTCGGCGACGTTGTACGGGCGTTTCCCTGGTGAGCAGGAGCTCATCACAGGGGGTATGGGTAGCAGAGACAGACATGGTGATTTCCTTCCTTTGGCTTACCAGTTCCGGCGTTTGATGCGCGTGAGTTCGCTTTCCAGTTCGGCCAGCGCCTGATCGACAGGCAACTCGCCCGCCAGCACGCCATGCACTCGATCGAAGAACGCATTGGAAACGCGTGGATAGCGATCGGCGGTTATGGCAGCGGGGCGCATGACCCCATCGTTGAAAATGCTGTGCAGTTGACTGTAATAAGGCATGGCCGCGAGCAATTCGGGGTCTTGATACAGCGACTCGATCACCGGGTTATAGGCGCCGACAAGAGCCCGGTGTTTCTGTTGTTGGGCACTGCTCAGGTAGCTCACCAACTCTGCGGCAAGTTTTGGATGGGCGCTGTAACGCGATACCGCCAGACCCCACCCGCCGAGAGTGGCTGCATGGGTGCCGGTGGTGCCGCCTTGGGGCAGGGGGGCGACGCCGACCTTGTCTTTTACGATACTGTCCTTGCCTTGCACCAAGGCCCAGACATACGGCCAGTTGCGCATGAACAACGCATTGCCCGACTGGAATACGCCACGTCCTTCTTCCTCGGTGTAGTTGAGTACGCCACGCGGGGAGATGTCTCCTACCCAGCTTTTCGCCAGGGTCAACGCCGTTCTTGAGGCCTGGCTGTTGACCACGATGTCGCCTTGTGGATTGACCAGTCCGCCTTGCGGTTGACTGCTGATCCACTCCAGCGCATTACACGTCAGGCCCTCGTAGGCGCGCCCCTGAAAGATGTAACCCCAGGCATTGGGATTCCCGGCGTTGCGTTCGCCCTGTTGAACATCCCGGGCGGTAGCGGTCATTTCCTCCCAGGTCTGGGGAATCTGCTTGTTGTACTTCTCGAGCAAGTCCTTGCGGTAATACAACAGGCCCGAGTCCGTGTACCACGGCATCATCACCAACTGTCCATTCACCGTGGCGTTATCCACCTGGGCCTGGAAGTAACCCTGGGTCGCGTTGGCGGGAAGCATCTCGCGCAAATCCATCAGGTGTTTGGCCAGCATCCCTGGCCATACCATGTCGATTTGAATGACGTCGATGTCGCTGGACTGTGCACTGAGAATCTGTTGGTAGAACGACAACCGCTCGGTCGCCGAGTTAGGCGTGGAAACCACTTCGACGTGGTTGCCGGTCTGTTTTGACCACGCCTCAACCGCCTCTTTGCAGAGTTGCAACTCTGCACCCACCGCGCCGCAGGAGATCGTCAAATCGGCTGCGGTTGAGAGGGATGGAAGCCCGGCACACAGGGTGAGTAACGCGGCTGGAAGAAGCGATTTCAGTTGTTTCATAAAGCCCTCTTTATTTTTGTATTTTTTAGCGTTAACGTTAACAACGCCAATGTAGCAGCGTATTTGCGATGAGGCATCTTTTTTTTTGTGGACTTTGGTAATCCATAGCTCACAAAAAAAAAGGCCGATCACGACAACAAGACAATAAAAACAAAACAGGAAATCCCCATGCAGAAAGCATCAAGCTGGCTACTCGCAGGCATGCTCGGCACCTCGGCGGCGACCTCTCAGGCGGCGACTCTGGAAGAGCGCATGGCCGCGTTTGAAGCCCGTGCCAGCGCCGCCGAAAAACGTGCAGCGGCAGCTGAACAGCAAACCCAGACACTTGCGAGAGAATTGCAGCAAATCAAACTGGCTACTCCCGCCTTGCAGCCGGCGGCGTCCACTGCGACAGCCACTTCGGCACCTACCTCGGCACCCACGTTGGACACTCGACTGGCAAAACTCGAAGCCCGTCAGCAAAGCATGGAAAAGCAGGACAGCAGCGGACACCTCACTGATGGGTTCAGCTTCAACGGCTACGCCCGCTCCGGATTGCTGATCAACGATCGGCTGGGTGGTGGTCGTGGCGGCCCTTATGAAACTCCTGCCGGTTCAGTCGGTGGT
>NZ_JAGYGJ010000004.1:0-199309 GCF_019947405.1 Pseudomonas sp. GL-B-26 | reverse complement strand
TTGCCCCTTTCCCAGAGGCCGAACGCAGGCGTTGCGCAGGGGGCACCGCGGCAAGGATGCCGCGGTAGCCGCCCCCGGCCATGGATGGCCGATGGCGGCGGGCCCCCGGAGCAATGCCGGAGTGAGGACATGCCGAGCCTAGGCGAGGCACCGAATGGAGGGGCAAAAGCGCTTTGGTTACTTTGGCGCTTTTCCAAAGTGACTCGCTGTAAAAGCGAAACCAATAGCAGCCGTTACCGCAGAAATGGATATGTACCCCGACCAAAATCATAGGTCAGCGGTCAGCGGTCAGCGGTCAGTCTTCGCGAGCAAGCCGGATCGCCGCACCGCCGCTCCCACATCGGATTTTCGTTAGCCCTCAGGCCATCGTTTCCTGGCGGCTTTCATGCTGCCGAGCATCACTGGCAATCAACTGCTTGATCCCTTCAAACAACTCATCCCCCTGAGCCTCCGTGCAGTCCTCGCCATAGCGCTTGCGCAACCCGTAATGGCTAAGAATCAAATGCACATCCGCGTGCAGACCATGCTGCTTCAAGCAGTTTTCAACGCATTGCAACGGGCAACCATCCAGCGCAAAAATCCGCCGCCCCGAGCGTGCCTTGTTAACCAGCGCCGCCACATGCCCGCCGACCCCGACGATGCAGGACATTTCCGCCAGGCCGCTGCGATCGAGCCGCACAGCCAGGGTATTGGCCAGTTGGGCGACGTTGGAGCAGCCTGAGCAGGAGTAAATCAAGGGCAAGGTTGAACGGGGCATGAGCGCTCTCCATGGATGGACTTCTTCAGTGTGCAGCGCCGGTGGCGTTGCGCATTGACGGCGGTCAATTCCGTCTATTGGAACGCCGCGAGATCCTCTTCGGCGAGGATGCTGATGTTGCGTCGTTCCATGGCGATGAGGCCGCTGTCCACCAGGCGGTGCAAGATCCGCGAAAAGGTTTCTGGCTGGATACCCAACTTCGAGGCGACCAGGCGTTTGGACACCTGCAAAACAATCAAACCGCTGACCGGGTTGCGTTCCTGGAACAGGAAATTGATCACCCGCCGACTCGCACTGGCCATGGTCAAGGTGTCGATGTCGCGCAGACGCAGGTGCAAATGCACACTCATGCTCGCCAGGATCGCCAGGCAAACTTTCGGCTGGTCTTCGAGGGCGTTGCGGTAATGGCTGCCCTCGATACTCACCAGCACGCTGTCCTTCAGCGCCGTGGCGCTCACAGGGTAGAGGCGGGCCTGGCTGAACAGCAAGGCTTCGGCAAACGTCTGGCCGGGCTGAATGATTTCCACCAGGTTTTCCTGGCCTTCGCCGGTAAGCCGGTACAACTTGATCTGGCCGCTGACCAGCAGGAAAAAGCGCTTGGCCGGATCCCCTTGGTGCATGAGTGTGCTGTGACAGGCCAGGCGCTTGAGCATCGCCAGGCCGCAGACTTCCTCGAAGATTTTCTCCGGCAACTGGCTGAACAGATGGTGACGACGCAACGTTAAAACGATGGAAGGGTGGGTCAGCATGGCGTACCTCCGCTGGCGCTCATAGTAGAGAGCGCCGGCCGGATGACCTATGCCTCTGCCGGCTTACCTCCAAAGAGGCATGCCCGTCAGCCGGCATTGCGCAGATGCTCCATGGCCCACACCGCCGCCTCTACCCGCGAGCGCAAGCCGAGTTTGTGCAGCAGGTTTTTCACGTGAACCTTGACCGTGCCTTCGGTGATGCCCAGCTTGTGCCCGATGACTTTGTTGCTGAAGCCGCTGGCGATGGTTTTCAGCACCTGACGTTCACGCTCGGTCAGTTCCACCACAGTCTGGCGCTGCGGTGAGCGCAGTGCCTGGGCCATGACTTGGGTCAGCCCCGGGCTGATCACCAATTCGCCGTTCAAGGCATTGCGGATGTACTGAATCAACAGTTCGGGCTCCATGTCCTTGAGCAGGTAGCCGTCGGCATCCAGACGCAGTGCGTCGCGAATATCGTCTTCGGCATCCGAGACCGTGAACAGCAGCACCTTGCCGGTGTAGTGCATCGCTCGTAACTGGCGCAGGGTTTCAATGCCATTCATTAGCGGCATGTTGTTATCGAGCAACACCAGGTCCGGTTGCAGCGGTTCGATCAGACTGAGTGCTTCTTCACCGTTGTTGGCTTCACCGACGATCAGGAAATCATCTTCGAGTTCGAGCATCTGGCGGATGCCGTGACGCATCATCGGGTGGTCGTCGACCAATAGGATGGTGTGTTGCAGGGAGGGGTTCATGTGACGCTACCTTCTGTTTGCTGCCCGAGAAACTCCGGTTGGAATTCCATTTGGACGCGGGTGCCTTGTGGCTCCCTGGAGACTATTTCGAGTTGACCGCGCAAGCTGCGGGCCCGCTCATCCATGATTTTCAGGCCGTGGTGTTCGCGTTGGTCGACGTTGCCGCTGAAGCCGCGCCCGTCGTCTTCGACGATGAGCCTGACGGTCTCACCGTCCTGACGCAGTTGCAGCCAGGCGTTTTGCGCATGGGCGTGGCGCAGGCAGTTGGAGAGCGCTTCGCGGGTGATCTGCAAGATGTGGATTTGCTCGCTGGCCGATAATTGAAAGGCCAGCGCATCGACGTGCAGGTGCACCTGGAATTCGCCGCGACGGGAGAACTCCTCGGCGGTGTCCTTGAGTTCCTGTACCAGTCCCGCATCGTGAATCTGCAAGCGAAAGGTGGTCAGCAACTCGCGTAACTGGCGGTAGGCATTGTTCAGTCCCTCGCGCAGTTCGGCGGTGACGTTTTCCAGGGTTTCGACCGGTTCGCCACGGCGCATCAGGGTCTGCAGGCGGCTGACTTGCAGCTTCATGTAGGACAGGGCCTGGGCCAGTGAGTCGTGCAGCTCGCGGGCAATGATCGTGCGTTCGTCGAGCAGCAGCAGGCGATGATCCTGTTCCCGTTGACGCTTGAGCGAGAGCGAGGTGCCGATCAGGTTGGCCAGGGCCTGGATCAGTTGGGTTTCCCAGGCTTGGGTTGGATGTCCGTCGACAAAATGCGCCTTGAGTTCACCCAGTTCACTGCCTTGGTTGCTGATGCTGAAGGTTTGCGGACTGGCTTTATGGTGCTTCTGACACGTGGCGCAATCGCTGCTGGCGCAGACTTCGCGGATGTTCGCGCCATGCAGGGCGAGCAACTGCTGGGCCGGTGCCTGCATTTGTCCTTGCAGGCACAGCGACAGGCGCAAGCCGGGCAGGCGTTGCTGGAAGCGTCGAATCAACTCATCCAGCCCTTCGGCATTGGCCAGGCGTGTGGCCAGGCTTCGGCTGCTTTGGTACAGCAACTCGAGGGCGGCATTGGCTTGTTGCAGGTTCAGGGTTTTTTGCTGGACCTGACTCTCAAGGGTGCGATGCGAGTCTTCGATCGTCTCGGCCATGGCGTTGAAGCTCATGGCCAACTGGCCCAGTTCGTCCTGGGACTGATGGTTGACCCGCACCTTGAAATCGCCGCGACGGAAGCGCTGGGTCGCGTCCACCAACTCTTTCAGGGGCATGACGACCCCGTACTGCAATTCGTAGAGCCCAACCAGCAGGACGAACAGGGTGGTGAACAAGGCCAGGCCCTGGATCACCTGTTGCCAGCCTTGCTTCTGTTCGCTTTGGCGCTGCAACAGGTTGACGAACTGGTTCAGTTGTTCAATGAAGGGCAGGGCCTGGACCTGAAAATAGGCGGCATCGCCGCGCTCCAGTGCCGGGCGCAAATCCTCATTCCAGTTTTGCTGGATTTTCCCGTAGCTGATTTGCAGGGCCGCGGTCGGGCCATCTTCCAGCACCGCCTTGAGTGACTGGCTGTTGAGGCGGGTTTGCAGGCTGTCGCTGATGGCGATGATTTCTTCGCCGGTTGCACCCGCGGCCAGTTTCCAGCTCAGGTGGTAAGTCTCCATGCGCACCGAGCCTGCGGTGTTGATGGCGGCCGCATCGCCCTGGCTGAACCAGGCGATCAGTCCAGCGCTCAACGAACTGGCGAGGGCGAGCACGGCGATCAGGATCACCGCCAGCCCGGCGCGAGCGGGCAGGGAGCTGCGCAACCAGCGGATCATCGGCGCAGGTCCGGGAAAAAATCAGGAAAACCGAGCATGTGCAGCTCCAGGATGGGTTTTGCCGCCGATCCAGGGCGCGCTACCTCTAAAGAGTTGTCGACTGATCCTTGTCAGCAAAAACCTTGGTGGAAAACCTTAAGGCGCTGATAAATCAACGGTTTTAGGGTTTTCCTGTACTACCTCCTTAGAGGTAGACCGCACAAGCATAGGCCTATGCCCACATGGGCTTCGTTGACATGGATCAAGTTTTTGCGGGGTTGGCCTCTCTAGTCTGCCGCCATGGCTAATTGATTGGAGAGCATTTGTGAACCCACCGCGTGTACGACAAGGCTTGGTGCTGGGCATGAGCACGCTGGCCTTCACTGTCTGTTTCATGGTCTGGATGATGTTTGCCGTGCTCGGTGTACCGATCAAGGACCTTCTCCAGCTCAACGAAACCCAGTTCGGCCTGCTGGCCGCGACCCCGGTCCTGACCGGCTCGCTGGTGCGGTTGCCGCTGGGGCTGCTGACCGACCGCTTTGGCGGGCGCAGCGTGTTCTTCCTGCTGATGCTGGCCTGCGTGGCGCCGCTCTACCTGATCAGTCACGCCACCGCCTACTGGCAGTTCCTGGTGCTGGGCTTGTTCGTCGGCCTGGCCGGCGGTTCGTTCTCGGTCGGGATTGCCTACGTCGCCAAATGGTTCGACAAAGAGAATCAGGGCTTCGCGATGGGCATCTTCGGCGCCGGTAACGCCGGGGCCGCGGTGACCAAGTTTCTCGCCCCGGCACTGATCGCTGCCGGCAGCTGGCAGCTGGTGCCGAAAGTCTTCAGCGCGATCCTCTTTATTACTGCGCTGTTGTTCTGGTTCCTCAGCGCTGAAAACAAGGACCACCGCAGTGTCACCGGCGCCTCGTTGCGTGAGCAATTGAGCTCGCTGAAGGACCCGGCGGTGTGGCGCTATTGCCAGTACTACTCGATCGTCTTCGGTGGTTATGTCGCCCTCGCGCTGTGGATGACCAAGTACTACGTGCAGGAATACGGTTTCAGCCTGCAAAGCGCGGCGCTGCTGGCGGCCTGTTTTTCCCTGCCCGGTGGCGTGCTGCGTGCCGTCGGTGGCTGGATGTCGGATCGCTGGGGTGCGCAAAGCGTGACCTGGTGGGTGTTGTGGGTCAGCTGGATCTGCCTGTTCCTGCTCTCGTATCCCCAGACCCAACTGCAAGTGCAAACGATCAACGGCCCGGTGGATTTCCACATCGGCCTCAATCCCGCGCTGTTCACCGTGCTGCTGTTCGTCATGGGCATCGCCTTCGCGTTCGGCAAGGCCTCGGTCTTCAAATATATCGCCAACGACTATCCGAAAAACATGGGTGCGGTGTCCGGCATCGTCGGCCTCGCCGGTGGCCTGGGCGGTTTCGTGTTGCCGATCCTGTTCGGCGCCCTGGTGGACCTCACCGGCGTGCGCTCTTCCTGCTTCATGTTGATGTACGGCGTGGTCTGGGTCTCCCTCACCTGGATGTACTTCAGCGAGATACGCAAAAGCCCGGTGCTGGGTAAAGCGCCGCTGCTGACCCCGTCCCCGATTTCGAGCATTGCCCTAGGAGAAGAACATGTCCGTTCTGCAAAAGCCTGACAAAGGCCCGGTCATTCATGACTGGCGCCCCGAGGACCCAGCATTCTGGGGAAGTAGCGGCAAACAGACCGCCACGCGCAACTTGTGGATTTCCATTCCCGCGCTGCTGCTGGCCTTTGCGGTGTGGATGGTCTGGAGCACGGTGATCGTGCGTTTGAACGCCATCGGTTTCAGCTTCACCACCGACCAGCTGTTCTGGCTGGCAGCGTTGCCGGGGCTGTCCGGGGCGACGTTGCGCGTCTTCTATTCCTTTATGGTGCCGATCTTCGGCGGCCGTCGCTGGACCGCCCTGAGCACCGCGTCGCTGTTGCTGCCCTCGATCTGGATGGGCTTCGCCGTGCAGGACCCGAGCACCTCGTACAGCGTGTTCGTGTTGATTGCCTTGCTCTGCGGTTTCGGTGGCGGCAACTTTGCCTCGAGCATGTCCAACATCAGCTTCTTCTATCCCAAGTCGCAGCAGGGCACGGCCCTTGGCCTCAACGCCGGGCTGGGTAACCTGGGCGTCTCGGTGATGCAGTTCTGTGTACCGCTGGTGATTACCTTCGGTGTGTTCGGTTTCATGGGCGGCTCGCCGCAAGCGTTGCCGGATGGCGGCCAGTTGTGGTTGCAGAACGCCGGCTTCATCTGGGTGCCGTTCATTGTCCTGGTGACTGTGCTGGCCTGGTTCGGCATGAATGACCTGTCCAGTGCCCGCGCTTCCTTCAGCGAGCAAGCGGTCATCTTCAAACGCAAACACAACTGGCTGATGTGCTGGTTGTACCTGGCGACCTTCGGTTCGTTCATCGGTTTCTCCGCCGCGTTTCCGCTGCTGATCAAAACCTCGTTCCCTGATGTCATCGCGTTGAAATTCGCCTTCCTCGGCCCGTTGGTCGGTGCGCTGGTACGCCCATTGGGCGGCTGGCTGGCGGACAAGCTCGGCGGCGCGAAAGTGACCTTGTGGAACTTCGTGGCGATGATCGTGATGGTCTTCGGCGTCATGCACTTCCTGCCGCAGAACGGTTTACCCGGCAACTTCTACGGCTATCTCGGCATGTTCATGCTGCTGTTCATTACCACGGGCATCGGCAACGGCTCCACCTTTCGCATGATCCCCGTGATCTTCCGCACCCAGCACGAAAAATCCTCGGCCGGAAAACCACCCGCCGTGCGCGAACAAGCGCTGAAGAATGCCGGCAAAGAGTCCGCTGCGGTCCTGGGCTTCAGTTCGGCCATGGGCGCCTTCGGTGCGTTCTTCATTCCAAAATCCTTCGGCTCTTCGATGGCCCTGACCGGCGGCCCGGAGATGGCCTTCTACATGTTCGTCGGCTTTTACCTGAGCTGCATCGTGGTGACGTGGTGGTGGTACGCGCGCAAAGGTGCCGCGACACCCTGCTGAATCGAGCCGAATCCAACCATTGCGTGGGCGGGGCACAGACTCCGCGACAAAGCCTGAGAGGACTACACCGTGAGTCATTTACTGGATCAATTGCGGTTTTTCAATCGCAAGCAAAACGAGTTTTCCGACGGTCATGGCGAGACCCGCAAAGAGTCTCGCGACTGGGAGAACGTCTACCGTTCGCGCTGGCAGTACGACAAGATCGTGCGTTCCACCCACGGGGTGAACTGCACCGGCTCTTGCTCGTGGAAGATCTACGTCAAGAACGGCCTGATCACCTGGGAAACCCAGCAGACCGACTACCCGCGTACCCGTAACGATCTGCCCAACCATGAGCCCCGTGGCTGCCCGCGTGGTGCCAGTTACAGCTGGTACATCTACAGCGCCAACCGACTCAAGTACCCGAAAATCCGCAAGCCGTTGCTCAAGCTCTGGCGCGATGCGCGACAAACCATGGCGCCGGTCGAGGCCTGGGCCAGCATCGTCGAGGACAAGGCCAAGGCCGACTCCTATAAAAGCAAGCGCGGCATGGGTGGCTTCATTCGTTCCAACTGGGAGGAAGTCAACGAGATCATCGCTGCTGCCAACGTCTACACCATCAAACAGTACGGTCCTGACCGGATCGTCGGCTTCTCGCCGATTCCGGCGATGTCGATGGTCAGCTATGCCGCAGGTTCGCGTTACCTGTCGCTGATCGGTGGCGCCTGCCTGAGTTTCTACGACTGGTACTGCGACTTGCCACCGGCCTCGCCGATGGTCTGGGGCGAGCAGACCGACGTGCCGGAATCGGCCGACTGGTACAACTCCAACTACATCATTGCCTGGGGCTCCAACGTCCCGCAGACCCGTACTCCCGACGCGCACTTCTTTACCGAAGTCCGTTACAAGGGCACCAAGACCGTCGCGATCACCCCGGACTACTCGGAAGTCGCCAAGCTCACCGACCTGTGGCTGAACCCTAAACAAGGCACCGATGCGGCGCTGGCCCAGGCGTTCAACCATGTGATCTTCAAAGAATTCCACCTGGACAAACCGAGCGCCTATTTCACCGACTACGCCAAGCGCTTCACCGATTTGCCGGTGCTGGTGCTGCTCAAGCAAATGGTCGACAAGGCACCGGGCGCCGGTTACCAGCCGGACCGCTTCCTGCGCGCCAGTGACCTGACCGACAACCTCGGCCAGGAAAACAACCCGGAATGGAAAACCATCGCCCTCGATGTCAGCGGCGAACTGGTGTCCCCTCAGGGCTCCATCGGTTATCGCTGGGGCGAGAAGGGCAAGTGGAACATCCTGCCCCGTGAAGGCGGCGAAGGCCGTGAGATCGATCTGAAGCTGAGCCTGATCGGCGATGACGTTGCCGAAGTGGCGTTCCCGTATTTTGCCGGCGAGTCCCACGAGCACTTCCAGCACGTGGCCGGCGATGCCGTGCAATACCGCCGCGTGCCGGTGCATAACGTAGTGCTGGCGGACGGCAGCGTGGCCAAAGTCGCCACCGTGTTCGACCTGTCGGCCGCCAACCTGGCCATCGATCGCGGCCTCGGCGGCGAAAACGTGGCCAAGGATTACGACGACGCTTCCGTGCCTGGCACCCCGGCGTGGCAGGAGCAGATCACCGGCGTCAGCCGCGAGAAAGCCATCCAGATTGCCCGTGAGTTCGCCGACAACGCCGACAAGACCAAGGGTCGCTCGATGATCATCGTCGGCGCGGCGATGAACCACTGGTACCACATGGACATGAACTACCGCGGGCTGATCAACATGCTCATGCTCTGCGGGTGTGTCGGCCAGACCGGTGGCGGTTGGGCGCACTACGTTGGTCAGGAAAAACTCCGTCCGCAATGCGGCTGGCTGCCCCTGGCGTTCGGCCTGGACTGGAACCGTCCGCCTCGCCAAATGAACGGCACCAGCTTCTTCTACGCCCACAGTTCGCAGTGGCGCCACGAGAAGATGAGCATGCACGACGTACTCTCGCCGCTGGCCGATAAATCGCAATTCCCTGAGCATGCGCTGGACTACAACATCCGCGCCGAACGTGCCGGCTGGTTGCCCAGCGCACCGCAACTCAACACTAACCCTTTGCACATTTGCCGTGACGCGGCTGCGGCCGGCATGGACCCGAAAGACTACGTGGTCAAGTCGCTGCAGGACGGCTCGCTGCGCTTCTCCTGCGAACAGCCGGACAGCCCGGTCAACTTCCCGCGCAACATGTTCATCTGGCGTTCCAACCTGCTGGGCTCCTCGGGCAAGGGCCACGAGTACATGCTCAAGTACCTGCTCGGTACCAAGAACGGTGTGATGAACGAAGACATCGGCCAGGTCGGCGACTGCAAACCCGAAGAAGCCGAATGGGTGGACGAGGGCGCCATTGGCAAGCTCGATCTGGTCACTACGCTGGACTTCCGCATGTCCTCGACCTGCGTCTATTCCGACATCGTGTTGCCGACCGCGACCTGGTACGAAAAAGACGACATGAACACCTCGGACATGCACCCGTTCATTCACCCGTTGTCGGCAGCGATCGACCCGGCGTGGGAATCGCGTTCCGACTGGGAAATCTACAAAGGCATCGCCAAGGCGTTTTCCAGCATGTCCGAAGGGCACCTGGGCGTTGAGAAGGATCTGGTGACCATCCCGTTGATGCACGACAGCGTCGGCGAACTGGCCCAACCGTTTGGCGGCACCGACTGGAAAAGCGACGGCGTGGCACCGGTGCCGGGCAAGAACGCACCGAACCTGCATGTGGTGGAGCGTGACTACCCGAACATCTACAAACAGTTCTCGTCCCTCGGGCCATTGCTGGAGAAAAACGGCAACGGCGGCAAAGGCATCAACTGGAACACCGAAGACGAAGTGAAATTTCTAGGTGAACTCAATCACAAAGAAGGCGATGCCGGTATCAGCCAGGGTCGGCCGAAAATCGACACGGCCATCGATGCCGCAGAAGTGATTCTGTCCCTGGCGCCGGAAACCAACGGCCAGGTCGCCGTCAAGGCCTGGGCCGCGCTGTCGGAATTCACCGGTATCGACCACAGCCACCTGGCGCTGTCCAAGGCCCATGAGGCCATCCGTTTCCGCGACATTCAGGCACAGCCGCGCAAGATCATTTCCAGCCCGACCTGGTCGGGTCTTGAAGACGATCACGTCAGCTACAACGCCGGCTACACCAACGTTCACGAAGGGATTCCATGGCGCACCATCACCGGTCGCCAGCAGTTCTACCAGGATCACCCGTGGATGCAGGCGTTCGGCGAGCAACTGATGAGTTATCGCCCGCCCGTCAACACCCGCACCATCGAAGGGGTGAAAGGCAAGCGCAGCAACGGCCACAAGGAAATCGTCCTGAACTGGATTACCCCGCACCAGAAATGGGGCATTCACAGCACCTACAGCGACAACCTGCTGATGCTCACCCTCAGCCGTGGCGGGCCAATTGTCTGGCTCTCGGAGAACGACGCGAAAAGCGCCGGCATCGAGGACAACGACTGGATCGAGTGCTTCAACGTCAACGGCGCACTGACCGCCCGGGCGGTGGTCAGCCAGCGCGTCAAGGACGGCATGGTGATGATGTACCACGCACAGGAACGGATCGTGAACGTGCCCGGTTCGGAAACCACCAAGACCCGTGGCGGACACCACAACTCGGTCACCCGCGTCGTGCTCAAGCCGACCCACATGATCGGCGGCTATGCCCAGCAAGCCTACGGTTTCAACTATTACGGCACGGTCGGTTGCAACCGCGATGAATTCGTCGTGGTGCGCAAAATGTCCAAAGTCGACTGGCTCGATGGTTCAAGTGGCGATGACCTGCCGCGTCCACTGCCGACCGATATCGAGGAGAACTGAGATGAAGATTCGCTCACAAATCGGCATGGTTCTGAACCTGGACAAATGCATCGGTTGCCACACCTGTTCCATTACCTGCAAAAACGTCTGGACCAGCCGCGAAGGCATGGAATACGCGTGGTTCAACAACGTCGAATCGAAACCCGGCATCGGCTACCCGAAAGAATGGGAAAACCAGGACAAGTGGAAGGGCGGCTGGATCCGCAATGCCAACGGCACGATCAACCCGCGCATCGGCGGTAAATTCCGCGTGTTGGCGAACATTTTCGCCAACCCGGATCTGCCGAGCCTCGACGACTATTACGAACCGTTCGACTTCGATTACCAGCACCTGCACACCGCACCACTGGGCGAGCATCAGCCCACTGCGCGCCCGCGTTCGCTGATCTCCGGCAAGCGCATGGAGAAAATCGAGTGGGGCCCGAACTGGGAAGAAATCCTCGGCACCGAATTCGCCAAGCGCCGCAAGGACAAGAACTTCGACAAGATTCAGGCGGACATTTACGGCGAGTACGAAAACACCTTCATGATGTATTTGCCGCGCCTGTGCGAGCACTGCCTCAACCCGACGTGCGCAGCGGCTTGCCCGAGCGGTGCGATCTACAAGCGTGAAGAAGACGGCATCGTCCTGATTGACCAGGAGAAATGCCGTGGCTGGCGGATGTGCATCAGCGGCTGCCCGTACAAGAAGATCTATTTCAACTGGAAGAGCGGCAAGTCCGAGAAATGCATCTTCTGCTACCCGCGTATCGAAGCCGGGATGCCGACCGTTTGCGCAGAAACCTGCGTCGGGCGCATCCGCTACCTCGGTGTGTTGCTGTATGACGCCGACCGGATCAGCGAAGTGGCGAGCACTGCCAATGAGCAGGACCTGTACGAGAAACAACTGGAGATCTTCCTCGACCCGAATGACCCGGCGGTGATTCGTCAGGCTCTGGCCGATGGTGTGCCGCAGTCGGTGATCGACTCAGCCCAGCGTTCGCCGGTCTACAAAATGGCCGTGGACTGGAAACTCGCACTGCCGCTGCACCCGGAATACCGCACTTTGCCGATGGTCTGGTACGTACCGCCACTGTCGCCGATCCAGAACGCTGCCACTGCCGGCACCGTTGGTATGAACGGGGTGATCCCGGATGTTGACAGCCTGCGGATACCACTGAAGTACCTGGCCAACCTGCTGACGGCGGGCGATGAAAAACCGGTCAAGCGTGCGCTTAAACGCTTGCTGGCGATGCGCGCCTACAAACGTTCCGAGCAAGTCGATGGCGTTCAGGACCTGCAAGTACTGAAGGATGTCGGCTTGAGCGTGGCCCAGGTCGAGGAGATGTATCGCTACCTGGCGATTGCCAACTACGAAGACCGTTTCGTGGTACCGAGCGCCCACCGTGAAGACGCCATGAGCGACGCCTTCGCCGAGCGTTCCGGTTGCGGCTTCAGTTTCGGCAGCGGCTGCAGCGGCAGTTCCGACACCAACATGTTCGGCGCCAAGAAAGCCAACCGCCGCGACATCCTGAAAACCGTCCAGTTGTGGGAGGAATGAGCATGCAAATTCTCAAAGTGATTTCGCTGCTGCTCGATTACCCGACCGAGACGCTGATTAGCGGTCGCGACGAACTGGAGCAAGCGATCATCCAGTCGCGGGAAATCAGCCCGACGCAGCGTGGTGCGTTGTTCGAATTGCTCGAGCTGATCTGCGGCAATGACCTGATGGACGGGCAGGAGCACTACGGTGCGCTGTTCGGTCGGGGGCGCTCGCTGTCGCTGCTGTTGTTCGAGCATGTGCACGGTGAATCCCGCGACCGTGGCCAGGCGATGGTCGACATGATGGCGCAATACGAAGAAGCCGGTTTTGCCATCGGCGTCAAAGAGCTGCCCGATTACATTCCGCTGTACCTGGAGTTCCTCTCCACCCGCGAAGACATCGAGGCCCGCGAGGGCCTGGCGGATGTTTCGCACTTGCTGGCCTTGCTCGCTGCACGTCTGGAAGAGCGCGAAAGCGCCTATGCCAGCTGCTTCCGGGCGCTGCTGCAAATTGCCGGGGCCGAGCCGCATCAAGCGGTCGCCGACCTGCGGGCGCAGGTCGCGGCGGAACCTCGCGACGACTCCCTTGAAGCCCTCGACAAGATCTGGGAAGAGGAGGCCGTGGACTTCCTCCAGGCCGAACAGCAGGACCGTTGCAGTTCGCTGCCTAGCGCTCCGGGCAAGGCCCGGGAAGAAAGCGCGGTGCCGTTGCACTGGGTGGATTTTCAGCATGAAGGGTTGGCCGCCGTGCCAGCCAAGGAGGTAGGCAATGTCTAAATGGAACCTGTTGTTGTTCGGGGTCTATCCCTACGTAGCCCTGGCGATTTGCCTGATCGGAAGTTGGGCCCGCTTCGACCTGTCGCAATACACCTGGAAAGCAGGTTCGAGCCAGATGCTCAACCAACGCGGCATGCGCGTGGCGAGCAACTTCTTCCACATCGGTGTGTTGTTCGTGCTGGCGGGGCATTTCGTCGGCCTGCTGACCCCGGCGTCGATTTATCACCACGTGATCAGCACTGAGAACAAGCAGTTGCTGGCAATGGTTTCGGGCGGGTTCTTCGGTCTGTTGTGCCTGATCGGCCTGCTGATGCTGGTTAACCGGCGGCTCAGCGACCCTCGGGTCCGTGCCACCTCCAGTCCTTCGGACATCCTGATTCTGCTGGTGCTGCTGGCGCAATTGCTGCTCGGTCTGCTGACCATCGTCGCGTCCACCGGGCACATGGACGGCTCGGTGATGGTGATGCTCGCCGATTGGGCGCAGAACACCGTGCTGTTGCGTCCGGTGGAAGCAGCGGCGGCCATCGCGCCGGTCAGTCTGATCTACAAGTTGCATGTGTTTCTCGGTTTGACCCTGTTTGTGCTGTTCCCCTTCACCCGTCTCGTACACATGATCAGCGCACCGATCTGGTACCTGGGGCGTCGTTATCAAATCGTTCGTCAGAAGTACTGAGGAGACAATCATGTCAGGTGGATGTGGATGTGGTGGTGGTAACGGGGGCAGCGGTGGCTGCGGTTCTTCAAAAAAAGCCGAGGACGTTCTCGACATCGCGCCGGTCGCAGAGGCGCAGTTTGAAGCCCTGCCGGTTGAGCCCGCAGGGGCCGATGACGCCCCGGCGCAGTTGATCGCCAGCAGTGAACAGGAGTGGCCGATCATCAGCGTCAACGAGGTGTCGATCACCCCGGAGGCGATGGCCCAGGAGCTGCAATATCACCCGGCCGAAAGCCGTGAGGAGGCGGTCTACCTGGCCGCCCGGGCGCTGGTGATCCGCGAGTTGTTGCAGCAGCGCATCACCGAGCTCGGTGTGTCGCTGGAGATCGGCGCCGGTGAGAACGAAGAAGAAGCGGCTACGCGCTTGCTGCTCGAACGTGAGGTGCACGTGCCTCAGTGCGATGAGGAAACCAGCCTTCGTTACTACGAAAACAATCGCGGACGCTTCCACAGCGCGCCGTTGCTGGCAGTGCGGCACATCCTGCTCGAATGCGCGCCGGATGATGTCGAGGCGCGCGCCGTTGCGCATGATCAGGCGGAAGTTCTGCTGCAACGACTGGAAGAATTCCCCGGCAGTTTCGCCGAGCTGGCCGTGAAATATTCGGCCTGCCCGTCGAAGGCTCAGGGTGGTTCTTTGGGACAAATTAGCAAGGGCCAGACCGTGCCCGAACTGGAGCGTCAGTTGTTCACTCTGGCACCGGGTCTGGCCAGCAAACCGCTGGAAAGTCGCTACGGCTGGCATGTGGTCAGTGTCGATCAGCGGATCGAAGGCATGCCGTTGCCCTATGAAGTGGTGTCGACGGCGATCCGCACGCAGTTGCAGCAAGGCGTCTGGCAGAAAGCGCTGGTGCAATACCTGCAAACCCTGATCGGTGCGGCGGATATTCGCGGCATCCACTTGCAGGGCGCCGACTCACCGCTGGTGCAGTGAGCATCGAGGCAAACCGGGAGAAGTGATGAACGCTGTGATGCAGGATGGTTTTGGGCGGCAGATCGATTATCTGCGGATGTCGGTGACGGACCGCTGTGATTTTCGTTGTGTGTATTGCATGGCGAAAAACATGACGTTCCTGCCGCGTCAGCAGGTGCTCACGCTGGAGGAGTTGCAGCGTTTGGCGACGCTGTTCGTTGGCTTGGGTGTACGCAAAATCCGTCTGACCGGCGGCGAGCCGCTGATCCGTCCGGGCATTGTCGAACTGTGCCGCAACATCGCCGCGTTGCCCGGTTTGCGCGAACTGGTGATGACCAGCAACGGCTCGCAACTGGGCCGTCTGGCCCGGCCGTTGGTCGACGCCGGGGTCAAGCGGATGAACATCAGCCTCGATAGCCTGGACGACCAGAAGTTTCGGGCGATCACCCGTAACGGCGATCTCGATCAGGTGCTCAACGGCATTGAAGCGGCGCGGGACGCAGGGTTCGAGCGGATCAAGCTCAACTGCGTGGTGATGAAAGGACGCAATTTCGATGAAGTCCCGGCGTTGGTGCAATACGCCATCGACCAACGCATCGACATCAGTTTCATAGAGGAAATGCCCTTGGGCGACGTCGGTCGTTCCCGGGGTGAATCGTTCTGTTCCAGCGACGAAGTGCGCACGTTGATCGCCAGCCAGCATCGCTTGCTCGACAGCACCGAGAACAGCGGCGGGCCGGCGCGTTATGTGCGTCTGGAACGCCATCCCGAGACCCGGATCGGTTTTATTTCGCCCAATAGTCACAACTTTTGTGGCAGCTGTAATCGGGTGCGGATGACTGTTGAAGGGAAGCTGTTGCTGTGTCTGGGACAGGACGATGCTCTGGATTTACGTGGATTGCTGAGGCGTTATCCGCTGGATGACCAACCGGTGATCAATGCGGTGCAGAAGGCCTTGCGCGGTAAACCGCTGCGGCATGATTTCAGTCCCGACAGGGAGGTGCAGATTGTGCGTTTCATGAACATGAGTGGCGGTTGATTCGGGGGCTGTGTGCTGATCCGTAATCCACCCCTCACCCTAACCCTCCCGAAACGTCGGACCGCCCCAGAGGGGCGAGGGGACTGACCGAGTTGCATATACGAAACTCTGCGACCTGGGCCTTCAGGTTGAACTCAAGTTTTGGAAGCGATAAAGATCTGCTCCCTTTCCCCCTCGCCCCTCTGGGGAGAGGGCTGGGGTGAGGGGTGGATTTCAGATCAGAGTGTTTACCCCTGGCTTACCAACAGTTTTCCTTTGCCGCCTCAGGGCGGTTTTTTTTTGCCGGCAAATCTTGATATCGATCAATTGCGAATCAGCACTTTGTCCGTAGCCTTCACTGCATCTTGTGGTTTTAAGTTTATTTAAGTCTATATGTAGTGTCTGGAGGCCAAATGCAGAGCACGCTGATCGCAGTAGGATGTAACCGCTTGCACAAGCGCGATGGCAGTCAGGTCGCCTTCGATGCCGACAAAATCCGTCAGGCATTGATCGCCGCCGGCAAGGCGACGGGGGAGTACGGCGAGGTTGAGGTTGAAGGCTTGCTTCAGGCGGTATTGGCGAGGCTCGAAGGATTGCCAAGACTCCATGTCGAGCAAATCCAGGACCGTGTTGAACGGGTGTTGATGGACGCCGGTTTCTTCCTCGCCATGCGCGCCTACATCGTCTACCGCGAACAGCACGGGCGCTTGCGCCGCGACCGCCGGACCCTGGTCGAAGTGGCGACCTCGATGAACGAATACCTGGACCGTGAAGACTGGCGGGTCCAGGCCAACGCCAATCAGGGCTATTCCCTGGGCGGTCTGGTGTTGAACGTGTCAGGCAAGGTCACCGCCAACTACTGGTTGGACGAGGTGTACAGCGAAGCCATCGGCCAGGCCCACCGCGAGGCGGATTTGCATGTGCATGACCTCGACATGCTCGCCGGTTACTGCGCGGGCTGGTCGCTGCGCACCCTGTTGCACGAAGGGCTCAACGGTGTGCCGGGACGAGTCGAAGCCGGTCCGCCGAAGCACTTGAGCAGTGCCCTGGGGCAGATGGTGAATTTCCTCGGCACCCTGCAAAACGAATGGGCCGGCGCCCAGGCGTTCAGCTCGTTCGACACCTACCTGGCGCCCTATGTGCGCAAGGATCAGCTAAGTTTTCAGGAGGTGCGCCAGGCGATCCAGGAGTTCATCTACAACCTCAACGTCCCCTCGCGCTGGGGCACCCAGACGCCGTTCACCAACCTGACCTTCGACTGGGTGTGCCCGCAAGACTTGCGTGAGCAGATACCCGTCATCGGCGGTGAGGAAATGCCGTTTGCCTATGGCGACCTGCAAGTCGAAATGGAACTGCTCAACCGCGCTTACATCGAGGTGATGCAGGCCGGCGATGCGAAAGGGCGGGTGTTCACCTTTCCGATCCCGACCTACAACATCACCCACGACTTTCCGTGGGACAGTGAAAACGCCGACCGCCTGTTCGAGATGACTGCGCGTTACGGTCTGCCGTATTTCCAGAACTTCCTCAATTCGGACCTGCAACCCAATCAGGTGCGCTCGATGTGCTGCCGTTTGCAGCTGGATGTCCGCGAGTTGCTCAAGCGGGGCGGCGGCTTGTTTGGCTCGGCGGAGCAGACCGGATCGCTCGGCGTCGTCACCATCAACTGCGCGCGGCTGGGCTATGTGTTCAAGGGAGATACCAGCGGTTTGCTGCAGCGCCTGGACGCGCTGATGGAACTGGCGATGGAGAGCCTGGAGGTCAAGCGCAAGGTGATTCAGCACCACATGGATGCCGGTTTGTACCCGTATACCAAGCGCTACCTCGGAACCCTGCGTAACCACTTCTCGACCATCGGCCTCAACGGCATGCATGAAATGCTGCGCAACTTCACCGGCGACGAGGAGGGCATGCACACCGAGCACGGCCGGCAGTTTGCCCTGAAGATGCTCGATCATGTGCGCGCCACGTTGCTGCGATTCCAGGAAGAAACCGGCCACATGTACAACCTGGAAGCGACGCCGGCCGAGGGCACGACCTACCGCTTCGCCAAGGAAGACCTCAAGCGCTACCCCGACATTCTCCAGGCCGGCAGCGTGCAAGCACCGTATTACACCAACTCCTCACAACTGCCCGTGGGCTACACCGAAGACCCTTTCGAGGCCCTGGAACTTCAAGACGAGCTGCAATGCAAATACACCGGCGGCACGGTCTTGCACCTGTACATGGCCGAGCGAATTTCTTCGACCGAGGCCTGCAAGCAGTTGGTGCGCAAAGCCCTTGGCCGCTTCCGCCTGCCGTACCTGACCGTGACCCCGACGTTCTCCATCTGCCCGGTGCACGGCTACCTCGATGGCGAGCATGAGTTCTGCCCCAAGTGCGACGAAGCACTGCTGCTGCAAGAACAGAAACCCGGCACCGTTCATTGATTTCGATCCACTCAACTGCAAGGAGCTTCACCATGACTGCATCGCAAACATTGCCCCAGGCTCAACGTCAACGCTGCGAAGTCTGGACTCGGGTAATGGGCTATCACCGCCCTGTGTCGGCGTTCAATCCGGGCAAACAGTCGGAGCACCGCGAGCGGGTGCACTTCACTGAAGGCGCGGCATTGGCCGGGCGCCAATGAGTCGAACGCTTCGGGTCGGGGGCATGGTGCCCCTGACCACTATCGACTATCCGGGACAGCTCGCCTGCGTGCTGTTTTGCCAGGGTTGCGCCTGGCGTTGTCGTTACTGCCATAACCCGCAGTTGATCCCGCCTCGTGGCACAGTCGAAGTGGATTGGCGGCGGGTGTTGGCGTTTCTGCAACGGCGTCAGGACCTGCTCGATGCGGTGGTGTTCAGTGGCGGAGAGCCCACCTTGCAGGACGGTTTGCTCGGCGCCATGGATGAGGTGCGGGCGATGGGATTTCGCATCGGCTTGCACAGCGCCGGCATCAAGCCCGTAGCGTTCGCCAAGGCACTGGCCGGGGCCGACTGGGTCGGTTTCGATGTCAAGGCGTTGCCCGAAGACTGCCAGGCGATCACCCGGGTCGAGGGCAGCGGAACGGCCAACTGGCGCAGCCTTGAGCATCTGCTGGCCAGCGGTGTCGACTACGAATGCCGCACCACCGTGCATTGGCATCTGTTTGAGCCGGCGCGTCTGCTGATCCTCGCCAAGCGCTTGAGCGAACTCGGCGTCAAGCGCTTCGCCGTGCAGTTGGTTCGCACCGAGCGGATGTTCGATCCGCTGTTGCCAAGCGTTTCGGCACAAGCCTTGCTTCCTGACTTATGGGAAGCCATGCGCGAATTGTTTCCAGCCTTCGTGTTACGGGGGTAACCGAGGCTGAGGTTTTACGTTTAGCAGGGACATCCATCATTAGGTTTTCAAATGCGCTGCCAATCGGCAGGTATCAAACGGGGAGCATTTGATATGGCCAAATTAACCACAGCACAACGTATCGTCATCGGCTTTGCCATCGCGCCGTTGGCTTTGATGGGCATGGCGTTTTACGCGTTGCACGATCTGGCAACGCTCAAGGAACAGGCGGTAGTCATCGTCAAGCAGGACTGGCCGAAGATCGATCCGATCATGGTCATTGCCACCGGCGTGCGCGATAACGCCAGGAACACTCGGGACTTACTGATCGATAAAGACAATCAGCAAGTTCAGCAGTCGATCGACACCACCAAGAAACGGATCACCCAGGCACTCGAAACGCTTGAGCCGTTGTTCTATTTGCCCGAGGGCAAAACCGCTTATGCCGCGCTGAAGAAGAATCGCGAAGCCTACGTGGCGGCGTTCACTCAAGTGCAGGTGTTGATCCGGCAAGGGGCCTTCGATGACGCCATGACACAGCTGAAACAAAAGGTCGTGCCGGCCGAGCGCGAGGTTTATGGCAGCCTGGATCAGTTGATGGCGCTGCAAGGCAAAATATTCGCCGACCGGGAACAGTCGGCGCAGGAACTGTACAGCGATGCCCGGCGCAATATGCTCGGGTTGTTTTTGTTCTGTGTGGCGCTGGTTATCGCCGCGGCGGTGATCGTCACGCGCAGTGTGACCCGTCCATTGGGCGGCGAACCGGATGATGCCGCACGGTTTTTGAGTCAGATCGCTCAAGGCGACCTGACGATTCAGGTGCCCGTGAACTCAAGTGTCGGCGGCAGCGTGATGATGAACATGCACCAGATGCAGCAAAGTCTGAATGCCATGGTCAAGCACATCGCGACTTCGGTTGACCAGGTGGCCAGTTCCTCCGAAGAGCTGAGTGCGGTCAGCAGCCAGACCAGCAGCAACCTGCAATTGCAGGGGCTGGAGATCGAGCAGGCGGCCACCGCAGTGAACCAGATGACCGCTGCGGTCGATGAAGTGGCGCGCAATGCGGTCAGCACCTCCGAGGCCTCGCGGCAATCCGAGCAAACCGCACAGCGCGGGCGTGAACAGGTTCAGGAAACCGTGGTTTCAATCGGTGCACTGGCCGAGGGCGTCACCGACACCTCACAACGCATCGAGCAACTGGCGGGCCGGGTGCAGGACATCAGTAAGGTGCTGGACGTGATTCGTAGCATCGCCGAGCAGACCAATTTGCTGGCCCTCAACGCGGCCATCGAAGCGGCCCGTGCCGGTGATGCCGGACGCGGTTTTGCCGTGGTCGCCGATGAAGTGCGCGCCTTGGCGCATCGCACTCAAGAGTCCACCCAGGAGATCGAGCAGATGATTGGCAACATTCGCCTCGATACCGGCCACGCGGTGACGGCCATGCAAAGCAGCAGCAACCTGGTGCGGGCCACCCTTGAAGTGGCGCAACGCTCGGGTGATGCATTGGATGAGATCACCCGGTCGATCTCGCAGATCAACGAGCGCAACATGATGATTGCCAGTGCCACGGAGGAGCAGGCATTGGTGGCGCGGGAGGTGGATCGCAATCTGATGGGGATTCGCAACTTGTCCGAGCAGGTCTTGCTGGGTGCCCAGCATACTCACACGGCGGGTCATGATTTGGCGCAGATGGCCGGGGCGCTGCACCAGACGGTGGCGCGTTTTAAAGTCTAGGTAATTCGGGGTGGTGGTTGTGGATGAGGGCGCTCAGGACCAGCCCCAGAACTGCAACCACCAGCCGAACCCTACCAAGCCGATTGCGAGTAACAGGCAAGTGCTGCCAGCGCAGCGACGAACCTGGGAAAGGCCTTCGCGGTTAAGCCGTTTCCATCCCAGCAACAGGCTCCAGCCCATCGCGGCCATTAACAGACAAGCCCTGGCCGGTTGTACCCATTCCAGCAGCAGACCTTCATAGCGCAGCAATTTCACCGTTGTGGCCGACAGCCCGAGAAACAATCCCGCACCACCCAGGGGCGTGAGTGTCAGCGCCAGGGGCCAATACAGTGCAGGATCTTGCGCCAGTCGAGCCGTCAGGCGCAGCAGGATCATCAACGCCGTGCCCAACACCATCGAGCTCAAACCCAGATAAACGACGATGCTGAAACCATCGAGCCAACTGAAGCTGTCGTTGAGCTGTGGGTAATGGGTGAGCAGCCACCAGGGCGCGTTGTCCTGCAATGCCCAGAGTTGGTCGTGCTGGACCAGCCATTCGGCGAGGGTTTGTTTGAGGGCGACGAACCATGGGCTGACTGTCCACTGGAACGCGCCCATGGCCAGGCCGATCACACCGAACAGCAATAAGCGCGCGTCCCACGGTGACAGCGTCTGCGCTGTAGCGTGAAGAATCTCTTGGTTGCTGGAGCGGGCGATCAGCTGAACGGCGCCGCGTTGTCCGCTGCAGCGTCCGCAGGCATGGCAGTCACTGGCGCCTCGCATTCGACGGATATCGAGCAAGGGCGCGCAGTTGGGCGGCGGCAGGCGTGGCGGGGCATTGTCCATCCAGCGTTGTTCGTCGACCTGAAAATGTACGGGAGCCAGGCGGGCGAGCAGGGCGAAGACGCCGCTGACCGGGCACAGGTATCGGCACCAGACCCGCTTGCCCCGAGCAAACAGAAACCCGACAACGACCGCAGCGACGGTCGAACCACCCAGAATCAACAGCGCCGCCTGGGCGTAGTCATAGACGCTGATCAACTGGCCGTAGAGGGTCGTCAGGCAGAACGCGAGGGTTGGCCAGCCGCCCCAGCGCAACCAGCGCGGCACCCCCAAACCTTTGCCGTAATGGCTGGCCCATTCGCTGAGTGAACCTTCCGGGCAGAGAACGCCACACCAGAGTCGTCCGAACAGCACGATCGACAGCAGCACGAACGGCCACCAAACGCCCCAGAACAAAAACTGCGCGAACAGGGTCAGGTTATCGAGCATCCGTGCCTGGCTGTCCGGCAGCGGCAACACCGCCGGTACCACCAATAGCAATGCGTAGAACAGTACAACGGCCCATTGCACGGCACGAATGACGGGCGCGTGACGACGCATGCCGTCGCCCAGGCGCTGCAGCCATCGATTGCGGCGACTCAGCTCAGGCATGGGACTTTTTCCGCAGCACGTTGACGCAGCCAACCGCCGACGGCCAGCCAATAGCCGGCCAGCACCAGTAACGTCATGCCGCTGGGCGTCGCGCGATAACCGGCAAAACCCGCGAGAAAACCACCCAGTCCATGGCTGTCGCTGAGCAATGCGCTGCTGTCCCAAAGCGCATCACCAACGAGGCGGTACATCACCTCCGGTAAATCCATGGCAAGTAATTGACCGCCGATTCGCTCGGTGCCGCTGACCAGCAATGCCGCGCCGAGTACCAGCAAAACAGCTTCGCTGATGGCAAAGAATCGCTGCCACGAAATGAACCGGCGACTGCTGTGCAGCAGGGTAATAGTCAGCGCCGACAACACCAGTCCTAATGCACCGCCGATAGTAAACAACCCGAGTTGCGGACCTCGCAATTGAGCACCGGCGCCATAGAGAAAGACCACCGTTTCACTGCCTTCGCGGCTGACGGCGAGCATGGCCAGCAGTAACAGACCTGCGCCACCTTGCCGGGCCAGGTGGCTATCGGCGTGTCGTTGCAAATCGTGCTTGAGCGTGCGCCCGTGGCGGTGCATCCAGCCGACCATTTGCACGATCAGCAGGCTGGCCACCAGCGCGAGTGCGGCCTGGAACCATTCACTGGCGGAGCCGCTCATGGCCTCACCGGCAAACAGAATCAATACCGCCAGCAGGCCCGAAAGCATCAACCCCAGCACGACACCCGTCCACAAGTACTTCGCCAGTCGATCACCCTGATGCTGCTGGCTGACCCAGGCCTGGAGAATGCCGATCACCAGCAGCGCCTCGACGCTTTCGCGCCAGACAATGAACATTGATTGATTCATCAAAACTCCGTGTTTGAACGGGTTATTTCGCGAGGATGCCGCCCTCGGGCAGTTGCGGATTGAACTCGTCGAAGAAGGGGTAGTGGCCGGGCCTGAGTGGGTGAATGACCACGAAGGTTGTCACGCCCGGCGACAGTACTTTTTCAACCCGCAACGGTGTGCTCTCGAACTCTGCTGGCCCTTGACCGATATTTTTCAGGATGATCTTGAAGCGCTGTCCGGCCGGCACCTCCAGCAGGGCCGGAGTGAAGTGACCATCGCGCAGGTTGAGTTCATAGCTCGGTAATTCGGCATAGGCCGTGAACGGCGCCACTGCTCCGGCAAGCATCAGCCAGGCAATCTGCAGGCGCTTCATTCAATAGCCGCCTTTTTTACCGATGCCGGCGTAGATGAATTCGTAGTGCAATTCGCAGCGTTCAAACCAGGGAGCCACACCGGTTTCCTTATCGGTATGGCGGCCAAGGGACCCATGACCGCCGGGCGGCAGGACGGTGAAGGTCAGCTGATATTTGCCTGGGCCGAGCAGCTTTACATTGTCGCCATAGTGCGGGCCGTCATTGGCGACCATGGCGTGGAAATCGCCTTTGAGTTCGTTCTCGTTGCCCTGCTTTTTCAGGTTGAACGAGACATTGAGGTAAGGCACGAAACTGCCTTCCTGGAAGCCCTGTCGATTGTCCGCCGTGGCGCGAATGTCGGCTTCCAGATGCACATCGGAATCCGCAGTGGCCCGCATCATGCCGGCAGGTGCCATCTCGATCGGCTGCAAATACACCGCCCCGACTTCCAGCCCCGGACACAACTGGGGTTCCCCGATCGGGTATTCCTTGGCCTGAGCCAACGGTGTGAGCAAGAGCAGGGCGAGTGACAGCGAAAAGGTCGTACGCATGATGTCTTCCTGGGCACTAACGAGTAGGAGCCCGAGTCTAGGAAGCTTTCCTGCGAACAATAATGATTGTTATCAAGTTTTCAGCGATTAAGGCATTCGATTTCAGTCCTTGATCCGTATCAAGGGCGTTCTTGCGCAGGCGATGTAGGTTGGAGGCTCATCCTAGAGGCGAACAGGGGAGCGACATGGCCAAGAATTTTCCCATCAGCCCCAAGCACCCCGAGCGCATTTGCTGGGGCTGCGACAGATACTGTCCAGCCAATTCCCTGGCGTGTGGCAATGGCTCCGACAGGACAATGCATCCAGCCGAAATGATCGGAGACGATTGGTATCTGCATGGCGACTGGGGCATTGAACCGTTGATCTCAGTCGAAGACGTGACGGACGATCCCGGCCTGAAGGGCTGAGCAACCCTGTAGAAACATGGAAACCACCTGACGGAATTTTTTTTGAAATCAAGGGGTTGCCAGCCTTGGGAAATCAGTACATAATTCACGCCATCGAAAGCACTGATCGCTGAAAAAGCTCAATGTTTTCAAGGAGTTAGATCGCGAATCTTACTCCAAGTTTGTACGCGTTTGGTGTTGTGCTACATGACATCAGATGTTTGAGGCCGAGTAGCAAAATGGTTATGCAGTGGATTGCAAATCCACCTACGCCGGTTCGATTCCGACCTCGGCCTCCACTCTTAAAAACCCCGTAGATCAACGATCTACGGGGTTTTTTATTGTCCTCAGGAAACTGAGGTGTTCCGCAATTTTTTGATGGTGTTCCGCAACTGCATACGGAACAGACGCATTTTTCGCCATAATCAAGGTCTGAAAAATGAAAAAGTAGGCGGGCGGGTGGGGGCAGGTGGAGAGCGTAGAGACGCAGATCAATGTACCTAGGCCTCCCGAGCGGTTTTTGTCTTTTGTGAAAATTGCCTCTCAGGCCCTGCTCTGCGTGCAGATCATGCTCGTGTGCGCATCAGGCACTACTGTATATTCGTGTTGGGAGCCATTTTGAACCACGTATTAGACGTATTCGGGCAGGCCTCTCAGTTTGACGGTGACTCTAGGGATCAATAAGTCTCAGTGACCGTATGAATGGGTGCTATAAGAGACCAAAATGTGCCGCTAATGCGAAAAGTAGTTATAAAGTAACTGAATTTATTGACGAAACTGAACAGCTTCATGATGGGGAACAAATGGAAGGCTTTGCAGAATACAATGTTAAACTTGAGCAAATCTTTCACTTGTGGAAACACGACTCCAATTCTGCTTATGCCAACCACAGCAATGTTACAGCCGCCAAAGTACGAGAACTTATTGATATAGCAACACTACGAGAGTCGGGAGTTTTCTTCACTAGTGATGCTTTAGCAAAAAAAGCAATTGATAATTTCAACGTACCTATCGATGAAAATTCTTTCGTCGTGGATCCTACGTGCGGGTCTGGAAGTTTGCTGGTTGCCGCGTCAAGAAATTTGCCTATTATGAGCTCCGCTAGTCAAACTCTTAAAAAATGGGGATCGCAACTCTGTGGTATCGACATATTTCCTCAGTTCGTATATTGCACAAAACTCAGGCTCGTTTTGGAAAGTTTGGTCCGTGGAGCAAAGCCAGATAAAAGTTTAGCTGATCTATTGGCGTTGTTGGTGAATGTTCATGTGGGTAATTGTCTGGAGGAAAAAGAAATAATTTCCAAGGCTACTCATTTAGCATTGAATCCGCCCTACAATAACTCAAAAGTTATAGCTAAATATGATTGGGCAAGTGGGAAAATAAACAACGCGGCTATATACTACTATGAACTCTCACTAGCGTTGAATGACGGATGTTCTGTCGCGGCGATTTTGCCTGATGTGCTCAGAAGTGGCAGTAGATTTGAGGCGTGGCGGGGGAATGTCGCGAGAAATATAAATAATACCAAAGTGTCAGTTGAGGGTAGATTTGATAAACAAACAGACATTGATATATTTTTGCTTAGCGGACTGATCGGTAAGGATTCGCAAAGTGAGATTTATTGGCAATTGCCCGAAGTAAGAGAAAGTGCGGGTGAACTAAAAGTTTGCGATTTATTTAATGTGGCGGTTGGTGCAGTCGTACCCTACAGGGATCCTCAAGAAGGAAAGCTGTACGCCTATATTCATCCAAAAATTTTGCCCCGATGGGGTGAGATTAGTAAGATTCCTGAGAGTAGAAAATTTCTTGGAAGGGTTTTTCAACCGCCTTTTATTGCAATAAGAAGAACTTCTGGCCCGAGAGATCGGTATAGGGCAGTGCCAACACTCATATTGGGGAAAAGGCTGGTCGCTGTTGAGAATCATCTTATCGTTCTCACCCCCAAAAACGACGATATAGAGAATTGTCGGAAGCTAATAAGGCTTTTCAGCGAAGACTATGTAAATGATTATTTAAATAATAGAATCCGCTGCAGGCATTTAACTGTATCAGCCATATCAGAGATACCATGGAGGATCGTATGAGAGAATTGCTGGATGAACTGCCGTTTGAGATTGCCGCTCGCTTACCAATACAGCTGGGGCGTCAGAGTATCTCAAGCTCTATGGTTGCGATTTCAGAGTTAATTAAGAACTCATACGATGCTGATTCAAAAAACGTTATTCTGACTTTCACAAGAACTGAAGACGGTCTCAGATCTTTGATAATAGATGACGATGGCGAAGGCATGTCATATGACGATATTAAGGAAAACTGGCTGATCATAGGTACTAGTCATAAGACACAGCAAGATATATCAGGAAGCTTGCGTGTTTTTACTGGTGCGAAGGGATTGGGACGACTCGGCGCAGATAGACTGTGTAAAACATTAATCCTTCAGACAAAACAAGAACTTGATGAGAGTGCGCTCGAGCTAAAAATAGAGTGGGAGGTTTACGAGAATGCAGATAAGCCTCTGTCTCAGATAAAGCACAAAATATATAAAACCACTAGCCCTATAGAAGATGGTTATGGGGTTTTCCCTAGTTGTGAAAAAAATAGTGGTACTAGAATAATACTTCAAGGTCTGAAAGATGATTGGAATTTAGATTTTTTAGCGGATCTAAAGAAGGAACTTTCATTATTAATTTCGCCATTTGACAATGTAGATGATTTTTCGATCTCTATCGTTTCCGGCTTCCCTGAAATTGATGGGAAGGTCTCCAGTATTTCAGCTGTAGAGTATGCAAGATGGGTCGTTGATGCAGAGTTTGATGGCGATATCGTCAATGCTAGCTTTAAATATGGAGCAGATGGTAGGGAGTTTAAAATCGAATCAGAGCAATGGCGGAATTGGATTAAAGATCGCCCCGTTAATCCAATATCGGGTCCCTTGAAGTTAAAAATGTATTTCATTCCTTGGGATGCGCCTGGCCTAAAAAATATTGATTTTACCAAAAGAAATTGGCGGGAATTTATGAACGCCAACCAAGGAATTCGAATTTATCGAGACAGATTTAGAGTTCGGCCCTACGGGGAGCCCACTGGAAAAGGTGATTGGCTCGACTTGGGTATACGCCGTGCAAGAAGCCCTGGTGGGGTAAAGCAGGGAGGTTGGAAAGTTGGCCCGCATCAGGTTATTGGTGCCGTGTTTATCGGTCGTCAAGCCAACCCACTTTTAGAGGATCAGACCAACAGGGAAGGTATTGTTGAGTCAGAAGCATTTTTCGATATGCGTGCTTTTTGCGTGAAAATTATTGAAAAATTTGAGATGTACGCACATCTAGTCGCTCGTGAGGAGGATGAAGGCTCAGACACTGAGGAGAAAAAGACTTTAGCGAAAAAAGCTATTGCTGATACGACGAAAGTAGTGGAAGCGCTTAAAGACAGACTTTCTCGACCTGAGCCCATCATCGGTACTGAATCTTCAGAGCCTGAAACTTTACTCAACAGAATTGTTGAAGTTGAGTCACGGCTAGCGGAGGCTGCTGCTCGATCAAATGAACTAGAAATACATCTAGAGAAAAAGGCCGAAGAACTGGAGCAAGAGAAAGATACATTGGCGAATCTAGCCTCTTTGGGAATTCTCACGGTTTGTTTCGGCCATGAGGCAAAAGAATTTACAAATCTCTCGCTAGTAAACGCCAAGAACCTTAAGGACAGTTTTGAACAAGGCACGTTTATGCTGACTCCCCCATATGACGAGGAGTTTTCCAGTTGTTTGAATACTATAATTTCCAGTACGGGATTTGTAAGGAATTTTGCCTCGTTCGCTCTTGGTAACATAAAGCCTGATAAAAGGAAGCGCAAAGCTATTCATGTTGGAGATGTTGCTTCCGGAGTATTTAAAGCTCTGAGCGCTTCGCTGGAAAGGCAAAATATTGAATCTCACGTAAAATGTGAAACCAAACGGAAAATTGTAGCATTCGAGATAGACTTAGAAAGTATTTTTGTGAATCTAATTTCTAACTCTATTTGGGCTCTAAAGAAAACACCCATAGGGCAGAGGGTTATCTCGATAGAGATAACCGAGGTGTCTGATTTTACTATCATCAGTTTCGCTGATAGCGGATTCGGTTTAGAGTCCGGCACGGAAGAACAGATTTTTCAGCCAATGTATAGCACTCGCTTGGACAGAAAAGGATCGGTTGAGGGCACAGGGATGGGATTAGCGATAGTTAAGAGCTTTGTAGAGAATCATGCAGGTGGAAGTATAAAAGCATTATCTAATGGAAGGCTAGGTGGCGCCGAGTTTTTACTTGAGATTCCTGCTACGGCCAACGCCAGGAGTTAATCTGATGGAAAAGAATATCGTTCTTTATATTGATGAGGAACAAGGTGCCCTTGACTCTTACGGTCGAGTACTGCGGAAAAAACTGCCGGCGGGTATAGAGGTTGTTTGCTCCTTTCCCGAACCAACCTTACCTCTGATGCTTAAATTTATCTGCGGAATGCGCGCAAGAATCGCATCTATCGTGGTCGATGAACATCTTGAAGTCGCAGGTACAGCTGACTATGTTGGAAGTCAATTAGCTGAAGCTTATAGGCAGCTTGATAATAAAATTCCTATTTATATTCTCAGTAACCACCCTGAAGAAATCGATGAGAACCTACAAAGTGTTGAGTATGTCCTAAGCAAGGATGATTTCGCTGATGGCGGCGCAGCTTTGGACAGTGCTACAAGGCGTATGGCTCGCCATATGGATGCCTACGGCGAAATTTTAAATGAGAGGGAGCAACGCTTCACGGATCTGCTCAGGAAATATGTCACATCTGAAATTTCAGAACTTGAATCTAAAGAGCTTGATGAGTTGAAGTTTTGGCGAGAGGTTCCAGCCGCCATTGAAGAGTCAACAATGACCGCAGAATTAAAGAAAAAACTGGACGATCAAGAGCTCGTTCTAAAAAAAATAGAACTATTATTAGCTGGTAAAATCTAACATGTTCTACCCAATGCTTACTAGGCGTGATCCGTATACTAAAAAAGGAAACGGAAGTTACTATGGGTATAGCTATTATTATAATGAAGTAAAAACAGACTGTCAGGATCGCTGCGTTTATTGTGATGCGTTGCTTTCTGAACATGGGCATGAAGGGTTTCATATTGATCATTTCCGGCCGTTTGCGCATTTTTCTGAATTGAAAAACGACCCCAATAACTTGGTGTTTTCATGTTCGAAGTGCAATATTTTCAAGTCAAAGAACTGGCCAACTAAAACCTATTTCCATGCTCATGCTTCTCATGATGGTGTTGCTGGATTTATTGACCCTTTTCAAGAACAGCTTTCTAACTATTTTGAAGTTGATTCGTCGGGAGAGCTAATAACCAAGGGGTTGGTTGCAAAGTACATGCTTGAGCTTTTGCATCTTAATAGGGAGTCAAGAATACAGCTTAGGCGTAAAAGGAATATTCTGAGCAAAGCTTTGCAGCTAAATGCAGTTGTTGATCAGGACCTTGAACATTTAGTTCGTTACATGCAAAACAAAGATTTTGATAAAGAAACTGCCTGTGCAATGGCCGTTTCTCTTCGCGAAGTCAAAAACTTATTAACAGAAGCATTAAATATTTTGCACAAGCCGGAGTCTCAATAGTCATTTTGTAGGGGATACGATTTCGCCAACTCGGCGATAAACTTTTTTCGTCATCTCCTGCGTAGAATGACCAAGCAGCCGGCTGGCATGACCAATGTCGTCGATTTCGCTGGCGGCTTTTGGCCGGATATCACGGAATTGGAACTGGCGGATTGCGGTGGCAAGCGTTGCATCGCCTTCGGCAATGGCCTTCGTGGCTGCTTTCTCCCGGGCTTCATCCCAGCGGTTTCTCAACATGGCGTAACTCATTCGCAGGCCTGCCTGGTTGGTGATCAGGCTTGAGCTTCTGATGCCAGCCATGGCTTTTCGCTCAAGCAGGGTGTCGAGAAAGGTGCTGAGGTTTGATATTACTGTCCCGTCGTGTAGGCGGATGCGCAGGCGTTTTTCTGTCTTGCCCTGGCCTATCATCAGGAATCCGTTGTTGAGGTCGGCAGTCGATGCTTTAAGCACGTCAGCAGGGCGCTGGCCGGTCAGGTAGGCCAGGTCCATTGCGTCTTTCAGCTCGGGCGGTGCCTCTGCGTACACTGCATCCCAAACGATTTGGCCTGCGTAAAAGTCGCGGGGTGTCTCTTTGTTCCTGCGCAGTCGGGCACAGGGGTTGGCTTTTTCGGTCAGTCCCCATTCGCGGGCGAAGGTGAATATGGTGGAGAGCAAGGCGATCTCGCGGTTGGCACGTACCTTTGCTGTCCTGGCGTCACGATATTGGGCAATCACTTGTGGGGTGACTGCGTCGACGGGGGCTGACTCGAAGGCGTTGCGTAGCTGTTTGAGGCCTTTGAGGTAGTCCTTTTGGGTGCCGGGCTTCAATCCTGGAATGACCTTCTCTTCGTAGTCGTCGAATAGCCTGCCCATTAGGTGGGCAGGCTTGGGTGTGGCTTTGCGATCCAGGCGCGCCCATTCGACTTTGGCCTCATCGAGGTCGCCGCCGAGTGGAATTTCGACCCGTTTCCCTTCGGCGTCCCGACCGTTGTAGTAGTAGCCCACCCAGGTACTGCCGTTCTTTCTTTTGCGGCTACGGCGGATCATCCGTGGCGGCAGATCCCGGTTTGCGGCTTTCTTCTGGCGCATCGTTAACCTACACGTGAGAGATCAAGGGACCAGGTTTCAGCTACAGCATTGGTTGCTGATGGTTTCACCCCGGCTAGCTTCAGGCGGGCGTACATACGGCCTACAACGGGGCGTTGTGCGGCTGTGAGCACGTGTTCCCAAGCGTTGCGTTGCAGCCACTGACGTTGGCAGGATGGAATCTTGTAGCCCGTAATGGTGGCCAGCTCATCTTCTGTCAGCGTCTCGCTCGGTTGCTGGAACGTGTTTTCCCTGGTCATGTTGCCTCCTGTGCGCTGGCACCATTGTGTATCTGCTTACACCTCAAAACAGGCTGCGCGGGCGGGCGATTCTGAGCGATTAGCGTTGCATCTGATGTGGCTGCCTCGCGCAGCTTTTCGTGGGGTACAGATGCCTCGGCTGTGGCGCCGAGAGGGGTAGTAATGCCTACTGCTGCGCAGCAGAGACTGTTTGTTTTACGCGCGTCGACGCAGGCATCGCTGCAGAGTAAAGCGCTCAAGTTCTGAGTATGCGGGTTTAGCCTCATGGCGCTTTCCTCTGGTGCTGGAGTGCTAAGCTGGTCTTTTTGAAGCCGTGAACGAGTTTTCATGCGACCTCCTTGTCAGCTAGTGGAGAGCAATTCGAATGCTCTCGCAGCCACGACTGGAACCTGTCCGTTGCCAAGGGCTTTAAGTCGGTCCACCCGATAGGCCATCCCATCAGCCACTCGACCCATTCCGGGTTCAGATGACCACCATCCAATGCCATCACGGCGTGA
The DNA here is from genome assembly GCF_019947405.1 of Pseudomonas sp. GL-B-26. NCBI lineage: Bacteria > Pseudomonadati > Pseudomonadota > Gammaproteobacteria > Pseudomonadales > Pseudomonadaceae > Pseudomonas > Pseudomonas sp. GL-B-26. Next base: position 167,491 of record NZ_JAGYGJ010000004.1, on the reverse strand, counting down.
TCGAGGCGATCGTTCGATCGGTCTGCCCCCGATTTGCGAGTCAGCGCGGCAGGGGAGGATCCTTTTGACATGCTCGCTACGGGAGTTGGCCATTTTCTGGCTGGTGTCTTCTGCAATGAGCCAGATCCGGTCTCGCTGGTGTGGGGCTCCGAAGTCAGCCGCTCCCATAACACCCCACCAAGCGTCATACCCCATTTTGGCAATGTCACCGAGAACCAAGGCAAGTCCTCTTCCCACAAGCAATGGTGAGTTCTCCAGCTCAAGGTAACGTGGTCGTATCTCATCGGTAATTCTTGCCATTTCCCGCCATAGGCCGGAGCGAGAACCCGCGAGACCCAGCCCGTTCCCGGCAGCCGAGATGTCCTGGCAAGGGAATCCTCCCGAAACCACGTCAATAAGGCCTCTCCATGGTCGACCGTCAAAACTGCACACGTCAGACCAAATAGGGAAAGCCGGGAGCAATCCATCGGTTTGTCGTTGCGCCAAAATTTGTGCGGCGTAGGCATCACGCTCAACGGCACAGACGGTGCGCCATCCCAGCAGTTTGCCGCCGAGTAATCCGCCACCAGCGCCTGCGAAAAGAGCCAGCTCATTCACGCGACCTCCAAAGCGATGTGCTTCACATCGGTGTGCCCAGATTCGTTTGATGATTCCAGCAGAGCAGCGAGGGCAAGTGCTTGGTCGTGCAGAGAGCGGGTTTCGCGTTCGAGTTTTTTGCCGGTGCGGAATGCGCTGAACGTCTCAGCCGCGATTCGCAGTTTTTCTGCGATTTCCAGTAGGGTCTGGCGCGCTGGTTCCCCCAGTTTCGAGGCAGCCAGCGCGCGCTCGTAGTGTGAGTACATTTGCTTGTGATTGACCTGGGCCTGGTCAAGCGAAAGCTGCAGGCTGCGGATCGTCTCCGAGTTATCCGACTGTTGAATAGCCTTGCCTTCGTCGATGCCTTCGATGCAGCCATCGATCAGACCTCCGCGATAGCCTGCCCAATAGGTGAGGCCAAAAAGTACGATCAGAACGATCAATGCGCAGATTTGTATTGCGGTCATGTGGTGTGCTCCTGGTGGTTTCGCTTGGCTGGTGGTGGCAGCCGATTGTTGGTTGTTTATTCGTTTTCAGGATCGGGAGGCATTTCACGCCTCCGGCTTGTCGTTTGACGGTCGCGGCATGTTTTCATCTGCCTTGTAGGCTCGGATGTCGATCAAGGCGGCAACGTGCCTGATATGGGCATACCTCAATGCCTTCACGCTTTCGTCGATGGTTGTCACCGGGAGTTGAATCCGCCCGCTGTTGATCGCCTCCGTGAAGGTCTTTTCGTTGAGGTTCTTGAAGTAGTGCACGCGCAGCTTTTCGAGAGGGATAAGCACGTCGCCGAAGAGGTGGTGCAGCATCTCGACGGTGGAGCTATCCGGCGCGGGAAGAAGTCGTAGGGGTGTTTGGTTGGCGTTATTCATGCTGCTGCTCGGCCTCCTTGCGTTTAAGTCGTGATGGGTGATTCCAGGCATTCAGGCAGTGGCGCTTGGTCAGTTCCCGCAGATGCTCAGGCACTTCAAGGAGCGCTGCATTGCGCTCCTCGCGTGTGTGCATGGCGACGATCTGGCGGGCATACTCCCTAGGCCACGTCACGGTTATCTACCGGGATTTCTGGTAGGTTCAGCCCCAGTTGATCGGCGAGCCAGCGAATACCGACTTGTTTTATCCGTGTTGATTGGCTGTATTGCATGCCGAGCTTCTCGTGATACCAGTGACCGTTTTTTACTCCCAGGTAATCGCGATCCCGATTCGGATAGGTGGGTAGGTTCTGCTCATTGAGCAGCGCCTTTTCCCGCATGAGGCTGATCAGCTTGGGTCGGGTGATTCCTAGGTGTTTGGCGGCTTGTGCGAGGGTGCGATCCATGGATCCTCCTTAAGCGGCATGCGCGGCGGGAGTCGCCACGGCAGCTAGGTGGTTGATGGATTCGGCAACCTTTTCGTAGATTTCTACATCGGTACCGCACACGGTGAAGCACTTAGTACGCGGGCGTTTCACGCCGATGCTCATGATGGTGGTGACGCCGGGGCGTGTTTGGGTTCGATGGATCGCGACATGAATCGGCAGTTCAAAACCCATGTCGAGGCTCACTACACCGCCGGATCGCACCAACTCGAAGACCCGCTGCTTATGCTCGAAATCGAACCGGGCATATTGGCGGCTTGCGTGCGGAATGCTTTGCAGATCGGCTATATCGGTAGTGTCGAGCGGACCGTTGACGATCTCTTCAATGAAGTCCGCCAGCTTGAGGTGCATCTTCTTTTCATTCGGCAGAGTGAGCGTGTGCCGCTCGCTGCCCGGCTCGATAACAAAGAGGGTGTCCGACGCGCTCCGTTCAACCTTTAGGCGGAACGCCAGGGATTCGCGCTTTGGGGGCGATCTGAGTACGTGGTTGAAGGTGCCGCTCAGATTGACCTGGGCGTTGAGCAGTTGCAGGGTGCGGTTGTCGAGTTTGAACTTGCTCATGCTGCCCGGCCTCCGTCATTCGGATCGAACGGAGTTGGTGCGGTAAGGGCTTGCGGCTTGGATTTGCTAGGGATGAAGGTGCAGCCGCAATTGCGTGCAATGCGGCGAACTTCGAGGATGCGGAAGGGTTCATCAGCAGTCGGATGGACATGCAGGGTGGCTGTGGTGTGCATGGTATTGCCTCGCTCTGTGGTGGAAGAGTGAGGCGAATATCAACCATCGGTTAAATCAAGTCAACAACTGATAGGTGAATTTAGTTGTCGTTCTGTCCGGCCTAAGGGACAGGAAAGGCTCATTCAGGGGTGAAGGTGCCGATGACTTTCCCGCAAATCTGCATTTCTTCAGTGAGTTCCATGATCGGATATTGCGGGTTTATAGGCTTCAGGTAGTGCTTTCCAGCGTCTTGCACCAAGACTTTGAAGGTCGCCTCGTTGGTGCTAGGTAATGTTGCTATGACCCGGTCACCATTGTTTACAGCAAGCTCCGGGTCGACAAAGATTACCGAGCCTGCAGGATAACTTCTGCCAGGGCCGTTGTTGGTCATGGAGTCACCAACGACGCGTAATGCATACCCGGATTTGCTGATATTGACCGGGCAGGGGAGCCAAAGCTCTGCGTCGAAGGACTCGACGCTGGCGCCCATTTCGCACCACGAACCGGCTTGAACCCAAGAAATCAGCGGGACCTTACCCATTTTAGAATCGATGGTCCGCACACTGTCCACATTACTGGGCACACTTCTAGGAGGCGCTTCATCGGGGAAAACAGGCATTACTCCATGCTCAAGCCACTCTCTGCGTACACCCAACCAATCAGATAATGCAGTGAGGCTATCGACCTCTGGCATAGCTGCAGCATTTAGCCATTTGCTAACTGCCTGGGGCGTCTTGATGACCCCTTTGGTCTTCAGTTTTTTGAGCACGTCAGCGCCTCGCCCATGCTTGCGGACGTTGTTAGCGTCTAGGGCGGCGTGGAGCCTCTCGGCAAACATGTGACGCAAGTTTTCTTTATCAATCATGAGTTGATGATCACATAGAAGTTGCTAATCCGTCAGTTGACCTTTACTATCAACCAACAGTTGAATAGAGGGCCGAAAATTGAACCCGTCAGACTTTCCAAATGCTATCGCGTTCGCTTTTGAAGCCGTGGGGGGCATTGGTGCTGCCGCCAAGGTGTGCAACCGGAGCTACCAGGCACTGAACAAATGGCGCCTTGCAGCCAGCCTGCCGCGAACCGATTACACCGGTGAAACCCAATACGCCACGCTTTTGGCGATTGCAGCGAAGCAAAAGGGCAACGCATTTGATGCCGCTTGGTTGCTCCATGCGTCGACCCCGCAAAAAGCTGCTGCATAGAAAGAAAAAAGGCGACCCAAGGGTCGCCCAGTTCCTCCCGGCACACACCACCACAGTGCTGTCGGGTCGCGCTGAAGGTAAAGCGGGCACACCACATGCGAACCACTGAACTTCAACGCGTTTCCAAGGCATGGATGCCTTGGTGTTGCTGCCTTTTCCACCACAGATTGGGCAGCTGTTGCGCCAGAGGTGAACGACGGATCGTTCGCCTCGGCACGGTGCCGGTGTTGGTCTTTAAGGACCTCGCCGGCTTTTGGGCACTTCAAGCCACACGACAAATGTATCACCACTACATGTCGTGAGGCACTGGCAACTTTCAAGGATTAATGCCATGAGCCGAATCGCTCTGAGTTGTGTAGAACGGGCGCAGCGGGAAGTCCTGCCGCTCGATCTAGCGCTTTACCATGCTGCTCGGGACTATCCCGGCGGCGCCGCTGCAATTGCCGCTACCACCGGTAGAAACGCCACCACGCTGCAGCACAAGCTGTCTCCAACCCACCCCAGCCACACGGTGAACATTCAGGAGTTTGGCGAGATCCTGGAGCTGACCAAGGACCGCCGCATTCTGGATGCGGTGCATGCGCTGGTCGGGGATACGACTTGGCAGGAGTTGGCCGAGGCGTACACCAACGACATGCCTGAGACCTTGACCACCGGCATTGCTGAGTATTTTCGGCAGGTCGCTGATTTGGCTGAGACATGGGCCAAGAGCATCGGCGACGGTGTGGTGACGGACCACGAACTGGCAGCGATTCGCCTGCAGGTGTTTCGCGGCATTCAAGGGTTGCTGGGGATGTTCAACCGCGCCACCTATGTCAATCAGACGACGCGGGGTGTTGATCGTGGCTGACATTGCTGATTTTGCTAACGACCTGGTGCAGGAGCGTCTAGATCAGGCGCTGGCTGCACGGAACGCCGCCAAGCCTGCCTTGGCGGCGCATTCATTTCTGTTCTGTGAAGGCTGCGACGGTCCTATTCCAGAGCCGCGTCGATTGGCTCTGCCGGGTTGCACCCAGTGCGTTATCTGTCAGTCCGTCGATGAAGCGCGGGAGGTCCGGCATGCTCGATGAGGTATTGAATCAATTTGCAGACTACGGGCTTGAGCCAGAACAGCCGCTGATCTTTGGCAAGCTCACCAGGTGCAAGACCGCCCAGGACAAGGGCAAGGAGAAAAACGGCTGGTACGTCGTCCACGAGCATCGCACTGAGAAGAACGAAACGCTGATCTTCGGTAGCTTCGGTGACTGGCGCTCGGGCGAGTCGCAAAAGATCAAGGTGAAGGCCGGGCGCATGAGTCCCGAAGAGCGCGAAGTCATGCGTGCCCGGCAGGAAGACGCCAAGCGTAAGGCCGCAGAGGTAGCGGCCAACGCGGCACGGCGAGCAGCCAACCGTGCAGCCGGCTTGTTCAAGCGCATGCCGGAAAAGGGCAAGAGCGCCTACCTGGATCGAAAGCAGATCGTTGGGTTCAAGGTTCGTTATGCGCCACGTACCGGCGCATTTTTGGTGCCTATGTGCAACGTGCGGGATCAGATCGTCGGCCTACAGGTGATCTTCCCGGCAAAGCAAGAAGACACCGGTCGCGACAAAGCCTACTGGCCCTACGGCATGTCGAAAGAGGGCGCTTTCCATTTGATCGGTCCGTACCCCGAGCCTGGGGAGCCAGTACTCGTGTGCGAGGGCTACGCCACAGGCGCCAGTCTGCACATGGCGACCTCTCTGACGGTCGCAATTGCCTTCGATGCGGGCAACTTGCTACCTGTCTCCAAGGCCATGCGGGAGCGTTACCCCGGTTGCCCGCTGATCCTCTGTCGGGATGATGACTGGAAGACGAAGCGTCCGAATGGCGATCCGTGGAACCCAGGTGAGGAAAAAGCCAACAATGCTGCGTTGATCGTCGGTGGCCAGGTAGTCGCGCCAGTCTTCTCGGGCGAGCGCGAAATCAAGTGGACTGACTTCAACGATCTGCACATTGCTGAAGGTTTGGAGGCTGTCCGCCGCCAGGTGTTGGCGGTGGTCAAACCTCCTGCAGCTGGTGGTTGGAAGGATCAACTTGCTCGCACCGAAAACGGCTCTTTGATTGCGCACATGCAAAACGTCGAGCTGATCTTGGGCAATGACGAGCGCTGGGCAGGTGTCATTGGTTACAGCGTGTTCAGCTCCAAGATCGTCAAACTGCGGTCGGCGCCCTTTGGCGGCGGTGCTGGCGACTGGGCCGACATCGATGACATGCGGGTGATGAAGTGGCTCGCGCAGCAATACAACCTGCGAGTCAAAGCGTCCCATGTGATCGAGGCGGTCAGCGTGGTTGCCCACGATCATTCTTTTCACCCGGTGCGTGAGTATCTGGAAAAGCTCGAATGGGATCGTGTGCCTCGGCTGGAAACCTGGTTGACGGACGTGCTTGGGGTCCAGGCCAACGAATACTCGGCCAAAGTCGGCAAGCGCTGGCCGATCTCGGCGGTGGCTCGGGTGATGCGTCCTGGCTGCAAGGCGGATTCGGTGATGATCCTTGAAGGCGGGCAGGGTGAAGGTAAGTCCACGGCCATGGGCATTCTCGGTGGCGAGTGGTTCATGGATACCCCTTTTGCCCTAGGCGACAAGGACAGCTTCCAGGCGATTCGCGGCAAGTGGATCGTCGAACTGGGGGAGCTGGACAGCTTCAACAAGGCTGAAAGCACCAAGGCCAAGCAGTTCTTCTCTGCATCTACTGATACCTACCGCGAAAGCTACGGCCGCAGAACGAACGACGTACCACGCCAGTGTGTGTTCGTGGGCACCACCAACCAAGAGGAATACCTCAAGGACGCCACTGGTAACCGGCGTTACTGGCCAGTGTTCTGCAACAAGGTTGACCTGGAAACGCTGCGTGAGATTCGCGACCAGCTGTGGGCTGAAGCGGTGTTCTGCTTCGAGGCCGGCGATATCTGGTGGGTGACGAAGGACGAGTCTTGGATGTTCGCCGAGGCACAGGACGAGCGCTTTGTTGTGGACGAGTGGGAAGGGCCGATCCTGAGTTGGTTGGAGGAGTCGCAGATCGGTGAAACCGCCACCGGCAACGAGATTCTGACCCAAGCCCTCAAGTTGGACTATGGCCATTGGGGCAAGCCGGAGCAGATGCGGGTCGGGGCGATCATGCATCGTCTGGGCTGGCGGAAGAAGCGCATGCCGGCGTTGGCAAAGAGCGGCATCCGGCAATGGGCCTATCAGAAGCCCGCGACCTGGGGGCGTGTGTCGGCGTTGCAGGCGCCACTGGTAGAGGAGCCGTGCTTTGATTAAGCGAATTGATGAGATGCTCAAGCTCTGGGCGCAGGATCTGCATTCGCCGATGACTGTGACCTACGGCGGATCGACTGGCGGCAACATGATCGCCATGTTGATGGAGTGCAAGGGCGAGCTGATACGTGGGACTCGAGGCAGTCGGGTGCTGTTGGATGAGTCGGCGGATATCGAGCTGATTGTTCACAAGCACTTGCCGCCCCGGCTTGCCTTGGTTGTGTTGGAGCACTATTGCAACCAGGAAAGCTTCCTTTCGCAGAAGCTACTGCACTGTGCATGCAGCTCTCGAACCTACTACATGCGGTTGCACGAAGCTCATGAGTTCATTCAGGGCATGCTGATGGGGAAGGCTGCATGAACCCTGGCATCACTCCGCGTGCCGCTGTCCTACTTTCCGGCCTTGTCCGACTGCCATTTGATGCAGTCGGACAGGTGCAGGCCGCGTCGTTGCTGGTCTGTCCTACTGTCCAACCTCTGCCCGCCCCATGCACACGTAAGCATAGCGGGCACGTAGTCGCGCTCATGGCGCGCACGCGTGATTTTGGCTTTCTTTCTATACACAAGAAAAGAGTAAATAAAGTAGGACAGTAGGGCAGAGCCCCGAATTTAGGCGCCTGTAGCTGTCCTACTTCGACCCTGCATAGTGGGACAGGTAGGACAGGGCACCAGAAACGATAGCCGATTGAATGCGTTGTACCCCTGTTGTACCTGCGTCACACCCACGTTGCACCCGTATTGCTCCATGGCATTAAAACTAGCTTGCTGCCAGTAAAATCCACCTGTAAAAAGTACCCATCTTCGATAGGTGCGACCGCATAGAGCGGCAGGCACCACACACCAAACCCGGCCATTGCGCCGGGTTTTTGCGTTTATGGAGTAGGGCGATGACGAACGAGCAACAAGCACTGGCAGAGATGCCAATCTGGTTAGTGATCGTCCTGGCCTTGGTCGGTGGCGTGTCTGGAGAGATGTGGCGAGCAGACAAGGACGGGGCGCGAGGCTGGGCATTGTTGCGCAGGCTGGTACTTCGATCCGGTGCCTGCATTGTCTGCGGGGTGTCGGCGATGATGCTGATGATTGCTGCCGGCATGTCGCTCTGGACGGCAGGCGCCTTGGGATGCCTGACGGCGATGGCCGGTGCGGATGTTGCCATCGGGTTGTACGAACGCTGGGTCGCCAAGCGGTTGGGCGTTTCCGAGTCGGCATCGACCGACCACACCTAGAAGCGGGGCCGTCCAGGGGGCCGATTTTCCGGGTCTTCCGCGAGGGCCGCCCTTACACGGGTTACGGAACTCCTGGTTTCTCCCACATGAGGTTTGTATGCTGATGTCTGTCTTTTAGCTCGCGATAAAAAACCTACGACTCATGAAGGTTTAAGTGGGATGGCGATCATATTCAGTTCACTCACTTGGCGTATGGAGAAGCAATATGGCAACGGGATCGATTGTTGGGCTGAACGAAATCCCTTTTTTTGATCTGTCCGAAGCGACGGGAAGATTTTTCAGCTCTGCCATGTTCTATGACGCAGGTGATTGGCGGATGTGGATGTCCATTGGCGAAGGTAAGTTTATCGAAACTAAGGCTTGGCCTGCTGAAGGGTTTTATTATGGCCGCCACGCAGAGCTAAAGACTGACTTGCATTTGCATTTTTTGGATTTTATTGCGCAGAGAGCTAGTTATTTAGAAATCCAAAAACCTCTGATGGGGCTCCGGGATGATTTTTTCAACTTGTCGGCGAGCCTTGCAAAAATTTCCCATATTCATGCGACTAAAGCTTCCTTGGGATCTGGCGATGGTCGTATGGTGATAACTGAGATTGAGTACCTTTTTTCTGTATGTCGAAGCATGATGGATCTGCTACAGGAGATTGCGGCGAAACTCTGGGAGATGATTGAGCTGCTTGAAACTTTCGTGTCTCCTAAGAAAAAACTGCGAAAATCATTTGGTGACATGATTTGGTATGAAGGCCGTCGAACGACCATGCATGACTTGCAGTATAGATTTGGGTTGCCGCCGATATGGGCTGATTTCTATTTGCAACATATGGACTTTTTTTTACTGGTAAAGAGTTTTCGAGATAACATCATTCACAACGGTTCTCAAGTGCAGACAATATTCTCATCGGATGATGGATACCTAGTTAATAGTTCATTGAAGCCTTTCGATGAGATGGATATTTGGACGGAAAGTGAGAAGAATGAAAATATTCTGGTTCCACTTATGCCCGCTCTTGGTATGGTCGTGTACAGAACAATTTTGATGTGTGAAGAGTTTACCGTCATGTTGGAAAAGTGCATTCGATTCCCAAAGCCACTGGTTCCCGATATGAAGCTGTATATGAGAGGGTTCTTTGATGAGCATTTCGCCCAAGTGATAGGAGATGCTGAAGAGCGCTTTTGCTTGAAAAGGGAAGCGAAAGGTTTCAAATAATTGTTGTTACTAGGGCGCGGAAATTGGCTGGGGACCCTAGGGATATCTGAAGGACACGGGGTCGGAAACCCGCGGGAAAGCGTTAGCCGCAGTGCCCCCAGCTTACTGAAATTCAATCCATTGAAATTGAAAGGTTTCCATTGAAAAGCCGTTGAAAAGGAGGGCTTCATGACAGAACCAATCTACCTGTCAAAGAGCGCATTCGCGGCTCGCATCGGCAGGACGCCGAGTTACATCACCTGGTTGAAAGACAACAACCGCCTAGTGCTGTCGCCGAATGGTAAACAGGTCGATGTTCTGGCGACCGAAGCCCTGATCCTCGAAACCGCCGACCCGAGCAAGGTCGCCGTCGCGGCTCGCCACCAGCAGGACCGGATTCAGCGTGACGTTTACAGTCAACTGTCCCCTCTGGTCGAGCCGACTTCCACGGCTGCGCCGCCGCAGCTGACTGGAGGCGAGGGCAAGCTGCCGGACTTCCAGAAAGCCCGCGCACTTCGTGAGCACAACATGGCGAAGTTGACCGAGATCGAATTGCATAAGGCTCAGGGTTCGCTTGTCGCCAAGGTGGCGGTAGAGACCGGCGCCTACAACGCAGGCCGCTTGCTGCGCGATCAACTGTTCGGACCTTTGCCTCAGTTGTCCCATGACCTTGCGGCCATGACGGACCCCTGGCTAATCGAAAAGCACCTGACTGCAACATTCCGTCGAACGCTGGAGGAGGCCGAGCGCCTGTCTTCGGCGGATCTTGAACACGCCATGACCCCGAGTTGAACCCATGCACACGGAATTTCCTGATGGTGCAAAGGTTTACCGTGAGGCGTATTTCCGTGGGCTACGACCCGATCCTGATCTGTGGATCGACGAGTGGGCCGACGAGTACATGCGTATCCCGCGAGACACCGGCGCACCAGAGCCCGGCCAGTACCGCACCTCGCGTACCCCATACGCGCGGGAGCCCATGCGTTGTCTTTCACCAGCTCACCCCTGTAGGCGCGTGGTCACCATGGTGGCCTCGCAGTTGATGAAAACCCAGATCGCCTTGAACTGGATGGGTGGCCTGATTCACATGGCGCCATCCAACATCTTGGCACTGTTGCCCAGCCTGAGTCTGTCGAAACGAGTCTCGGGCCGGATCAGCAAGACCATCAAGGCCACTCCGGTGCTGCGCGAGCGAGTCGCCGCCAGCCGCTCGCGAGACACTCGCAACACCATGGACACCAAGGAGTTTGAGGGCGGTTCGCTGTACGTCACCACCGCCGGCTCTGCGGCCAACCTGTCGGAGCTTTCGGCGCGGTACATCTATGGTGATGAGGTAGATCGCTGGGAAAACGACGTAGGCCAAGAGGGCGATCCCATCGGCCTGGCGGAAACCCGAGCGACCAACTTTGGCCGCAACGCCAAGATCTACTTCTCCAGCTCGCCGACGATCAAGGGTGCTTCGCGGATCGCGGACTTGTTCGAGTCCAGCGACCAGCGTCACTACTATGTGCCGTGCCCCACCTGCGGTCATATGCAGGTGCTGGAATGGGAGCGGCTGCACTACAGCAAGGACTACAGCACCGTGCATTACGAGTGTGCGGCCCCTGAGTGCGACGTCCTGATCGAGGAACACCACAAGGGCGATATGCTCGCCCGTGGTGAGTGGCGGGCCCATGGTGACGGCGACGGTAAGACGGTTGGTTTTCATCTCAACGGCTTGTATTCGCCGGCCGGCTGGCTGGATTGGGGCACGCTTGCCGAGGAATTTGAAGAAGCCAAAAAGGCCCAGTCCAAGGGCGAGATGGGGTTGATGCAGGTGTTCTACAACACCCGTCTTGCCAAGGTCTGGGACAGCGCTCAAGAGCAAACCAAAGCTGAAGTGCTGATCGCTCGGGCGCGGCTGGAAATCTATACCCTCGGTACGATGCCAGCAGGTGTGTTGATGCTCACTGGCTCCGTCGACGTGCAGGCCAACCGACTGGAGCTGATGGTGATGGGATTCGGCGTTGGTATGGAGCGCTGGGTTGTTGATCACCAAGTGATCTGGGGCAATCCTTCCGATGAGCGAACATGGGCAGTGCTCGATGACAAGCTCAAGGTGCGTTACCGGCATCCTTGTGGTGTCGGGCTGGCGATACTTGCAACGGGTGTCGACTCTGGCGGTCACCACACCGATGAGGTGTACCAGTTCTGCCGTGTTCGCCGCTGGCGCAACATCTTTGCCGTCAAGGGCGCGAGCAAGCCCGGCAAGCCCGTGATCGCTCAGCGGCCATCCATGATGGATGTGACATGGAAAGGCCAAACTGAACGCAACGGAGTCGAGTTGTGGTTTGTCGGTACCGACACCGCGAAGGATTGGATCTACAACCGCTACCCGTTCGAGGACGGCCCCGGAGCGCTGCACTTTGCTAACGATCTGCCGGACGAGTTCTTCGCCCAGTGCGTGGCTGAACGCAAGGTGGCTCGCTACTTTCGGGGCAAAACCACACGCGTTGAATGGGTCAAGGGCAAGGCCGAGCGCAACGAAGCGCTCGACCTGATGGTGTACTGCCTGGCAATGGCGCATTACCTGGGCATCAACCGGTACCAGGAACACGACTGGGATCGGGTGCGGCAGGCGCTGGCTCAGTCCGGTTTGTTTGACGAAGCTCTGGCCATTAAGCCTGTGCAGGGCGAACGTCTAGGCGACAACGAAACACCTGCACCGGTTGCAGCACGGCAGTCGCAACCTTCGCCGCAGCCCGCTGCTCCAGTCGCTCAACCGCGACCCGCTGCCCCCCCTCAACGCCGCAGCACCACCAGCGGTTACCTGAAGAGACGCTGATATGTCATTTACCCAGAAGCACCTCGACGCGGTTGAGGCGGCCATTGCTCGCGGTGAAAAAATCGTGCGCTACGGCGACCGCACCGTGGAGTACCGATCCATCGACGAGTTGCTCACAGCTCGCGACCAGATCCGTACTTCGCTGGTCAACTCGGCCGGGCCACGATCGCGTGTGGTTCGGTTGTACCACGCAGGGAAGGGAGTCTAATGGCCCGCCACTTCCCGACATTGACCCGTAACGGATTCGTGCTTCCGTCGAACATCAAAGCCAGTTACGAAGGCGCCGGCGAAGGGCGCCGCTCCACTGGCTGGGATGCTCCCGACAACGGAATCAACAGCATCAACACCCCGGCACTGCGCAACCTGCGGTCGCGCTCCCGGGCAGCGGTTCGCAATGACCCGTATGCCTTTAACGTGATCGACAAGCGCGTTAGCAACTTGATCGGCACGGGCATCACCCCTCGGCCGACGACTGACGACGATGCTTTACGCAAGTTGCTGCAGGAACTGTGGGGTGATTGGGTCGACGAATCGGATGCGGATGAGCGTACCGACTTCTACGGCCAGCAGGCTCTGGTGGCGCGCACGGTAGAAACATCGGGTGAGTGCTTTGTGCGCCTGCGACCGCGCAGCTTGGATGAGGGCTTGGCCGTTCCGCTACAGCTCCAGATTCTGGCGCCGGAGTTTGTCCCGCATGACAAGTACGAGAGCACCAAAACCGGCAACGTTATCCGTGCCGGGATCGAGTTCAACCCGGGCGGCAAGCGCGTGGCGTACTGGATGTACCTGTCGCATCCGCGCGATGCTGCTTCGCTGAACGCTGGCTATAACCAGTTGGTCCGCGTGCCCACCGCCCAGGTGCTACACATCTTCGAACCAGTTGAGCCGGGTCAACTGCGCGGGGTGCCGCGATTGTCACCGGTGCTCAAGCGTCTGCGCAGCCTGGACAACTATGACGATGCCGTGTTGTTTCGCCAGGAGGTGGCGAACCTGTTCGCTGGCTTCATCAAGCGGCCGGCACCGGACTCTGGACCACAGCCAAGAGACCCGGTCACTGGCGAGCTATTGAGTCTTGACCGTGACGGTTTCACTCCGATGGTGGCGCTGGAGCCCGGCACCATGCAGGAGCTGGGGCCAGGTGAAGAGGTGGAGTTCTCCAAGCCGCCAGACGCTGGCAACAACTATCCGGACTTTATGCGGCAGCAACTGATGGCTGCAGCAGCGGGATCCGGCACACCTTACGAGATCCTCACCGGCGACATGCGCGGGATCAACGACCGAGCGTTACGTGTGGTGCTCAACGAGTTTCGGCGCCGCCTGGAACAACTGCAATTCAGCGTTTACGTACACCAGCTCTGCCGCCCAGTGCGAGCGGCCTGGATGGATATGGCCGTGTTGTCCGGTGTCTTGGTGCTGGGCGATTACGCGCAAAAGCGCCGCGACTACCTCCGTACCCGTTGGGTGCCGCAAGGTTGGGCCTACATCCAGCCGGTACAGGACGTTCAGGCTCGACGGATGGAAGTACAGGCCGGCTTTGCCTCGCGCAGCGAGATGGTGCTGCGCACCGGCTACGACGCCGAAACGGTCGATCAGGAAAACGCCGCCGATCTGGCGCGGGCCACAGCACTGGGCCTCAACTACAACACCCTTGATGCCGTCGACACAACCGACGACAAGGAGCAACCATGAGCAAAAAAGCGCGACCGCGCATTTACAACCGTGCGGGCCAGCGGGTGCAGGTCAAAGACAAAACCTGGTACGCGGTGCAGGCCAGCGGGGAGGCTGTCGAGCGAGTGATCGAAGTCTTCGTCTACGGCGAGATCGGCGCCTGGGGGATCACCGCCAATCAATTTGTACAGGACCTGCGCGCCATGGACGACGGCGTCTCGGAGGTGATCGCCGCATTCAACAGCGTTGGTGGGGACTTGTTCGACGGCTTGGCCATGCACAATGCGTTGAGGCGCTTGGGCGCGCGCTGCACCGGGCGAATTGATGCCTTGGCCGCCAGTGCGGCCAGCGTGGCGGTGTGCGGCGCGCACAAGGTCGTCATCGCCGAAAGCGCGATATTGATGATCCATAACCCCTGGACCTACGCGTCGGGTGACGCCGAAGACTTCCGTAAGGTGGCTGACGTCCTTGACCAGACGATGGAAGCCATCATTGCGGCCTACAAGGCGAAGGCACCGAACATTGATGAGGCCGAGCTGCGGCGGCTGGTCGCCGCTGAAACCTGGTTGACCGCCAATGAAGCTCTGGCCCTGGGGCTAGCCGATGAAATTGGCAACGGCATCAAGGTTAAGGCCTGTCTCGGCCAGGGTGGCGTGTTGCAGCGTTACCAGCACGCACCGGCTGAACTGCTGGCTCAGCTCGACGAGCCACCCGAGCCGGATCCGGAGCTGGAGCCGATCGATCCGCCATTGGTGCCGGTGGTGGTCGATTCGGCCAAGTTGGCACTGATGATCACCCAGCGTTGCACGGCGGCGGGCATCAGCAACCTGGTCGAGCCGCTGCTCAACTCGACCCAGCTCGAAAGCGAAGAGATTGTTCTGGCCGGCCTGGCACGCGCCAAGGCGGTGAATGACCTTTGCGTGGCGGCGCGTTTGCCGGAGTTCAGCGCCGAGTACGTTTCAGCGGGGCTGGATGCTGCGGCGGTCCGGGCGCGTCTGTTCGACAAAATCGTCACCAGCGGCAAGGGCTTTGAAATCGACAACAGCCTGCCGCTGGCAGACGACCCGGCTCCCAAGGTGCTGGCCAAACAACCTGATCCCACCTCGATCTGGGCTTCGCGACAAGCGGCTCAATCTGGCACTGCGCACGGCGCGAAAGGAGCAAGACAATGACCATTAAAAAAGAGCCGATCCATGCGGGTGAATTTCTCCTCTCCGAAGGCGCCGGGAACATCTCGCGGGAAACGATCAACGTTGCCGCTGGCCCTGCGCTGAATCCCGGCCAAGTCCTCGGTCTGGTGACGGCCACGGGCGAGTTTGCGCCGTATGACCCAGCCGCCGAAGACGGTACTCAGGCTGCCGTGGCGATCCTCTACGGGCAGTTGGGAGAGTCGGACATCGTGCGCCGTGGTCGCGCTGTGGTGCGCTTGGCTGAGGTCAGCGAAGTGCATTTGACCGGGCTTGATCCTGAGGCTGAAAAGGACCTGGCCACCCATTTCCTGATTGTCCGCTAAGACCATCAGCCGCGTTTACCCAGCCTGCCTTGAGCGGGTTTTTTCATTTCTGGAGAGTACCCATGGCCGAGATCGCCATTTTTGACGACGAAGCGTTCACCGTCACTGCGCTGACTGCTGCACTCAACGATCAACCCTATTTGCCAGGGCGCATCAGCGCTTTGGGTCTGTTCCGCGAGGAAGGCATCACCACCTTGACCGTACAGATCGAAAAGGACGGCGACACCCTGGCACTGGTGCCTGCCGGTGAGCGGGGTGGTTCTGGCCTGGTAGTCGCGGCCAGCAAGCGCAACCTGATCCCGTTCAACACCGTCCACCTGCCGGAGCGCTTCACCATCAAGGCCGACGAGATCCAGGGCATTCGTGCTTTCGGTACTCGCACCGAGCTGCAGGCGGTGCAGGATGTGGTCAATGCCCGCCTGGCCAAAGCGCGCCGCCAGTTGGATGCGACCCATGAGTTCCAGCGCATGGGCGCCCTCAATGGCCTGATCCTCGATGCTGATGGTTCGACGGTGCTGTTGGACCTTTACGACCGCTTCGGTGTGCAGCGTCAGAAGCTGCCCATGGGCTTGGCAGACCCGAGCACTGAGCTGCGAGTTAAGTGCGGCGAAGCACTGGATATGCAGGAGGACGCGCTGGGCAGTGTGACCAGTACCGGCTCTCGCGCCTTCTGCGGCAAGAACTTCTGGAACAAGTTGATCGTTCACAAGGCGGTCAAGGAAACCTACCTCAACAGCCAGCAAGCAGCGGCGTTGCGCGGTGATGCCCGAGAAAGCTTCGAGTTCGGGGGCATTATCTGGGAGCGCTACCGGGGCAAAGTCGCCGGGGTATCTTTCGTCCACGACGACAAGGCGTTGCTGGTCCCTGAGGGTGTGCCGGATCTGTACATCTCGGTGTTCGCTCCGGCCGATTACATGGAGACAGTCAACACCCAAGGCATTCCGTACTACAGCATGATCGAGCCATTGCCGTTCAATAAAGGCATGGCCGGTGAAGCGCAGTCCAACCCACTACACCTGTGCACTCGACCGCGTGCACAGATCCTCCTGGAGCTCTGACCATGGGCTTTCGCGATCTGATCGCCGAGGTTGACGCGGTGGTGTTCGAAACGCTGGGCGATTCGGCACGGATTGAGGGTCGTGATGAGCCAGTCCTCGGCATGTTCGCAGCGCCCTGGTTGCAGCCGAAGTTCGGCAAGCTCAACACCGGATTACGTGAGCCTCGGTTTGAGATTCGCGTCAGCGATTCGCAGGGGCTGGAGCAGGGCCTGTTGGTCACCATCGATCTGCCGGCATTGGACGGCGGTGGCGAGTACGACCTGCTGCAACTAGAGCCGAGTGGCGACGGTCTGGTCGCCTTGATCCTGAGGATGCGCGCATGAGTGTCGGTAGCTATTTCAAGCCATCGGCCGGTGGCGGGATGCTCTCTATCCAATCCTCTGCGGCGGATCTGAAAGCCTTCGAAGAGTTTGCCAAGGTGGTGCCCAAAGCAGCCGCCGCGGCTCAACGTCGAGCGATCAATAAAACGTTGGGTTGGCTGCGCACCCACATTGCGCGGGCCGTCAGCCGGCAAGAACGCATTGCCGTTGCGGCGGTTCGTCAGCGCCTGCGCAGCTACCCGGTCTCCGGCGGGGCCACCAGCGGCAAATTGTGGTTCGGTCTCAACGCGATTGAGTCCAGCCGGATCGGTCGGGCGCGACAGTCTGGCAGCGGTGTGTCGGTCGCTGGACGGCGTTACCAGGGCGCCTTTCTCAAAAAGGTTTACGGCAACAAGCCCGATATCTGGATTCGTACGGCGAGCAAGCATTTCAACGCAGACGATTATCCCGATAGCTCGGTGTCGTCGGGTGGCGGCGTCAGTTCGGGATGGGTCGCAGAAAACGGCGATCGCTTTCCGCTGGCCAAGGCCAAGGTCTCGCTGGAGCAGGCGCGTCCGCACTTCGACACGTGGGTCAAGCGTGCTGATGCGCGTTTGCTGGAAATCCTGCAGCAGGAGTTCAACTTTGAGCTGCAGAAGTATTTGAAGGGAACGGCCAATGTCTGATGAGCCTTTTAGTCTTGATCAGCTCTACCAGGCGATTGAACAGCACCTGCTGAGCAGCCTATCGGGGATCAAAGCGGTGACGGCATGGCCGAACATCAAGGATCGGATTGCACTGCCGGTGGTGTTCATTGAAATGGCCGAGTTGGAACCTGGTCAAGACATCGGCACCGGGGAGACAACCCTGATTTGCAAGTTCGAGGCGCGGATCATCGTCGACCCAATCAAGCCTTACCATCATCAGCAGGCCGCGCACCTGGCGGCGCAATTGGCCGTGTTGCTGCGCATGCAAACCTGGGGCGTTGCGGTCGAGCCTGCTGAGTTTGTCCAGGCCATGCAGGATTGGACCAAGCCGGAGTTGGATGGTTACGTGGTCTGGTTGGTGGAATGGACGCATCAAATTTATCTGGGCGTTGAGGAATGGCCGTGGCCGGACGAACCGCCGGGCACGCTGGTGATTGATGTTGAACCGGGGGATGGGCCTGTTTCGCCGGAGAATCTGCCGTGAGCTACGCCAGTGCAGAGCATGACCGCATGATCGCCGCCATGTTGATGCCGTGTGTGGTGGTCGGGGTGGATCTGGCGGCACCGGCAGTACGAGTGTCGAACGGCGAATGGACCAGCGCCTGGGTGCGCTGGCACAGTCTCGCGGCCGGCAAGGCGCGGCACTGGCGGGCGCCAAGTCTGGGCGAGCAGGGGGTGTTGTTTAACCCCAGCGGTCAGGCCGGCATGGGAACCTTTATCCCGGGGTTGTACGGGGATGCTGGCGGCCAGCCGGATAACCGCGATCATGTGGAAGTCTGGCGGTTTGACGATGGCGGCTCACTGATCTACGACTGGGCGGCCAAGACCTACACCATCACCCTGCCCACCGGCACGGTATCCATCAAGGTCGGCAGCACCGTGGTCACCGTTACGGATAACGCCGTGTCGGCCGAGGTCGGTGGCACCGTGGTCACCGTTACGGATGACACCGTGTCGGCCAAAGTCGGTGGCACCGAGGCGGCGTTGACCGCTGATTCGGTGGCGGTCAAATCGACGGCCATCAAGTTGACCGGCGCGGTGTTGATCGACGGCACGTTACACGTAACGCAAGCCGTCACCAGTGCGGCCTCGATCCTGGCGACCGGAGCAAGTGACAACCACCACACACACTAATCAATCACCTTTTGAGGCCCGCCCTGTGCGGGCTTTTTCATGCCTGGAGAAAACATGGCCAAGACCACCGATAAGCCTGCCGCCGATCAGTCGCCGGCGGCGGATCTGCTGCTGACCTTTCGCGACAAGGTTTTTACCTCGCGCACCCTGATCATCCCGGCCACCGGCCGCTCGTTGCCGGTGGCCAAGAGCGTCGTGGCAGTGTCGGCGTCCGATGAGCAGGCCCTGAGTTACCTCAAGGCTCACAAAGAATTCGAGCCCCTGGAGTGAGTTAGATGATCGGAATGGATCGCCACACCGGCCAACCCATTTCCGGCATCGAGCACTTGCTGCAGTCCATGGCCGACATTTTGGGAACGCCGCTCGGCAGCCGGCGGCACCGACCGGAATACGGCAGCAAGCTCAGTTCTTTTGTCGACTTGCCCGTTAACGCCGGTTGGAAAAGCTCGGTGCAAGCGGAGGCGGCCCGGGCTCTGGGGCGCTGGGAGCCGCGCTTGAGGCTGGAGAGCGTGCGTGTGCTGTCGGTGCTGGGCGGGAAAATCAATCTGAGTATTGCCGGCGAATACCTCGGCGACGGCTTTCTGGTGGAGGTGAGCGTATGAGTGGCTTGGATCTGTCGGCGCTGCCGGCGCCGGAAGTGCTGGAGCCTCTGGACTTCGAAGACACTTACGGGGAAGGGCTGGAAACGTTTCGCGGCTACATGGGCGACAACTGGACCGCCACGCTGGAGAGCGACCCGGTCACCAAGGTGATCGAGGTCGGGGCCTACATCAAACTCGGCAACCGGGCCCGGGTTAATGACGCGGCCAAGGCCTTGCTACTGGCGCACGCCATCGGCAGTGACCTTGATCAGTTGGGCGCTAATTACAACCTCAAGCGCCTGGTGATCCAGGCCGAAGACCTGCTGGCGGTGCCGCCGGTGCCGGAGATCAAGGAAAAGGACGATCCGTTTCGCGAGCGCATTCAGTTGGCCTTTGAGGGGCTGACTACGGCGGGGCCGCGTAACAGCTACATCCTGCACGCGCGCAACGCCTCGGGGCTGGTGGCGGATGCCTCGGCCGAAAGCCCGTCACCGTGCTGCGTTACGGTAACGGTGTTGAGTTCGGAAGGGGAAGGGCTGGCCAGTCCCGAGTTGTTGGCCGCCGTAGCGGTGGAGCTGGATGATGAAGACGTGCGCCCCCTCACGGACTTTGTGACGGTGCAGAGCGCCGAAATTATTCACTACCGCATCGACGCTATTTTGCACATGAACGGCGGCGGGCCGGAGGGCGACGCCAGTCTGACCGAGGCCACTAAACGCTTGGCGGCCTGGATCAACCCGCGCAAGCGCTTGGGCGTGGAGGTGGCGCGCTCGGCTGTCGATGCTCAGCTACACGTGGCTGGCGTTTCGCGGGTTGAGTTGACCGGATGGGTCGACCTGGCCCCGAGCAAGGCACAGGCGGCATTCTGTACCGGTTATAAGGTGGTGATGGCGGGTGCAACATGACCAGCCTGCTGCCGAGCAATAGCACGCAACTGGAGCGCGCCCTGGAAGCGGCGTTTTACGAGCGCACGATCATCCCGCTGCGCACCCTCTACAACGCTCAAACCTGTCCGGTTCATTTACTGCCCCATCTGGCGTGGGCGTGGTCGGTCGATCGCTGGGACCATCGTTGGTCCGAGGCGACCAAGCGCAGTGCCATTGCCGCGTCGTATTACATCCATGCCCGCAAAGGCACGATCGGCGCTCTGCGCCGCGTGGTCGAGCCGCTGGGCTACCTGGTCGAAGTTATCGAGTGGTTCAAGACGGTGCCGAAGGGGGAGCCGGGCACCTTCGCGCTGAAGGTCGGTGTGCTGGACACCGGGATCACCGAAGAAATGTATCAGGAACTGGAACGCCTGATCGACGACGCCAAGCCGGTAACTCGGCACATGACTGGCCTCGATATCACGCTGGAAACCCGTTTAGACGCCTATGTCGGTATCGCTGTGTATGACGGCGACGAGATCGATGTTTACCCCTGGAGCAATCCCGATATTGACGTGGTGATTCAGGGCTACCACGGCGTTAGCGAATACACCCTCGACGAATTGGACGTGTACCCCCATGGTTGATAAAAACTCTATATTCGGCGGCATGCTCACCATTCAAGGGGCCGCCAAGAAAACCAACTGCGATGCGCTGGGAATCCCTTGGGAGCCGCGTTACATGCTGATTGGCGATGCCAACGGCACCGACCCAGTGCCAAACCCTTCCCAGATAAAGCTGATCAACCAAGTCTATCGGGCTCAAATCAATCAACTGTACGTGTCTCCAACTGACGCCAATGTACTGATTGCCGAGCTGGTGTTGCCGCCCGACGTGGGGGGCTGGTGGGTTCGTGAACTGGCGCTGGAGGACAAGGACGGGGTGTTTTCCGCGGTCGCCAATGCTGCCCCGAGCTATAAGCCTCAGTTGGAACAAAATTCCGGGCGTAACCAGGTGGTGAGGATGCACATCATCACCAGCGGCACCGCGAACATTCAGCTGAAGATTGACCCGTCCGTGGTGCTGGCCACCCGATCCTACGTCGATCAAAAGACGTTGGGGATACAGGACTATGTCGATCAAAAGGTGCTGGAGGAGCTGGGCAAGCAGGACTTTAAGCACTCGGTACGGGTGGCGACCACCGCCCCTGTGGTGCTCAGCGGCCTTCAGACCATTGATGGTGTGGCCTTGAGCGCTGAGGCGCGTGTGTTGGTGAAGAATCAGGCCGCGCCCAAGGACAACGGCCTGTACAGCGTGTCGGCGGCGGGTGTGTGGACGCGTAGCGCGGATGCCGATAGCAGTCTGGAAGTGACGCCCGGGTTGTTTGTGCATGTCGAGCGCGGCACCACCAACGGCGACAGCATTTGGCAACTGGTGACGGATGCGCCGATTGTCCTGGGCGTGACGGATCTGCTGTTTGAAATGGCGGGCGGGCGCACCGGTGTCAATGCCGGCACGTACCGCAGTGTGACCGTGGACAAATACGGTCGAGTGGTGGGCGGGACCAACCCGACCACGCTGGCCGGTTATGGGATCACCGACGCCTTCACCAAAACCGAAACAATCGACTTGATTAACGGCGCGGGCCAAATCCCGTTAGTGGAGGTCAACACATCAAAGTCCCTGGTGGCGGCCGAGTTGGGGCTTGTCCTGATTGATGCCAGCGCAGGGGCATTGACGGTTGAGCTGCCAGACGCCAACTCAGCGCTGGGTGTTCGTGGTGTGGTGGTGCGGCGGGTCGATAACACTACCAACCGGTTGGTGATCAAGGCGGCCGGTAGCAACAAAATCAAGTTCCATACCCATCTGAATGCGGCCGGCTATTCGTTCCTGGTGCTGATGGGGGCCGGGGATTACTGGCATTTTCGCAGTGATTGCAAGGGCAGCTGGATACCTATTGCGCGCTTAGACGGTACGGCACTCGGGCGGCCCGTGCTTGAAACGACCACCGTATTAAATCCGGGTGGTCACGCTCCGTTGGGCAATGCCGTCTTTATTCGTGCCGATTGGCCATGGTTGTGGGACCACGCTCAGCAGTCGGGAATGCTGACTGCGGAAGCCGCTCGTGGGGGTATGGAGGGCGGTTGGACCTCGGGCGATGGCGCGACCACGTTCCGTAGTCCAGATCCGCGCGGTAAATTCGTCCGACACCTTGACGAGTCTGCCGGGATCGATCCGGGCCGTGTGGCGGGCAGCTATCGGCTCGATGATTTCAAGAGTCACGCCCACTATTCAGCTTCCACAGGCTACGGCACGCAGGCGATGGGCGGCGGAAGCATCACCTATGCCACCCCGACTGGTGGCAGCACTGGCGCCGCTGGCGGCGCTGAGACAGTCCCGAAACACATCGCCTATCCGGGCCGAATTAAAGTGATCTGAGGTTCTAATGAATATCTATTTATTTGACCCGCTCGGCATTCTGTCCGGGCCGTTTGAGTTGTCAGCGTTTCCGGAGGTCCCGGGGTTTGGCCAATATCTGCCGGGCAATAACGTCCAGCTGGAAAATCCTTTGGCCCTGCCCGAGGCTGGCCACGTATGGGCGCTGGTCGATGGGGAGCCGCAACAATTGGCCGACTATCGCGGCATGGTTTTCCGCACGGAAGTACCAGGCGTCGCGGAGGAGTATTCCAAGCTTGGCGATCTGCCTGAAGGACTGACCGCCAAACGCTGGCCGGGTCAGTTCTACGTGTGGGCTGGTGGGGATTGGGTTCTGGATGAGGCGGCGCAGATTACAGCGGCGCTAGCGGGCGAGCGAGCGTGGCGCAATGTACAGGTTGCCGCGACTGACTATCTGGCAATGCCGGATTACCCGATCACCGCTGAACAGCGATCCGAGCTGTATGCCTACCGCCAGGCGTTGCGCGATTGGCCGGATGTGACGCTGTTCCCTGATCAGTCAGGCCGCCCCCAGCCCCCGGCATGGATTGCCAGCTTGGCCCAATAACGCCCCGCACTGACGGGGCGTTTTCTTTTCCGTTACGCGTAACACGAACATCCCTGACAGCCTCGCTTATGCGGGGCTTTTTCGTTTCTGGAGATTGAGCCTTATGAGTTTCTTTCACGGCGTCACCACCACGTTGATCGACAACGGTGCGCGGACTATTTCGCTGCCGTCGTCGTCGATCATCGGTCTGTGCGACACCTTCACCCCGGGCATGCTCGGCGGCGGCACAGCCCTGGCCGGCGAGCTGAAGCTGATCACGTCCGAGCGTGAAGCCATCGCCGCGTTCGGCGCCGGTGCGGCGATTACCAAGGCCTGCCAGGCGATCTACGCCAAGGCCAAGGCGGTGATTGTCGCTATCGGCGTGCCCAAGCTGGAAGACGCTGCGCTGCAAACGTCCGCCATCGTTGGTGGCGTTCTCGCCGGTGGCCAGCGTACCGGCCTTCAGGCGTTGCTGGACGGCAAGAGCAAGCACAACGCCCAGCCGAAACTGCTGATCGCCCCGGGGCATTCCTCGACGCAAGCGGTGGCCACCGCCATGGATGCCCTGGCTGGCAAGTTGCGCGCGATCGGCATCATCGACGGGCCGAACACCACCGATGAGGCGGCCATGGCCTACGCCCTGGAGTTCGGCAGCAAGCGCCTGTTTATGGTCGATCCCGGGGTGCAGTTCTGGGACACCGTGCTCAGCGCGACGGTCGATGCCCCGGGCTCGGCCTGGGTCGCGGGGCTGTTCGCCTGGACCGATGCCACTTACGGCTACTGGGCGTCGCCGTCGAACAAGGAGTTTGTCGGCATCACCGGCACCACGCGCCCGATCGAGTACCTGGACGGCGACGAAACCTGCCGGGCCAACCTGCTGAACAACGCGAACATCGCGACGATCATCCGGGATGGTGGCTATCGCCTGTGGGGTAACCGCACGTTGTCCAGCGACCCGAAATGGGCGTTCGTCACCCGGGTGCGCACCTGCGACATCCTCATGGACGCGGTGCAGGCCGGGCACAAATGGGCGGTCGATCGCTCGATCACCAAGACCTATGTCTCGGACGTGACCGGGGGGCTTCAGGCGTTCATGCGCGACGAGAAAAACGCCGGCGCGATCATCAACTTTGAAGTCTACCCCGACGACGAATTGACCACGGCCAGCCAAATCATGCAGGGCAAAGTCTATTGGCGCATTCGCTTTACCGATGTGCCGCCGGCAGAAAACCCGAATTTCCTCTTCGAAGTCACCGATCAATGGGCGACCGAAGTTCTTGAAGCAGCCTAAGGGGGCCGATCAATGATTCCTCAAGTTCTCTCCAACATGAACGCCTTTGTCGACGGTGTGAGTTTTGCCGGCGACGTGCCGACCCTGTCGCTGCCCAAGCTGACGCAAAAGACCGACGACTATCAGGGCGGCGGCATGTCCGCCCCGATCGAAATGGCCATGGGGCTGGAAAAGCTGGAAGCGGCGTTTACCACCAACGGCGTGCGCCGTGAGTCGCTGAAGTACTTCGGCTTGGCCGATCAGACCGCGTGCGCCATCGTCTTTCGTGGCGCCTTCCGGGGCTTAAAAGGGGTGGTGACGCCGGTTGTGGTGACCCTGCGCGGCGGTATCAAAGAGGTCGACATGGGCGACTGGAAGCCGGGCGATAAGGCGGAAATCAAGCACGCGATCAAGGCCGTTTACTACAAGCTCGAAATCGACGGTCGCGTGATGTACGAAATCGACCCGATCAACATGATTCAGGTGATCGACGGTGTCGATCAACTGGCCGCAGAACGCTCGGCCGTCGGCCTCTAAGGACTAAAGAACATGACTCAAGTAAGCCTGAACAAACCGTTGCCGAAGTGGCTGGAACTCACCGACGACGGCGTTACCGTCACGCTGGCCTACAAGGCCAATATCAGCAGCGTTCTCGTCGACAAGGTGACGATGCGCGCGCCCAGCGTCAGGGACATGGAGGCCGCCAAGGCGGCCGGCGGCGGCGAATACGACAAGATGGAAAAGAACCTGTTTTGCAGCTTGATCATGGCCACCGAAACGGATCTAGCGTCCCTGAAAGTCAAAGACTACAACCGCTTGCAGGCCGGCTATTTTCGTCTGGTTGAAGAAGACGACGTGTAACGAAACCACCCTCAAGGCACTGGCCCGACGCTTGGCAAAAGAGACTAGTTTCTCGGCCGCCGAGATCAAGGCCATGCCGTTTTCTGAGATGGTGTGGTGGCTTACGGATTGAGCCGCCTTTGATTGACCCGACGTATAGGGCACGCACATGGCGAACAAACTCGCGCTCGGCCTGGTCATTGGCGGGGCGGTCAGCTCCACGGTGGGCTCGGCGTTCAAGGACGTCACCAGTCGCATCAAGCGCCTGGAGGCCGAAGGCCAAAAAGCCCGGGTGCTGGAAAAGACCATCGGCGACACCATGCGGTTGCGCGATGAATGGCGCAAGGCGCACATGGCGGGCGAGAAGGGTGCCAGCGCCCTGCTGAAACAGCTTGAGGGCAATATCAGCAGCCTGAAAAAGCAAGGCGTGGAGGTCCACAATCTGACCAAGGCCTACACGGCCATGGGTCAGGCGGCGAACAAGGCCGAGCTGAAGGCCAAAGGTCACCAGCAACTCGACGAAGGCAAGCAGAAACTCAAAAGCAGCGTCGGCCAGGCGGTGGCCGCCACGGCGGCGATGGCGATTCCGACCAAGGTCAGCGCGGACTATGGCGCGATCATTCGTGACATTGCGATCAAGTCGAACATTGCCAACAAGCCCGAAGAGGGTGAAATGTCGAGGAAGATCATCGACACGTCACGCGACACCGGCATGGCGCGCAATCAGGTGGCCGAGGTGGTCAACGCCCTGGTGGGCGCCGGCATGGAGCTGGACAAGGCGCTGCAATACGCCCCGACGGCGGCCAAGTTCGCCGTGGGGCAGGGTTCGGATGGCGGCGAAACGGCGCGCATGATCAATGCCCTGGGGCAGAACGCCAAGATCTCCGACCCGGCGGTAATGCAGAAGGCGCTGGAGGCGATCGCCTACCAAGGGCAAGCGGGCAGTTTCGAGGCGGCCGACATGGCCCGTTGGTTCCCCGAGCTGTTGGCGGGTATGGGTAAGCTAGGCATCACCGGCATGGATTCGGTGACGCAACTGGGCGCCATGCTTCAGGTGCAAATGAAGACGGCGGGCAGCTCCGACGAAGCCGCCGGCAACCTCAAGAACTGGATGGAAAAGATCGGTTCGGGTGACACAGTCACCGCCTATAAAAAGGCCGGGATCGATTATCAGGGCTCGATGAACACCGGCCTGCAGAATGGCAAATCGACGCTGGAATCCAGCTTTGAGCTGGCGCAGAAGTACATCGCGGCGACCGATCCGAAGAAGGCCGCCGCCATGGCGAAGGCCACGGCCGAGATCAGCCAGGAGACCGATCCGGAAAAAGCCAAGGCCATGATTGCGTCCCTGGAACAAGCCTTGCGCACCGGCGACCTGTTCGCCGACATGCAGGTCAAGGGCGCGTTGACCGCGTTCATGCAGAACAAGGATCTGTACGCCAAGCTGAAATCGGAGTCGGCGAGTGCCACCGGGATCTTGGATAAGAACCTGGAGGAACGCCGGCAGTCGTCGGCGCAAAAGTGGTCGGAAATGGCCCAGTCCATGGACGACGCCATGCGCGCGATCGGCGATGTCTTCCGGCCGGTGACCGATAAGGTGGCGGACGGTCTGACCTACGTCACCCAAGGGCTGAGCAAGCTGTCGGACGAATCGCCTAAGTTGGTGACCGGCATCGGTGCGGCCGTCGCGGCCGTGATCGCCTTTCAGTCGGCCATGAGTACCTTCAAGATCGCCAAGGGCCTACTGAACATCGGCCGTGGCTCGCTGATGGGCAATCCGAACATCCCGCAAAAGGTGATCGTGACCAACATGGGGGGCATGGGTGGCGGTGGCGGCCTGGACGCTGGCGACCTCGATACCGATGGCAAGGGCAAAAAAGGCGGCAAGGGTGGTGGTCGCGGAGGCGGCGGAGGCGTCGGCTCCGTGGTGAAAGGCACGGCAGTGGTCGCGGTGGTGGATGCGGGGTTTAAGGCCTACGACACCTACCAGAACGCCGAGACGCGGGACGAGAAAGCCGAAGGCTATGGCGGGGCGGCGGGTGGTTTGGCTGGAGCGTTATCCGGGGCTGCGGCTGGGGCCGCTCTCGGCACGATGCTTTTGCCGGTCATTGGCACCGCTATTGGCGGGCTGGTTGGCGGTGTTCTCGGCAACATGGGCGGCGACGCCTTGGGCGGTTACCTCGGCAAGTCGATGTTCGGCACGGACGAAGCGCTGAAGAGCATGCCGGCGGCCGGGCCGCTGATGATGGCCAATGCCGGCAAGAACGTGCCGCCGGTGATGGGCGACATCGCCAAATCGTTCGACACGGCGCCGAAAGCGTTTGAGCCGCCACCGGCGCCGCCGGTGTCGTATGACCCGCGCGACCTCGACTCCAAAGACGCCATGTTGCTGCCGCACTTTGCCAACAAGGTGCGCTTTCCGGGTTCGGAGCTGCGTCGGCCCAAGGTCATTCGCTCCGGGCTGGAAGCCCCGGCGCCGCAACCGGGTGACGCCGCCCGGGCCATGATGTTGCCCCCGGCCAGTGCGGACGCGGGCCTGCCGGCGGGGCCGTTGGCGATGGCGGCGAAGCCGGCACCGACCACCATCGAATCGAAAGTGGACATTCAGGCGCCGTTTTCGCTGGTGGTGAACGGCGACGTGAAGGACGCGGCGACGCTCTATAACCAGCTCAAACCGTTGCTCGATCAGCACTATCGCGACATGGCCAAGCAGGTGGGCAGTAGCAAGCTGTACGACGAACCGCATGTTTAATCAGGAGGGCATATGTCTGATCAGGAAAAGACTGCATTGCAGCAGTTACAGTCGGGCTTGAAGTACCTGGCCACGGCCGGGGAAACCGGCCGGCGTAGCCTGGACGGCATGCTGGGGCCCGTGAATGGCGCGATCGGCGAAATCACCGGGGCGGCGTCCGAGCTGGAGGATTTGCCCTTTGTCGGGCCGGCGGTCGGGGCCAAGCTTCAGCGCGTGATGCGTGGGGTGCAGGCGGCCCAGGCCAAGGTCGGGCAGGTGGTGGCCACCTACAACAAGGCCGCGCGGTCGGTGTCGCAAATTGACGAGCGCGTGGGGATGCTGAAGTCGCAGGCGGCCCGGGCGGCGTCGGCCATCAGCAAGATCGCCGGCAAGGTCAGTCCGGCGTTGACCACTGTGTTGCCGTCGTGGGCATTTGTCACCGATGGCACGCCCGCGCCGGAGGCGGTGAAGCCGTTCCCGCACCTGTTGATCATTCAGCCGCTCGATCCCAAGGCGCAGCCGTATTACTTCAACCTCGACACGGCGGCCTTTGACTCGTTGCGTCGCTCGACCAAATTCCGCTGGGCCTCGCAGGAGCGTTTGTCGCGCCGGCCGGCGCAGCAGGGCGTCGGCATGGGTGACGAAAAAATCACCCTCAAGGGCCAGATTTTCCCGGGCTTCAAGGGCGGATTGAAGCAGCTCGACACGTTGCGCACGATCGGCGGCCGGCTTCAGCCGCTGACGCTGACCACCGGCTATGGCGACGTGCTGGGCACCTGGTGCCTGGAGAGCGTCGACGAAGATCAAAGCGCGCTGATGCAAGGCGGGATTCCGCGTAAACAAGAGTTCACTCTGGAGTTTGTGCGCTATGGCGACGACATGCAGAACGTCTGACGGGGATCTGCTGGACACCCTTTGCCATAACTTTTATGGCCACCTGAATGGCAGCGTCGAGGCGGTGCTTGATGCCAATCAGGGGCTGGCCGAGGAAGAGCAGCCGTTTCGCACCGGCTTGATCATCGTCCTGCCGGATCTGCCGAGCCCGGTCACCGAGGCCGTCACGCTCTGGGACTGACCCCGTCCGGAGTCGCCGCCGGCGCTCGATGGCGTTACGCGTAACGCCCCTTCCCCAAACCCGCCTTGCGCGGGTTTTCTTTTGGATAATCCCATGACCCCCATGTTTCGCGTCGTCGCCGATGGTGTCGACATCACCGGCCTGATCAATGATCGGCTGATCCAGCTCAGCACCACCGACAAACCCGGGATGGATTCCGACGAGTTCGAGTTACGCATTGACGACCGTGACGGGCTGGTGACGCTGCCCCGGCGCGGTGCTGGGGTCGAGATCTACATGGGCTATGTCGAGACGGGGCTGGCCCGTTTGGGTCGCTACGTGGTCGACGAGATCACGGTATTGGGACCGCCGGATACGCTGGTGATCAAGGGCAAGGCCAGCGATATGCGCGGCAGTGGCAAGACCATTCGCAGCGGGAGCTGGGAGGACGTGCCACTGTCGAAAATCGTGGGCGATATCGCCGCGCGTAACGGCTGGGAGCCGAGTTGTCCGGTGGCCACCAAGGTCCCGCGTGCGGATCAGCTCAGCGAATCCGACTTTAATTTCATCACGCGCCTGGCTAAGCAGTACGACTGCACCGCCAAGGTCGCCGATGGCAAATTGTTGGTGATGCCGCGCCAGGGCGGACAGAGCGCGAGCGGCAAGGCGTTCGGCGCTATCACCCTCACGCGCAGCGACGTCAGCCGTTGGCAGTTCCGCCTGGGCGATCGCAACACGCACGGCAAGGTGGCCACCAAGCACCAAGACAAGAAGGGCGGCAAGCTCGCGGTGGTGTCCCTGGACAATGAGGACGCGCCGGCCGGCCTGCCCTCGGTGCATACCGATCGGCACATTCACCCAAACAAGAGCGCCGCCGAGTCGGCGGCCAAGGCGCGCTTGGCGGCGTTCAACCGCTCCGGCGCGGGGGTGCGCTTCGAAATGACCGGTCGCACCGACCTGTTTGCCGAGCGGCCGATTAATGCCCAGGGCTTCAAGGTCGGACTCGATGGCGAGTATCTGGCGGATTCGGTGGAGCAGACTTATACCCGAGCCGGCTGGTCGACCGCGGTTGAGTGCAATGGCGGCAACAAGGGCAAAGCCAAAACCAAGGGCAAGAAAAAGAAGGAGGTGAAGCCGGTCAAGGTCGTCAGTCTCGCCTAACGCTATCGCGTCCCCATTAACCCCGCCGCGTGCGGCTTTTTTATACCTGGAGTTTGTATGTCCATCACGGAACAGCAATTGCTGCGAATCCTCCCAAACGCCCGCCGCCAAGCGGGCGTTTTTGTATCCTCCCTCAATGCGGCCATGGTGCATCGGCAGATCAACACACCGACGCGGCAGGCTGCGTTCCTGGCCCAGGTCGGGCACGAGTCTGGCCAGCTGCAGTACGTACGTGAGTTGGGTGGCGATCGGTACCTGAGCAAATACGACACCGGCAACCTGGCCGCGAAACTGGGCAACACCCCAGAGGCGGATGGAGATGGCCAGCGCTATCGCGGTCGCGGCCTGATCCAGGTGACCGGCCGCAATAACTACCTGCGCTGCAGCTTGGCACTGTTCGGCGACGAGCGCTTGCTGCGCACCCCTGAGCTGCTCGAACTGCCGCAATGGGCGGCCGAGTCAGCGGCGTGGTTCTGGTGGGTACGTGAGCTGAATGCCCTGGCGGATCGGGATGAGTTCGAGGCGATCACCCGCAAGATCAACGGTGGACTCAACGGCCTGCAAGATCGGCTGCAGCTGTGGAAACGGGCGAGGGCCGTGCTATGCGTGTCGTCGACCTGATCCCTGCGCCGTACCGGCTGTTGGCCGTTGGCGTGCTGCTGACCGCATTGATTGGCGGATCTGCCGCGTCGGCCTGGAAGGTTCAGGACTGGCGTTACGGCCAGCAACTCGCCGAACAGGCCGGCTTGCACAAGGACGATCTGATCGCCATCAGTAACGCCGCCGCTGAACAGGTGCGCACGGCACAGGACAATCGTCTGGCCCTGGAGCAGCGGCTGTCGGCCAGCGAACAAACCCACTACAAGGAACTGAGCGATGCTCAAACCAACCAGGCTCGCCTGCGTGATCGCCTTGCCACTGCTGATCTACGGCTGTCAGTCCTACTCGACGCCACCGATGCAGGCAGTGGCGACCCAGTGTCAGCCGCCACCCCAGCCGGCGGCATGGTTCATGGCGCCACAAGAGCCCAACTTGACCCAGCGCATGCTCAACGAATTATCGGCATCACCGATGCCGGCGACAAAGGACTGATCGCCTTGGCGGCCTGTCAGGCCTACGCCCAAAAAATCTCAACACCGAAGTAAAAAAGAGCGGTCCAGCCAAATGCTCAACACCGATTCTTTTAATGTGCTTGCATCTTTATTGTCGTTGGAGTTTGCAGTTAAAACTGACTGTTCGGTTCGCCCGTTTCAACGTCGTACTTATCTCTAAGGTTTTTCGGTTGGTCGTGCAACCCAATCATGGTAAATGCGCGGGGGGATCCTCACGGTAAGTTTTTTTGGAATAAAAAAATCACCTCTTAGAGAAGCGGCGCCTCTTGGGTTTACGGCGCCGCTTTCAGTATTTAAGCGTTAGGTGATATATGCTTTTTGATAGGCTTACTGTCACCTCTTGCTGACGTTGCTCTTGCTTGTCATGCTGTTTCCAACTGTCTCTGTACGTTCCCAACGATTACATCTAAGGAGTGCAGGCTGAGAATACTCATGCTTACTTTTTCCGATACTTCAGGGCGAACACCATACTTCGGTAGCAGTGCTGCGGCATCCACCAAATGCTGTACCGCTACTGATCGTTCGTACAAAGTCGCCCGCTTTCTATCGACCAGTTTTAAGAACTCGGAAATAAGTGCGTTAGAACTGATTTCCTTATCTCGTTTCTGAAGTATTACAAGCAAAGAGACTGCTGCTTCGTGTGCAGCTTGAAATTTCATGTCCACAAATTCGGCGAATAGTTTACGGTAGGCGTACGCCAGATTGCTCAAAAACATTGAGGCTTGATCAAATCTGATCGATGAGTTTTCAACATCGTCAGACATAGCGTAGGATGCTAGGAGTGCCTGCTCAACGTAGTTTCGCTCTCGCCCCTCACACACCCCCCACTCAAAATAGAAGCCTCGATTCTGAGGTTTTTCTGGGAACTCTCTAAATAGTGGTAAGCATTTTTCTACGCTATCTGCTTTGCGATATAGATAGGCTAGCTTCGTTAAAAGATGATAGTCGTTAGGGTTGTCGTCGTACAAAGACTGAGCGACAGTTAGTCCTAGTTGTGGTTCTCCGGCATCAAATAATTCTTCTGATATCTCATAGCGCCAGAAGTTGGAACTCAGAAAGTTTTCCGTTTTGGCTCTTCGTGTTTCTGAAATCGCCAACTTAACAAAGTACTCTGAAATGTTTTCGTCGAATCGTGCTTCCAGCACATTAACGACTGCCTCAGCAATGTAGCGATGACGCGTAAATATCGCTTTTGCCGTATAAGCTACGGCTGCTTCCTGGCCGAGTTTTTTGATCACGGAAGAATTTAACTTGTTGGGGTCAATACCAAGAACGCTCGCTAAGGTAGCACTGCTTAACTGGTCGAACCCTTGAGCATGCATAACGGCTATATAAGAAAATGCGTCTTTCAGTGTGTGTCCAGCATCTAAAGCGATTCTATCCAAATTCAATAGCATGGCTTCAGCGTGATCAATCAAATCAGCACTATGTCGTGACATAAGCAATGCGCCAAAGAATGCATCATTTTTCCCTTGCGCCTCCTTTTTTGCATAGTATCTGAGTTTCCTAGATCTTTCACTCGCAGGTAATAAATAAAGCTCTTCTCCTAACCCACGCACGCCATACTTAGCCCATGCACACACTATTTCCTCTGCGTCTTTTGAACTTAGATTCTTAAGATGTATGGCTTTGAATTTGGCGTGATAGTCCCAAAGCAAAGAGTCGGCACCAGAGGAGCGCCAGTCCGAATCTCTACTTGCGAGAATGAAATCGATCCTCCCCGAGTACCCTTCGCAGCCGCGATCAATGAAACTTAATATTTCGCGGGATACTTCCTCTGCTTGATCTACTACCACCAACCAATCGTCATGCTCACTGAGTTCGGGCAAGAGTTGATCTGGGATGAAAGCCCTATTTGGGTTTGTACGATTAAGTACTCGTTTACTCGGCTGAAGAGCTAGGATGTCACTAACTGCTTGTAATAGCGCGGTAGTTTTACCTTCGCAGCCCGCACCCAAAATTACTGTAACCGAAACTTCAGATGTTTTGATGGTGCGTAAAAAATGATCTCGTATCTGCGCCACAATTTCGCGTTTTGGAATTGATTCTGATAATACATTTTCCCAAGTTGGGTCCGCACCGTCAAAGTATCGAATAGCTTCTTCTAAATCCAATGCAGGGCGCGGAGCCAGCTCTGCTGAATTCTTTACTTCCCATCCTCCCAATGGCTTTTTTTTCGGACGAGACGTATAGCTTATAAGCTTAGGTGCTGGGGCATTAAATTTTGCTCCCCTGCTTGTAATTTGAGAACTATGGAAGGGCTCCATATTTTGGAACCAGCACTGAGTGGGAACACTCCATGTATAAGGGCGTAAATATATGGACATTTCGTTTAAATCGAACTCAGTCCACAAAAAGCCATTTTTCCATTTACTTCCCTCTGGCGCCTGCCATCCAGCGCCAGTTTGTATGCCTATGAAATTCCCGCTACCTGACAGCGTTGGTTCTGCCCAAGCATCATGCATGTGGCCGTGTAAGTAGAAAGAATTATGCTCCCCTAGAACTGTCTCTAATGCACGTCGCTCTGACTCATGTAACCACGAGAGAGGGTGATGACCTAATACTATCTTGACGTCTGTAGATGTTACTTTTTCAAGAGCTTCGCGAACAAGTCTATAGCCCGGTGTGATGTAGAATTTATCTTGATCTCCGTCGCATAACCACGAAGTATTGATTCCTACAATTCCGACAGATAACTTATCGAATGAGTGGGTTTCGTTATAAGTGCCACCTTCCTCACGGAAACTTATTGCACGCTTGTCGCCAGCATG
The DNA here is from genome assembly GCF_019947405.1 of Pseudomonas sp. GL-B-26. NCBI lineage: Bacteria > Pseudomonadati > Pseudomonadota > Gammaproteobacteria > Pseudomonadales > Pseudomonadaceae > Pseudomonas > Pseudomonas sp. GL-B-26. Next base: position 133,388 of record NZ_JAGYGJ010000004.1, on the reverse strand, counting down.
TTCTATATAGGCTTGAAAGCGTCCCAAAAGCATGTCACGTGCCTTCAGTGCCTTTGCTGTTGGTAGAAAGTATTCTGCATCTTGTCGTAGAAACTTTTGTTTGCTGAAGCCATCATTTACTTCTCGGTCAAGATCATGATTTCCGGGAACAGTGAAAATTCTGTTCAAAAAATCTTGGCCGTATAAATTTAATAGTGGATTTAAAATGTTGTCCTTGTATAGCTGATACTGCTCTTTTGTTCCGGAGTTTGCTATGTCTCCTGTTATAAAGATGAAATCTGGGGTTTCGCCTTTTTCCCTTTGTGTTAAGAGAAAGTCGATTAACTTTCTAGAAGAAAATTCCTGCTCATAGGCATTTTTTCCAAAGTGAAAATCTGATAAATGTAACCATTTCAAAATTCCAGACATAGACCCTAATCCTTAGAACCAACGCTTTGGTTTTGCTAATTTAGATAGCGTAATTGTTTTAAAATAAAAAAGATAAATATGAAATAACTGTGTGCCTTTATCCTACAAAATTGAGCGAGCCTCTCTCTATTTGCGCGGGAGGTTTGTCTAGGATGGCACAGTGACATTTGTTTTTGCAAAAAAGTAGCGAGACGGGCGCCTCCGCTACCAAATTTTTGGTGCTCATTTTCAATCGTGAGGGACTGGTTAGAGATCTTTTCCTCTCAGCTTTGCTAACCCCTGTTTGATATGGCCAGCATTTTCACCAATAGTTTGCAGCACCCCGCTGATATTTTCGCCCACATCTGACGAGCCCTGCTCTTCCATCCGAAGCGTCAGCTCCATCAATGCTGCCTCCAGGGCCAATTGATTGGTGTACATCCTTTCGAGCACATCGGACAGTGAATACTCACCCGCATGGTGTCGACTCCTTTCAAGAAAAAGTACAAGCATAGTACCGGCAGTGCCCCTGTCAGGCGATGATTGCAGCTTGCTTAGAAATTGCTACAAAGTGAAGGGGTTATAGAGGGTTAACTAAGCTGGCTAGGGTGATGGGTGACTGCTACGCCCAATCCATCGTGGAGCGGATTTGATGTTTTATATTGCTCATTATTAGGTTGCTGACGCCCAGCTTTGTGCCCTTCGAGCATACCGCCCGTTTTCGACCCTAAACGGCCGCTCGGCAAGGACTGATTTCGGCCAGAGCAATCAGTCATCGCCTACTAAATTAGGGGCGATTCAGCACGAGCTTGGGCAGGGTCGTGAAGGTACATCATGAGACTCAAGAGCCACGTTTACTGAGCTATTAATTGATCAGTATTGGTCGTACAACATTGAACATTGATAGCATGTTTCCTGCCTCGAAGTATGCGGCCAGTATCAAACCATACGAACTTATAATAAGTGTTAAAAATAGGTTCTGAAATCGATTTCCGATAGTTTTGTGATTGGGCTCCCGTTCCAGGTAGTGGTGCTGGGCTAAGTATTTGGAGCACCCGGCCAGTGCTGTTAAAAAAATTGCAAAGCCTAAAATTTTTAAGGTGATGCCTAGTGATTCTATCCCTTCAGGCTTTAGCGAGCTCCATGCCGACCCGGCAAAGGCAAGCAACGCTGCTGCAGAGCCCCCAGTAATGACTAAGCACGCCTTGATCACACTTTGGCTAGCCTCTACCGAAGAGCGCCATTCTTCGACTTCCCATTGATGTTCTTGATCATTTATTTGAAGTGTTAATTCTAGCGGGTCTTCATCATCATCATCTTCTTCTTCTTCAGTGAAATTATTGTTTTTTAGTTTCTTAAGTAGACTTTCGAGGGTGGCAATATCCGCTGCTGCGTTGCTGTTGTCTTTTAGTTGCTCTAGGTGCGATCGAATAAATTTTATTGTGTCGTCTGAACGCATTTGGTGTGGACTCTTTTAACGAAGTAAGGTTTTTGCTCTGTGGGGATGGCCAGAATTAAATGGTTTTTTACGCAGGTTTTACCTAGTCCTAGGACGTCGTAAAGTGTCTTGGCGGGCAGTGATCGACCCGAAGGCGGCACTCGGATTATGAATGCCGCCAAAAAGCTCATATTCGGCCGGGGATGGGTACGATGCCACCACTACCAAGGCTTCAAACGTCAACATTGTCAAATTTCCTGTTCATCCCTGAACCGCTTCAGAGCTGCGAGCTGAGGCTGATCAAGTTTTGCATGAAGATCTTTGACTGGTTGGTTTTGGAATTCAGGTTCGGCAAATCTCCGATCGGCTAAAGCTAAAGCCACCATGACCCCTTGAGTCGTGGAGACTTTACTTTTTTTATGCCCCAGCTTCTCGGACTCGAGGATCTGTTTGAAGTGAAATTCGACCGGGTCAACCTCAGTTCTTTCGTTCATGAAAATGCCTTATTGATTGGAGAGTAGCTAAAGCCCCACGGAGTTTGGGGAAACCTATATGCAGGCAACGATTTTGCCTTGTGTGCATTTATACAGTAACCGAACGCGGCTGGGAGGCGTCAAGGGCAACTTGTGGCCCAGGCTGTGTAAAAACGTAGGCCCTGTTTTGAAGTCCGCGTCTCTACGTGAAATCTCACAGTGATTGGCAGATCAGAGGTGCCGAAATTTGCGTAGGAGCTCGGTTTTCGTTCTGATTAGAACCTTCAAACCTGCTCTAAAACGTTTTTACACAGCCTCGGCCGATAACTGTCACCCAGGCGTCATTAGGACTGCGAGTGTCAGCTTGATGAACTCCTCATTTTTGTCGATGGTGTCCAAGGCTCCACGTACATTATCGGCGACATCGGCCGATCCGCGCTGCTCGACCCAGTTCGAGAGTTCCAGGATGGCGGCTTCGAGGGCGAGTTGATTTTCGTTGATCTTGAATAGCAGGGAAGGGAGCAGGTCTGAATTTGGCAAGGGCGATTCCTCCGTGGAAGATTCAGCGTAGCAGGCGGCAAGGGCAGTGGCACATATGGAGGCGCAGATTCAGAGCGCCAAAAGGGTACATTCGGGCTGATGCTGGGTCGGAGGCAGGGGAGAAAGAGGAAAAATCCGTTCCGCAACCCAAAACTGGCTCCTTGAAGTCCGTAGGATACAGGCCTTTAAAAATCAGTAGCTTGCGGAACGGTAAAGCTGCTAACCTATTGAAATAGCTTGTTTTGTGGATGGATTGCAAATCCATCTACGCCGGTTCGATTCCGACCTCGGCCTCCACTTTAAACGAGCTCCGTAGATCTATGATTTACGGAGCTTTTTTATTTGCACTGTCCTGCAAGATTTAGTCTTGAAAAGGTCCGTCGCAAACTTGCTTCACCGGGGCGGGATGTATATATTTCCCCCTCTGCTGCACAGGCGTCAGAACTGCCAAATCGTTATTTGACAGTCTTCAGACTGCTTCACCGCGCTACCGCCCGAATGGCGAAACTGGTAGACGCATGGGACTTAAAATCCCCCGCTCGTAAGGGCGTGCCGGTTCGATTCCGGCTTCGGGCACCATCTAAAATCAAGGGTTTGCGAGCGAAAGCTGATGCAAACCCTTGTTTGTTTCTGGGTCGCAATTTTAGAGTTGGGTCGCAATTCACTTAGTTGGCGAGACTTTCTTGCCTATGCGATTGCGGATGTATTGCTCGGTCATGACAACGGTCGTATGCCCAAGTTGATCCCTGGCTTGCATGATGTCGCCGCTAGATTCGGCCTTGTCCGTACCAGCCTTTGCACGCAAATCTCGCATTTGAAACTCGGACTTCGCGACACCCGCGGCCTCCCTGGCCAGGTCAAACCTTCCCCGCAACATTGCCACCGTCATTGGTGTGCCATCCTCCGAAACGATCAGCCGTGTCGAGCGGACCTTATGTTCTTTTTTTCGGGACATGATTCGATCAATCAAAACCTTCAGTTCGCCACTTATCTCAATCCGACGTTTTGCATTCGTCTTGCCTTGAAGCACCCAGATTTGGTCGTCTCGGACGTCCCGTTCGTCCAGTAATCGGGTATCGGTCACGCGCTGGCCGGTCAGATAGGCAAGGTCCATCGCATCTCGCAGGCCAGCATCTGCTTTCTCGTATACACGCTTGAACAGCGCGTCCTCGATGTAGACGTCCCGGCCGGTTTCCTTGTTGCCCTTGATCCCGGCACACGGGTTGGCCAAGGCTGTATAGCCAACGTCCCTCGCAAAGTTCCAAATTGCACTGAGCAACGCCTTCTCGCGGTTGGCCCTTACAGGAGCAGCCTTGCGCCAGGTCAAATACTGGCGGACATGCAGGGGTTGGATTGTTTCGAGCGGTGCCGGCGGGTCGTCAAAAAAAGACATCAGGTTTTTCAGCTCTCTGACGTTGTCCTTCTGTGTGGCGGGTTTTTTCGTTGGCACGACGTCGACCATGTACTTTTCGGCCACGTACCGGAACGTGATCACCTTGGCGACCAGCGCAGTCGCGGTGCGGTCCCGCTCAAGCTTAGCGTATTCCATGATTGCCAGGCCGTAGTCGCTGCCCAGCGCGATTTCTTTGCGGTCCTTGCCGCCCATCTCGTAGTAGTAGAAAACCCGGCCGCTGGCTTTCTTGCGCTCTCGCAGCCGGGCTATTGAGCCGGATTTACTCGGTCGTCGTCCCATTTCAGCTAGCCTTGCGTGGTTTCCATTCGGGTTTTTCTGCTTCAAACATACCGACCGCCGTCACGGCCATGGCCGTGACACTTGGCCAACCATTCACCTTAATGGTGTGTCTGACGCCATTCTTCTTCAGGTTGAGGATCTGTCCTGCCTTGGTCCGCGCGCCAGTCAGCTCGCAAACCTCTTCGTGCGATAAAAATTGAATGCTCATGAGCTATTCCATGCCGTGCGTGGCAGCAGAAGGTGGGGAGAGGGGTTAGGCTGTTGCTTTGGAGATCAGCTCGCAGTCAGCGGCAAGCTTCAGAAGGCTGCGGGTGGTCGGCCTGAAGCTGCCGGTGTCCGGGTAGCATTCAAATTCATGACCTTCCGGGAACGAATTGAACAGACCATGCCAGGGCCAATTACTCTTCCAGTCCGCCCAAACGGTGTATGCGTCCTGACCTTCACCCCAATAGTCGGTGCCACCGCCGACACTCCGTACATGGCTCACGCGGGTGCGCTGCCTGTAAGCAAGCTCACTCGGTTCGTCTTTGTCGATCCAAGACCGCCGATAGAGCCCAGGGTGCAATTGAAACAGGCGCTTGCTCAGTTTCTTCTCAATGCGAGCCTTCATCGCCGTGGCCCCTTGTAGATGAGCCAGGCCATGTAGGCGAGGGCGGGGAGGATCATCGCGTCACCCGCCGTGCCCACCAGCAGGCCGGTCCGTTGTCGGTGTCGGATATGGCGAGCGTGAACCAACCATCACCCTCAGGTTTGCTCGGCTCCCAATGCGCGCAGGAACCTTCGCCCTGCTCAAAGTACGGATCGTTGTCGGTATCGACTTCGTATTCCATTTCGGCGGTAACGATGGTCAGGCCCTGAGCCTTTACCCACTCCCGCGATTCTTCACCTTGGTCCTCTTCGAACATCGGCAGATCGGGGTGGTGCCACCAGCCATGCGCCTCGCGTACAACAGGGGCAGGCTGGATCAAAACAGTTTCTTCAGGCATGACTGTTCCTTTGCCGCTATAGCAGCTGACTTTGAGGGGGGGGGAGGGGTTACTGCTGTTTGGCGAGTGCGCAGTTTCTTTCAATGATCGACAGCGAGGAAAAGGCAGCTATTCTCGAATTCATCGCCGGTCAATACGGGATCACTTTCCAAGTTGCCTATGCAGAAGTTGCTCAGTTACACACCACGCCCTGGCCTAAAACCGGGGCCGAGGACGTAGAAGGATGCCGCCCTGGCGTCCATGGAAGAGGAACAACCCATGGCTAACGAGAGAGTTGTAGTGACGACCGACACCAAAAATGAAGGCATGTCGCCTGAGCCCGCACAGGTGCCGGCCAAAAATCCAGTTCCCAAGGCTCCCCCCAGACCTACAGGGGGAATGACCATTACAGCCGGGACCGCAAAGCCAGCCCTCACCGGCCTTAACGGATAGGAAACGTGGAGGGGAGGGCGACTGACAGGCGAGCTTGGGCGATGCTGGTGGAGAAGGTTATTACTGTTGGCCTTCGGCACCTTCGCGGGCTTGATAGACCTTGAGATTTTCTGTGGGCATGGGGGAGCCTCGCCGGGATCGGCTACATTTGATTTTGTCATTCATAGGGGGGTTGAAAATGGCTTGCTTAATCTGAGGGGCCACAGACATTGATATTTTGTCCTCTGGCCATCTTGCTGAGCGGGATTGTCCAGAATGCGGCTATTACGGCGTCCCTAAGCTGCTGGTCGACGAGATGTCGATGCTAAAGCAAAAATTTCATGTGGAGCGCACAAGGGCCTACTTGGCACTGCGCGCCGAAAACAAACAGCCTCCGTGGATAACGCCCGTCGATATCAACATTCATCAGCTATTCATCATTGCGCCCGACTGATCTGCCAGAACTGACGGCCCAGCTGGATGAGTTTGTTCTCTGTGGGCATGGGACGTCCTATGCCGGGGCATGCCTGGGCGGTGGAGTGGGGGATATGCTGAATGAGGCATTCGAGCTGTAGGTCGTCAGTGCCATAATGAAGGCTTAAAAAACGGTGATATATGTTAGGGATGACGATGGCGAATATAAGTTTTCACGATCTGCTTAAAGCTCCAGTTGGATCAATAATTTCAAAAAAGGATTTATATACTTTAATTCAATATTCGAAGGTTCCTGGGTCTGAGTATTGGAATGGCGAAAGCCTCATTATTAACAATACTCCCCAGCAAGGTATAAATTGGGTTGGTTCGCTTCCTGCTCTTGATGGTGTCTTGGTCAAGGTTCGTTCGGGAAGTTATAGCCATGATGGATGGGTGAATTCTGAACGAGAGCTTTATCGCTATTCCTTCAAGGCTCGAAAAGGGGTTGTATCACTCAAGGAAAAGGCGAATCTGGCCTTGCTAAATCAGCCCGAGTTTGGGTATCCAGTGGTTCTTTATAGTGAACAAAAAAGTAATTGGGTTTTCGAAGGCATATTCAGCTTGGTTGATTGTGCTGACGAATATGTCATTCTTGGTCGCCAAGCCGAATCTCATGTGCTTGCAGGTAAGGTTGGACAAGGCTTTATGGAGGGCGGAAAAAAGTATGTTACGCATCTGTTGTCTGAGCGGAGCTCTCAAATAGTTAAGTTTCTAAAGTCGTCCGGATCGTGGGTGTGTGAAATTTGCAATGATGATTTTAAGGCCAAGTATGGATTCGAATATATTGAGGCTCATCACAAGGTGCCAGTTTCTACCAAGGCAACGAAGAGTGTGGTAGTTCTAGAAGATCTAGCATTATTGTGTTCGAATTGTCACTCTGCAGTGCATGCTCATATGCGAGCGGGCATCGAAGATTACTTGGATATTAAAGAGGTTGTCGTGCGCCGCCTAGGTGCAAATGTTTGATAATTCGCCAGCCGATCCAGCGAACTACGGTGACGGCCTTGCTGTTACCAATCGTCTTAAAGCGCGGACCGTCCGGGCATTCGCTGGCAGGTTTGCCGCGCCATGGGATCAGCGTGTAGTTATCAGGCAAGCCTTGGCAACGTTCCCATTCGATGACGCTTGTTCGTCTAATACCCTCGGGCTCCAGTACATATGCCTCTCGGTCATCGAGAGAGCCTCCCCCCTGTGCCGTGAGAGTAGGATGAAGTGTCGACTTCTTTTCCCGTCCCGGCGGGCTATCCCGGCGAGTGCCTTCTCGCTCAAAAAGTACCTCGGTGGGATCGAATCCTCCTCGAGCACTTGCGACAACGAACACCCGGCGGCGTCGTTGGGCCAGGCCGAAATATTGGGCGTCCAGGACCCGCCACGCGATTGTTCTTTTGGGTCCATACACACAACCAGCGTCTGGCCACCTTTTCCCTGAAGGCTGCAGTTCGCAGTCTTCCCCAGCAAGCGCGCCAAGAAAACATCCGAAGGCGTTCCCTTTGTCACTGAGGACACCGGGGACGTTTTCCCAAACGACAACGGAGGCGGGCTCACCTCGACTGGCGCGAACATAGTCAGTTGCATCTGCAAGCTCCACGTATTTGATGGTGAGGGCGCCGCGCGGGTCGAGCAAACCCTGGCGCATGCCGGCGACACTGAAGGCTTGGCAGGGGGTACCACCGACCAGTAAGTCCGGCGCTTCGATCTTGCCGGCCAGTACCAGGGCCCCGAGCTTGGTCATGTCGCCGAGGTTCGGCGTGTTTGGGTAGTGGTGGGCCAGCACAGCACTGGGGAAGGCTTCGATCTCGGCGAACCAGGTGGCGCGCATGCCGAGTGGATGCCAGGCCATGGTCGCGGCCTCGATGCCGCTGCAAACGCTTCCGTAAGTGATGGGCACAGTGGCACCTCGCCGGTATATTGCGTGAAGGTAAATTTTTTGAGGGGAAACCAGTGCAGCTCTTCCACTACACGGACGTAAATGCAGTTAAATCAATACTTGAAAATAAAAAGCTATGGCTTACGGATGTTCGGTATCTAAATGACTCCCAAGAAATGCATGATGGTGTATCTAACATTCTTCGGTATGTGAAATATCAGTCTGATACTTTTTCAAAACGGCATGAATTATTTTTCAATTCTGCAGAGTTTGTTATCGCCAGACTTGGAGGTCTTTCAGATTATGGGTTAGATCGTCGCCCTGTATTCATTTGTTCTTTTAGTCGTGCCTCTGATTTGCTAAGCCAATGGCGTGCTTACGGATCTTATGCAATTGAGTTTTCACGTGATGCGATGCCTGCCGGGCTTTCAAAGTGCGTATATGACGCAGACGAAAAGCTTGAGAGGGCGAGTGATGTGGCTCTGAAAAGTTTGATGACTATTGCGAATGATATGGAATGTAATGATGGGTTTTTAGATTTTCCTGGGCTGAAAGCTTATTCTGACCTTGTCGGGTTGGCAGCGACCTTTAAGCATGAAAGTTTTTCTGAAGAGCAGGAAGTTAGATTGATAGCTGGTCATGATATAGATCCTGATTTGGACGATGGCCTGCCAGTCAAATACCGCTCTCGAGGAGATATACTTGTCCCTTTTGTGGAAGTTGATATATCACTGAGAAACATAAAAGCCATCCATATTGGCCCAATGAGGGACCAAGAATTGGCTTGCATCTCTATGAAAGCGTTTTTGAACAATATTCGACATGCTCAAGAAGTCGCATTAGAAAACTATTCCCATGAAATAAAAGTTATTAAATCCGATATCCCGTATCGAGCCCCATAGCTGTCTTGAGTAATCTAAACTTTCACCCGCGAGTGCAATAGTCATGGAGGGTCTCCCGTCAAGCGATTGCCTCGCCGGCTGGCGTGATTCGTTGAAGTGGGGTATTTGTGTTCGGCCCGGCATGGAGCCGGATCAAGGAGATCGAAATGGTGTTAGTGGATAGGCCGTACCCAGTTGTCTATGAGCATCGAGGCGTTAAAGCGAAGATTGATTTCGAATGGGGTAGCGACAGTGATTCTGTGCCAACAGGGCTTAGAATCGATGTTGAGATCAAAGAAAGGCAGGTTGAAGCAATCCGTGAAAATGCCAAGTACAACAGCTTTAATGAGGCGTTAGCCCGCGGTAAAGCATTGGCGAGGCTAGACATCGATTTGACTCTTGGGCCTGATCTTTCGGCTTGAAAACAGTACTCAGCGCAATAGGTGAGGGTGGGTCAGACGCCTCCCTCGCCGGCTGGCATGAAGTGAGTTAGTGGTCTATGTCTTTATGTCGAATTCAGTCAAACGGGGAGACCGACATGAGACTGCAAAGCGATATCGATGCACTCGCGGCAATCGAGGAAGACGCCCAAATGATGTTGAAGTGGTTGGGGATTCCCGACGACAAGCAGAAACTGGAGGTCGTCATTTGCTTGCGACAGATCATTGAGCTTGCGACCTACAGGAAGGCGATTGACCGAGTTGCTGATCCTTCGGTGCGGTAGGCGACGACGCCAACCACCCAGCCCACTGGTGGGATTCGTTGAAGTGAGGTATTTGTGTTCAGCCCGGCATGGGGCCGGTAAAAGGAGAATCGATATGGCTTCTTGGGATTCGTACGGCTACCCAGAGAACGACCCAAAAGTGTGGATCACGTTCGGCCCGCAAAAGGATGGCTCGCCGCAGGTGGCGTTTCTCGGTCCTATTCGCCAGTCAGAAGGCGATAACCCGAAAGCGACTGAGTACTACCAGGAGGTGGCAGGCCGCTGGTCTGATGAGATTGTGGCTCATGAAGAGCTGGACAAAATCGCTCAAGCACTCATCGAGCAGAAAGGCCTTTAGCAATAGGTGAGGGTGGGTCAGGCGGCTGCTGTCGATTCCGGCGAGTAGTCCAGCCACGAAAGTTTCGTCGGCGACTTCCGTCTCAAATCGTTTTGCGGCAGCTTGATCTTAGCCCTGATAATCACGTCGCGGCATCGCCCCAGCTTCCGGATGCGCTCGGCATAATCGGCCGCGTACTGGGGGGCATCAAACATGCTGCTGAGTTGGGCGACACGCTTGCCGTCCATGATCTTGACCACGCGATCTTCGACAGCCTGGAGCCACTGGCTCATCGACAACTCGATCCGCTGACCCTTTTCGATCTTGAAGTCGCGAACCTTTCGCTTCGCCTCTTCGCGGGCGAAGTGTTCGTTCATTCCGAATACAGCAAAAGTGCTCATAGCATCACTCCAGGCAGTCGAGCGCTTTTTGCAGCAGCGCATTCAGTGAAAGCTCCCGGTCGTCCGGGTCCATTGCTCGCTTGATCCACTGGCAGGCTTCGCCGGCACCATCGCGAAGATTTTCGAGTTCGTCTTCGTCATCGCTCGCCTGGCTTTCGAGGCGGCGAATGTCTTCGCGCAGCTCTTCACGCTCGGCGCTCGGATCGATGCTCTGCGAGGTCAAGCGACGGGTGAGTCCGGTGGCGGCCGCCGGATCAAGCGCGGCGTAGTGCAGGCACTCTTCGTCGCTCAAAGCATTTGCGGGAATGCTCATTGGCAATCTCCAGGCAGACGCCTGCCTCGCCGGCTGGCGTGATTCGTTGAAGTGGGGTATTACGTGTTTTTGGAATTGATACAGGTTGGGTTTGGGATATGCACACAGAGCATCCTGCTGCAAAGACGCCGGGTGATGATGTAGTGATTTGGCGCTACATGACTGTTGAGAAGTATTTGTCGCTACTTACTACATCGAAATTGTTTTTGTGTAGGCTGGATAACTTTGAGGATCCTTGGGAGGGAGCATGGCCAAAGGCTTTTTTGCAGGGGTTACTCAATGAACTCAAAAAAGACGGTGTTGATGGCGGACACCTTCAGAGTGCTCATAAGAAATGGCTGTTTGTTAGTTGTTGGCATGCCAACGAGTACGAATCGGCAGCTATGTGGGACCTATATAGTACAAAAAGCTCGGGAGTTGCTGTGCGAACCACAGTTGGCGCCCTCAAGAAAAGTGTTATTTCTTCCCAAAATTATACGATAGGGCAGGTTGATTATTTGGATGTGGAAAGCGATCCGAGATCGCTTGAGTTTAATATGCTCGTTCCTGCTTTCTTGAAGCGAATGAGCTTTAAGCATGAGAACGAGGTACGACTGGTTCGCTTCGATCTTGGGACTACGGTTAATGAAAATGGTGAAAACCGTATCGGTGATCCTTCACCTATTCTGGATTTAGAGGTTGATCTGAATGAATTGTTGGTGGATGTGTATTTTTCACCAACTATGCCTAGGTGGCTTGTCGATAGTATCGTTGCCGTTTCCAAGAAATTTGGTTTAAGCGGGGATAGGTATACTCAGTCGAAACTCTACGATAACTATATTCTATAGGCCGAAGTTAGGCTTTTGCTGATCATTAAGAGCTTAGCTTGAGCACATGCCGGTCGTGAAGAACGTACCCGGTAATCGCCAATCAGGCGCCGACCTCCGTGACCGGATGCGACAGTGGCAATTTGGGTAGTGGTGGGGTATTACGGATTACCGGCATGGAGCCGGGTCAAAGGAGAGAAAATGGCGGATTCGCCGTGGGAAATGTGGTCGGCCATAGGCACGGTGGCCGCTGTTGTCGTTGCCCTAGGGATTTCCGGTCAAGCTGCCTGGGCAAATCGGAGGGCTGAAAAGGATCGCTCGGAATTGGCTGCCGCTAAGATGCTCGGTCCGCTCTTCGCCCTCGAAAGAAAATCAGCATTCCTTTCCATGTGCTTTGAATTCGGTGAAAACGATTTTTCTGAGGTGGACGCCAATATTTTGAAGGCGCTGGAGGAGCTTGAAGCACTGTCCAAGGGTGTTTCTATTGATGATCTGTATCCCCTTCTTAAATTGCCAAATCATGCTGCCAAAAGGTCGGCTCTAGCCCTAGGGTTGATCCAAACTTTTGCAAGCGATGCTCGTGCGATGCTTGCACATCAGTCTTGGATCGACATGGAAAAGACTCAGAAAGCCATTCATTACAATAGATGGCTTAGGATGATCTCTGAGATCAAAGGCGACCTAATTGTTGCTGTACGCGCCTGCGAGTCAGCTGCTGCGACCGGCGCGCCACGGCCATCACCGGGCGAAATATACGGGGGAGCACCAAATGAACCGGGTAACCTGTAGCCGCCCTCCGTGACCGGATGCGACAAGGTTTGATTGGGGGCGCGTTAGGCGTGTAAGATCGCCGCCATTAACGAAGTCGCGCAATGGCGATTTCTAACGAGCACGGACTAACAGCCAGAACGAAAGAAAAATTCTTCAGCGGTTTGGCAATCGCATCGAGCCTAGTAACGCTATGTGGAGCTCCTGCTACTTTTGGAGTACCAGTTTTTAACCATATCGATCTAGGAGCATTGTTGATGGCTATTACAGCGGCATTTGGATGGGGCGGGGCGGCGCTGGGAGCGTACGATTTTCCAAATTGCGAAGGGTTTGACGAGTAGCGCTGGTGTCCGGACAGTTCCGCAGGGGGTTCGAACCCTCCCGCTCCCTCCAAATTTTAATCCGGCGTGATGACTTCGTCGCCCGGATCGCGCTTCAGCTCAGTCAAACTCTCATTCCGAAACATCCGCGCCACGTTTTCGCTTATCTGCACTTTGTGGCGCGGACTTTCCATCGCTTGGAATGAAAGAGTCGGCCCGAGCGCATGCGCGTTCAGAATCAGGTTCTGCACCGCCTCATTGATCTCCTCGATGCCGTTCCAGGCCATCAGCTCACCAAGCTTCTGCCGGATGCCGAGCCTCACCCGGTGCCGCAATTCCTTCTCGTCGTACTGGATTCGCTTCTCTGCGGCCTTTGCCGATCGCTCTTGCCCACTCTTGGCCATGGCCAACCTCTTCTATGCCACTGGCCGGCAGCGCCAGCCAGGTTTGTCGTTTTCGTTGTTGGGTGCGGAACCGTCTCATGCCGCTACCTTGACCTGATTCCAAGCGCCGACCGCTTCAAAAATCCGTGCGGCGTGAGCCTCGTCGAGCGACAACTGTTCAGGAATAGCTATCCAGCCAGAAGCCACCATCTGGCTTTGATTGGCCGAGTCGCGGAGTTGCTTGTAGCAATGCTCGATCACGTCTTCCAAGTGGTCGGAGAGGTACACGCCGTCCGGTGCCACCTCAATAGACTTGCTGTAGCGGCCGCCGCGGGCATCAATACAGAGCGCGCTGAGGTAGATCGTCCAGCGGTGGGGTATGCCACACACGGCCTGACCAATCTTCCCGGGAGCGATGTTCTTCAGTGACTTGTAATTGATCATGCCCTGGTGACCACTGGGGTCGATGTTCACCACTGCGACGTGGTTGGTGGCCAGCAGCGAACGACACGATCGGTCGATGCGGGCCTTGAGGTTATGCGGCTTTCTTTTGCTCATAGTGAGTCCGCCATTACCCGGAGAGCCTTTCGATCAGCGGCTGTCAACGCCTTGGGCTTTCTCTTGAGAATCGTGCCGGGGTCGATTTTTTGTGAGCGGGGAGGTGGCAGCGGATTGCGCGGCGGATTTTTCAATTAGGCGATTTGCCCGCCGGCAGCCAGAAATTCGGCGGTCCGACTGGAAATTGATTCCGCGTTCTGCCGCTGCTGCTCGACCAAGTTGAGGTGGTTGCTGATCATGATCAGGCTCCTAAACGATGGGCTTGAGCCCTGGCTTTGTCCGCGACTTCATCAACCATGCGATTCAGTTCCAGATTGAACTGGACCAGCTCTTTGTGCAGGTTGGCGATGTAGTCTTCGTCGCGGTGAATCGTCTCGATGTAGAGCTGACACTCTTCATCTTGGCGAGAATCGAACGACAGAAAGTCCCACCATTTCCGTCCCGTAACGAACATGCAGCCTTGGACCTGCGGCAAGTGTTCCTCGGGCATACCTTCGAGCCAAGTCTTGACGTGTATCGCCTCGTTGAAAGGGCACTTCGACTCGGTGCCACCGTCATCGTTGATCAGGCCGTCTGGCGAGCAGCCGAGCCAGTCGTACTTCGGGTGGACGATGAACTCTGACGGTATGACGATGTTGCCGGTCAACATCTCGTAGGCGTCCTGAGCCTTCTGTTCTTCGGTGTGGCCCCACTTCAAGGAAGCGCTGCTGACGTTGTGCTTGGACTTCTTTGCCAGTCGCTCGAAGCACAGCTCGCGCATGTATGAGGTGCGCGCCCCCATAGGCTCGCGCTTCCCATTTTTGTCAGGCTTCCCCCAAGCAATCACATCTTTAAACCGGCTGGCTGTCACTCGGCCAGATCGGTCTGCATGCCACTTTTCAGTGCCCTGAAGTTCCGTTCTCACTACGCCGCTTCCTCGACCTGAGACAGGCCGTCGTTGTTGCCAGTCATATCGGTAAAGTCGCCATCAACGGTTGCCGCCATGTTCTTGAGCGCTTCGTGGCATTCCAGGCCGATCGCTGCGCGCTGCTTAGGCTTGAGACCTGCCCAGGCTGTCGCATAGGCTTCGATGTCCTGCCGCTTCGCGACGACAAAAAGGTCTGCGAATACTCCGTCGATTTCAGGCGACGGGGATTTCGGGCCGAACGACACACCAGCAGCGGCAGCGGTGTTTGAAGCCTGCTTCGCAGGGGTGATATCGATTTCGCCGCCGTACGAGTCTTCGAATTCATCGGGTGTATAGACGCCGAGGATGACGTCAGGGCAGAAGAGTCGCGCCCATTTTTTAGTCACCAAATAGGCAATCTGCTGCTTGGGATCTTCCGCCCAAAGCGTAGAGTTCCGGGTGCGGACCTGGGTGAGCAGAAGTTCCAGAATGCGTGGCTCGTCTTCGCCTTTGAAGGTTGCCCAAACCTTAATCCCGAGACCTTTCTCGTCGTCAAAGCTCCAGGCCGGAACGCGATACTTCTTGAACTCGCCAGTGTCCTCGTCTTTCTTGGTCTTGCTGGTGACTTCGCGCATCTTCCCGATGACGTTTTCCCAGGATCCGAACCACTCGAAGTTCAGTCGACCCTTGACTGGGGCCTTGGCGGTGATCACCGCGTTAACGAGCTGAGCTTCATAGCTCAATGCGCCACCGTTGACGATGAACGTCTTCTGCGCAACAGCGAATGGGTTCATCTGCCACTGCATTGCTTGCAGCACTACCGCCATGCAGTCAGCTTGATTGCCCTTCAGATGTTTGGGGACTGTTGTCACGCCCTTCGACATCATCAGCGCGAGGTCGCTCATCGACTTCATGGTGCCCGGATCAAGAATGAGCGCTGCCGCGTTGTGCGATGGATCGTGGTACGTGGCAAGGCCTGTTGGTGCTTGGGTGTCTGAGTCGGTCATTGCGCTCTCCGTGGCCGACATGGTGTGGTCGGCCTTCAGATGGAAAGGGTGGTTAGAAGCGGATGGCGCGAAGCCATGCGCGAGCAGTGTCGGGGTCCACGTCGAAGCCCAGGGCTACAACCTCGACAATGTCGTCAACCGATGGCGCAGTCGTAGTCGCATCGTCGGATTCAGCGGCGATTGCATGTGCGCTGACATGGGCGACTTCGACCTTCTCTGTGACCACGGATGCAGCTACTGAAGTGGTTGGAGCGGGTGCGGCAGCCTGGGCGCGCAGACGGGCTAGCTCTTCTTGGTCACGTTGATACTGTGCGTCGCGTTCGCGCTGCTGGCGCTGTTGCTCTTCCTGCTGCTCACGCTGCTGGCGTTGCTGTGCCTCCATGTCGCGGCGCTGCTGGTCCAGCTCGTCCTGCTGTTGCTTCAAGCGCTTGCGGTCCTCCTCGGCACGCTGCTTGCGCAACTCCTCAGCTTCAGCGTCGGCAATGCGTTGCTTCTCGCGCAGTTCATCAAGCTCTTTCTGCTGGGCCAGCAGCTTGGCGGCGGCCTCTTCTCGTTCAACGGCAGACTTGTGCAGCGTTTCAAGCTGATCAATAGCGTTGTCGCGGGCGATGGTGCCTTCAGCTTCGAACTCGGCATATTCTTCGGGCAGGATCACTGATTCCTTGACGCCTTGCAGAATGTTTGCGACATCCGCAGCGCTACGGCTTGCATATGCGGCAGCGACAGAGCTGAAGCGGGTAATCTTTGCCCGGATGGCTTCGACACGTTCAGCCTCGACACGCTCGCGTTCTGCTTTGGCATCAGCTACGCGTTTTTCCTCGGCCTTAATTGCTTCGTCGACAGGCGTTTCAATTGCCAGCACACGATCCTTCAGCGTCTCGCCGAACTCCTTAACCTGGTTGACGCGAGCCTGGGCATCTTTGACTTTCTGCTGATAGGGCACGAGTGCCGTTTTGGTGGTGTTCGCCAGGGCATAGCGCACCTCGCGGATATCGACGCGAACTTCCTTCGCATTCGCCAAGCCTTCGTTGGTCGAGCAGTCAACGACCAGCTTCGCGTAAGTGGTCTCCAGACGAACGATCTGTTCTTCGTGCGGCCGATATTCGGCGATGTCGGTGACGGCTACCGCAGGGACTACAGATTTTTGTACATCGTCGCTTTCGCTAACTTCGAGCGGTTGTTGTGCGAGTGCTTGTTTAGTATTTGCGGACATGACAGTTCCTTGCGGCGCGGTGCGCAGCTTTGAAGGTGTGCGTTATTGAGTGAGCTGGCCGGAGTAAGCGCTTGCCAGCATCCAGGCAGTGAAGAAGAGCAGGGCGATGGCAGAGCCGCGCCAGAACCAAAAGCGCTTTGCGCGCTGATAGGAAGTCATGGCCGAACCCTCACCGCGATCCGGCCGCCTTTCATGGTTGCCGCCAGACGGCGAGGCAGGCTGGCGACCAGAGCTTCGCGAGACTTGCCAATCACCTCGTTGAACGGCAGGCCGAAACCCAGCAAGACCAGCTTCGATTCGATCTCGTCGAGCTGCTCGTCGATCAGTGATTTAACTGGTGGGGTCGTCATGCTGCAGCTCCTTGCCGGATCGATTCGTTATAGGTGGCGTAGATCTGGTCGATGCGCGCCCTATAGTGACGCTGCTCACCGTCGTCGATGACGCGCAGCAAGTAGGCCAACGTGATTACTGATGTCGCCGCCGAGCTGGCGTTCGGCTTGCCCAAATCGCGGATCATGTTGTTGATCTCGCCTTCGATCCAGGTGACAGCCGTCTGGTGATCGCGTTCTTCAGTGTTCACGCTGCGCCTCCTTTTGGCGGACACACCATTTCCATTTGCGCCATGGTTGCGGCAATGCGCTGCTTCAGGCTTTTGCGCTCTTCAATTGCACGGGCGGCACGGTCAGCCAGCTCCTGAGTGCGCATTTGTTCGGCTGCCTCGTAGTCGTGGAACTCGTCAGGCTGCGATTTCTTCTCGCGGCCCCAAGCGTCATAACGCCTGTCCCACTCCCGGGCCTGTGCACTGTCTGCATAGCTGGTTGCCATGGTCGCCTCCAGAGTGGCGGGTGTTGATCCAACAAAACTCGGCTGCACTCATCCGTTCCGCTGTTTACCGTTGGGCGCAGAGGGGAGTGCATGCGGGTGGTGCCGGAGGGTATAAATGAGGGCCGGGATAAATAAGGAAATTTCTATGTCACTGCTGGATCTTGATTTGATTTCGAAGGCTTTGCCTCAAGCCTGGAAGTCCACCGTGCTTGGGCGGGTAGGCAACTCCAATATCAAAGTTCTACGCATGGATGAAATGCCCTCTGCGGCAGAGGTGCATGACTACACCGAAGGCTTGTTAGTCATTTCAGGACAGCTACTGCTGGACGTCGATGGTGAAGCCATCAGCGTTGGAGAAGGGCAGATCTACCTGGCCGAAGCCGGTGTTCCGCACGCGGTGTTAACCGGAAGCCACGGGACATTAATCATCATTGATATTTGAGGGGCTGCAGGCGCCCGGAACTACCCGGGATGTGTCGAGTCTGGCCAGCTATGCCCTCGGACTCGTCTGCGGTAATTCACCCAAGCCCGCTACTGGCGACGGCCTGGACTTGCAGCATCAAGTTGTCTTCGCGCTGGGGTGGCCTACCGGAATTCCGGCCGATGCGCGGTGACATCGACGACCTGCTGTCCGCTGCCTGAATGAGTGTTGGGCGCAGCCTTCAGGCTTGCTGCTCCACGCGGGGTGAATCGTTCAGCTACTTCATGGCGCATCCTCCGTGACGTGGGCAACTCCGAGCATTCCTCGGTAGTTGGTTGTGATGCAGGTGGGCGGTTATAGGCCGCAGTTTCGTCCGCATCCCAAAGCCCACTCAACGAATGGACAGAGGTGATGCCTTCGGCAGTGACCCGCTGCTGGCGTCGATCACTGGCCTATCTCAAATTGTTCTTCCAGCCGCGGGCCTTTCGGCTTGTTCTCCCGCTGGATAACTGTTCTTGGCGTTTTACGCTGCACGCCTGGGTCAGTTGCCAACCCTCTGAACCGTTGAGGCCGGTTCATCGCTGCCTTTGAATCTGGGCCGGTGGTGATCCGGCAAGGTGAAACGGTGGAGCTAAAGAACGGCGGACCTCTCGACCCTTCGCAGCTGGCCCCTGATTGGGTACCGGTTGCGATGGGGCAAAAGTAGCACTGCTACTAAATCAAGTAAATAGCACTGCTAATATATTTTCATGCGAGCACAAAAAAGCCCGCGCATGGCGGGCTCTTTGTATGGGGTCAAATCCTTTTGTCTGTCCAATCTGCGCTGCGTTCTGTGAGCGCTTCGTGAAAAGCATGTCGCAGATACGAAAAAGCCCGGCGCTGGGCCAGGCTTTAGCCATGTCAGAAAAACTGTTAATGGGCCTGTGCCACTCCACGTAGAACCGTAGCAGAAGCGGTTTGCGATCTAGCGCTGGCAATGTTCCCTAGCGACACCATGCCAACTAGGCGCTTGTCACGGTTGAGTACAGGCAAGCGGCGGAGCTGAATGTCGGCCATGTTTTTTGCCACATGTTCAACGTCCTCATCCTCAAAGCAGTAGCGGACGCCACCACTCATTATTTTGCTGATCGGGGTGTCCCCCGCGAGTCCTATGGCTACGCCTCTGATGGCGATGTCTCGGTCCGTGATCATACCAATCAGGCGTTCTTGCTCCTCGATCATAATGGCGCCGCTGTCGATCTTGGCCATGAGGCTGGCTGCTTCTTGGATTGTGTGGCTGGGTTTGGCTGTTTTAACGTCCTTCGTCATTACTTCCGAAATCTTCATGAAAAGACTCCTTTTAAGTGATGATTCAGTGGGCAAGGGGGGGCCATTTATTTCGACTGATAGAGGACGAAAGGAGTTCATACCGTTTCGCCCCCACTGGTCGACGCAAGACAAAGCGGTGCCCTATCGATAGCGGCTGGTGAGGACTGTTTTGATCGCTGCTCTGAAGAAGAGCTCATCGTCCGCTCCCTGCGTTGACGCATTAGCGGACTGGAGTGAAAGCCGATCACAAAAAAGAAGCCCGGCGCTAGGCCGGGCTCTTTATGCACGTGGCCAAATCCCTTTGGCTGACTGCAGTGTGCTTGGTCGGTGTGACGAAGGGATGAAAGGGCAGAAACAAGAAGCCCGGCGCTGGGCCGGGCATCTTTTTGATTCAATAGTTACGCACCTAAAAGAACCACTTGCTCTGCCCCAGCTGATGCCGATGTTACGGGGATATATCCGACGTTTACAGATCTTGCCTCGCCGGCAATTTCCTCATTCAAGAGCTGAATGTTTTGGCGCTGCCGAACCCCTAATGTCGGGTCATCTGATCGAGGAACTGCCGATATCAAAACTGCTTTATCAATTCCCGTAATTTCCCGGCAGCGCTGAAGTTCAAATATCCGTGCCCTTGCGTCTCTTAAGCTCGGACCCGGTCTGATGGGGGTCACCACATTGAAATGCAATGCGGCTCGCGGAGAAACGAATCCGAATCGCACCTTATCGCCGCCAGAAAAAAGAACTGCATGGCGCCCGAAATAATCTTCAAGATTTGGGTGATCTCTAACTACCAGATCCCGAATTTCCGTACTAAATCGTTTTGTCACTTCTTCAGAAAGAGGGATGTCCTGTTCTTGAGCGGAGTCGAATTTATCAAGGTTCGCCAAGCTTGAGTACAGTAGGGCCGCAGTGCGCAGAAGCTCTGCTCTTGATTGGGCCTCTGTAGTTCTTTCCTCGCCAGCGTATAGGCCTGATATTGAAACACCAAGCCTCTCAAGCGACGCGGCTGATTTGGCTGCTTCGCCAAAGAGCTTCAGTCCAAACTCGATCAAGTTTATGGCGCCGTTTGCGGCATCTTGGCCATAAAGCGCTGCGAGCACGTCGTCGCGGATAATTCTTACGGCTTCCCATTGGCCGTCATAGCAAAAAACTACGCCCGCCATTAGACGCTCCCCAGTCCCTGAAACAGGCTCCCAAAAAAGAGGCCTCCAAGGATGAAGTGCGACCGAACTCGATGACTTCGATAAGGTTTTCATGCGCGTGATAGTAGGTCATCGGCAGCTGGAAAGCGACTCAGCAACCGATTCCCCATCGACGCCAACCTTGCGGATAGTTCGGTGATAGGCTTCTCAAGATCTGCGACGGTGACTAAACAAGATGCGACCAATTGCGGTGCCTTTCTGTCCAGCATCATCCACGATGCTATTGCTGACTGGCTAAATGACTCTCCCACGGCTGAGGCATTGGCCATCAAGCACAATTTGTTCACATCTTGCATAAGCCCTTCTGCATTCCCTAGCGCATGGGCATGATCAATCCAGGCTTCTGTCACACCATCCCAGAGAACGTTTCCGAGATTGCGGTCCCTGTTATCGATAGCCTCATCTGCCGTTGCTGCAAGAGGTGCGGACGGAAGACTGCAAATCAAATTGCACGCCATACCCAAGGCTGCATCATATTCCGGTGAGCCGGGGTGAAGGGCGTCGATGCCTAAACGTTGAGATAGGTTGGGATAACCTGTATCGGCACTGGCGAAAGCTAACTCGCCTTCAAGATCGACGAGATAAGAAGAGGGTACAGTCAAACCCCACGCCCTCAGGAGCATGCCACAAAAAGCCTCGGCAATTATTTGCTCTCTGGGGCCTCTTTTCAGAATCGCAGCAACTAAGTTTCCGTCGACGCGAAGAGTGCATCGGTGCGCTCCTGTGACGCCTATACCTACAGGTCTCTCAGTACCCTTTACAATCTCAGCCCATTCGACTTTCACTGCTATCCCTCGCTAGTAGCTTTAATGGCTGGCTCAGCCTTACCCCGCACAATCCTTCCCGCTATCACCTCATCAGCATAAGCAGTCAGCCCGCCATCGCGATTCTCAGCGCTACCGCAGCCTCAAGCAGCTTATTTGCCTGGTTCGAGACAGCCATTGCCAGGACATCATTTCCAGCGTCTCTCAGCATTGCTGCCAAATCGAGCAGTTTCCCCACTTCGATCTCAACGACGCGAACGGATTCGGTTATCTGGTATTGAAGTGAGTGCGCCATGCCGTCATTCCTCGTTCCAGAACCAAGACGGTCTTCAATGAAGAACCCTGCGACTTTCGCCAATCCTGATTCGGTCCAGCGCCCGGTTTAGAGAGTCCAAGGCATCAAGGAGGGCTTTCGCCTCGGTCTCTCGACCATCTCCCCAAAGGCGTTCAGCCATTTTGTTCAGGGCTTGGATAGAGCGCTCAATTTCAGCTGCGGACGCCGCTGTTTTACTTTCCGGCTTTTTCTTCGGCATTCAGTAACCCTTCGGCAGGGCATCGCTCTGTCAATTGTTAGCGCGAGTACATCGCCCGCTAGATCACGCGGCCAAAGATCGCGGACTGCACGATTTTACCCCTCACAATCCTTCCCGACTTCACGCTTTCCAGGTCCCGTTAGCGTCTACGGTTCATGGTAGAGAAAAACGCTCTTTTCCTTCGATTCATTTGCAGCGCTCAGCGCTCTTGCAGCCAAGGCAATAGTTTCACGGTATTGAAAGTGATATCGAGGAGGCAGGACTAATACGCTGGTCCACCATGGTTCGCCATCTATTGGCAGAGGCAGATCATGGCAAAAAAGCTGGTTCTCGTCAGCCCTCGGACCCAATGCAATTCTGAGCTCGCGCGTAAGGTCCGATGCTCCTGGGCGAGTGTAGTGGTTAGCCAGCACCACGCCGTAAGCTTTCAGTGCTGCAAGAATTTCACCAAGGTTTGACTCGTCATTCAGTACGGCTACTACCGGCATATCGCTCTCCTTGCAATGCTGATCAAAATTCCTCAACTCCACAAACCGACAGTTCTCGTCGACGAGCTGAGTCTATCTGGAGTACATCGCCCACCAGAACACGTGTCCAAGAATCGCGATCTGCTGCTCCTGGATCTCCCGGAAGGTGTAGTCCTCGTCCGGGTGCTCATCACGATTGAAGCTGCGCAGACGAATGCCAGTGGGCAGGCGGTAGACCTGCTTCACGCGGAGCTGGCCGTTGTGGTTGATCGCGTACATGTCGCCGTCGACGATATCGCCAAGCGAGTTCTTTCCGACGTTCACGCCTACCGTGGCGCCGTCGCGCAGCACTGGCAGCATGCTGTTGCCGCTCACCACCACGCATTTCGCGTTGCTGAACTGCACATTGTTGTGACGCAGGTCTTTTTTGAAGAAGCGAAGCCGGGATTTGTCACTTTCCTCAATCACGAAACGGCCTGATCCGGCCGACAGTTCGACTTCGCGCAAGAAGGGGACGTAGACCTCGTCGTCATCTAGGGGCGTGTCGTCGTCCCAAGGCTTAATATCCGACATCTGGTCGCTTGGCCGGAGCATTGAGTGCATTATTTCGTGTCCTAAGGACCACATTAATCGTGGACTTACCTCCTTTACATCGAAGTCCAAGGCTTTGGCCAGCTTTAGGAGGGCCTCTACGTTCAGCGGTACCTTTCCTGTTGCGTACTGGCTGAACGCACTTTGTCCAGACCATCCGCATGCCTCGGCTACATCGGCTTGCGTGAGGTTGCGTCCGGCCGCTTTAGCAGCAGCCTTTCGCTGTTCATAAATAGCCTTAAGCCTAGTGCTCTCGGCCACCTCTTCGGAGGTTAGGGGGCGACGTGTTTTCATGTCGAAAGAATATTAGCAGAACTGATATTTCTGCAAATAGCACAGCTAGTAATTTGTTGCTGATAAAAAGCAGCGCTGCTACTATCCATGGCGTATAACAAGCCGTGGAAATTCCATGAAAAAGATTCCTTTGAGCAAATATCTAGAAGAGTACGGCACCCAAGCCGCGCTTGCTGCTGCTCTCGGCGTGAACCAGAGCGCTATTTCGCAAATGGTCCGGTCCGGTAGAAGCATCGAAATCACCATTTTTAGTGACGGCCATCTTGAGGCGAACGAGATTCGTCCGATTCCTGCGCGTCCGAAGCGATCTGCCGCCTGAAGAAATAAGCGCTGCCGATCCACTGAATAAATTTTCGCCCACCCGCTGGCAGGGCGCCACGGAAACAAATTTGAGGTTTTACGAATGGAAGATTTCCTGCGGGCCTGCCAGAGCGCTGTTCTGGACAACGAGGCAAAAGCACTGGCGGCAAAGATGGGCGTTCCGCATGTAGGTCTTCTTCAGCGCGCAAACCCGGATAACGATGCTCACCACCTGACCGTGGAGCATCTGTTCGGGATCTTGCTGCACACCGGCGACATGCGCCCGCTGCTGACCCTGGCCAATGAGTTTGGTTTCGGCCTGGTCGCTAAGACCGCACCCAAGCCTCAAGCGCTGACCAAGTCGCTGATCAACGTCGGCAAGGAAGTGGCGGATCTGACTATCGCAGTTCACCAGGCACTCGACGATGACCGCGTCAACACCATCGAGAAAACCCTGATCCGCCAAGAAATAAACCATGTTCGGCAGAGCCTGGACGTGATGGATGCATCAGTGAAGGCAGCCTGATGTTTTCGCATGCGGAATGTTTTGGTCCGTAAGAGCCGAGAAATATTCAGCGGGTTTTCCGGATTTGGAGCACTGCCTGCCCACTATTTAGGAGTAGCTGAAGGAAACCCCAGGCACAAAAAAGCCGACGGTCGAGGTCGGCTAATTCATTAACACTTTGTGAGGCCGATTATGCAGAGCCAACCCAATTCAAGCAATACTTCTTCCAATGTCGCGACACGTTTTGTTAATTCCGAAAACGTGTCGCGTACCACGATGTCTTCCCGCGAAATTGCAAATGTCACGGGCAAGCGTCACCCAGATGTGAAGCGTGACATCCAGTCCATGGCAACAGAGCTTGGAGAAGATGTGAGCGCTTTTGCTCATATCTATCGGGACAGCATGAACCGCGAGCAGACTGAGTATTTGCTTGATCGCGAGCACACTGACTGCCTGCTCACTGGCTACAGCGCACCGATGCGGATGAAGGTGATACGCCGCTGGCGCGAGCTTGAACAGCAGCAGGGCGCCCGTGAGCAAGTCCTGCTCAGCGGAACCAAAGTCGTCGGTGAGCTGGCGATTCTTGAGTGCTTCACACGTCTCCTGAAGCCGGCGCCATCCAGTCAAATGCTGATGCTGGCCAAGATCGCCGCGAACAACGGTCTCGACGCCAAGTTCCTCCCTGGCTACGCCATCGACGCTGCGCCGGACGCTACCGGCGGCAGTTCCATGCCGACCAAGGCCGTCACCGCACTGATCAAAGACTTCGACCTGCGCACGTCGGCGCCAGCCTTTAACAAGCTGCTGGAAGCTCACGGATTCCTCAAGGAGATGCAGCGCCGTAACTCCAAGCAGGAATACGTCGGCTTCTGGTCGGTGACTGAGAAAGGCCTGGCCTACGGCAAAAACCTCACCAGCCCCCAATCCCCCCGCGAGACGCAGCCACACTGGTACGTCGATCGTTTCCTCCAACTGGCCAAACTGGTCGGGAAGGCCTGACATGCAATACACCGTCACGATCAATCAGGTGAAAGCGCTGGAGTGGGGGCTGAATTCTCAGCAAGCCCTGCTGTTCGCCTTCGTCTACGAGAGCCCGAGCTGGGCCAATCCAATCAAGACGGATACCGGAATTTACTTCGCGCTGAGCAAGAGCAAGATCGTTGACGAACTGCCGCTGCTCACAGATAAACCGGACACCGCTTACCGCCTACTGAAAGCCCTGCGTGATGCCGGTCTGATCGAGCTGTCGAGCACTTCCAGCATCACGCTGATCCGCCTGACCGAGAAGGCCAAAGAGTGGAATCGTAAACTGGATGGGTCGGAAAAATATCCGACCTCTGATGCTATTGAGGGTCGGAAAAAAATCCGATCTACCTCGGATAAATCTCCGAGCAAGGTCGGAAAAAAATCCGGGCAAGGGTCGGAAAAATCTCCGACAAATCAGGGTACCAATAATCAAGGTACCAATCAGGTAACCAGTAATCAGGATTTGCAGGACAGCTCGGACAAGCCGAGCCGCTCCGGCGGTCTGGTGCTGGTCGTGGATCGCACCGAGGCGCCACGGGTAGAAATCCCTGCCGACATGCCGGGCCCTAAAGACCAGACCTGCAAGACGTTCAAGACTTGGGCCAACTACGCCATGTCCTACCGCAAGCGGTACAAGGCATGGCCGGTCTGGAACGCCAAGGTGGGAGGGCAGGTTGGTTTGCTGATCGGCCGCCTCGGTATCGACGTCGCCCACAGCGTTGCCGCGTACTACGTCGGGATCAGCGATGCCCAACTGATCCGCAAGTGCCACAGCGTCAGCGAGCTGCTGGCTAACGCCGAGAGCTACCACACGCAGTGGGTCACCCAGACGCAAATCAACGGCCGCACTGCCCGCCAACTGGAAGATACCCAGGCCAACATCAACGCCGCGCAGGAAGCTGCCCGAAACATCCGTGAGGGAGGGTCGCGCAATGCTTTCCTCTGATGATCGCGCACAACTGGCCGGCGCCATTTGCGCTACCGCCGAAACCCTGGGCCAGACCATCAGCGCCACTGCTGCCGAACTGATGGCCGAAGACTTGGCTGTATTTGCCCCGGCCGATATCCGCAAGGCGCTGCAGTCCTGCCGCCGGGAACTGACCGGCAAGCTGACCCTGGCCGCAGTCCTGCAACGCATTCAGGCCGAAGATGGCCGCCCGGGCAAGGACGAAGCATGGGCTATCGCCATGACCACGAACGACGAGTTCGAAACCGTGGTGCTGACCGATGAAATCCAGCTCGCCTTGGCGGCGGCGAAGCCCGTCCTCGATGCCGGCGACAAGATCGGCGCCCGCATGGCGTTCATCAGCGCTTACGAGCGATTTGTCGTCCAGGCCCGAGACGACGTGAAACCGGTGAACTGGCATGTGTCCGTAGGGTTTGACGCGAACCGGCGCACCGCGGCGATCACCAAGGCCGTGCAGATGCAGCGCATTCCCCAGGAGCGCGGGCAGCTTTATCTGGCCGACTTGAGTGTGGTGCCGGTCACTGAAGATGGTCGCGCCCTGGCTGGTTTGATCACCGGTGAAGTGACCCGACCGACGCCAGCAGTTCGCGAAAAAATCATGGGTGTGAAGGATTCGATGATGGAGATGCGAGCGGCTACCGCCGCAAGGAAGGACGAAATGCGGATGGAGGCTGCCAATGAGTTGGCAAATCGCCGGGCCCTGCTGCTGAAGCAGGTCGATGAACTGGTGTCGGGGAGGGCGTCCAATGGCTGAGCTCGCATTGATCCGCACCGCCCAGGGGTTGGTGCCGGCCACCGAAGCTGATCGTGAAACCGTCCAGAAGTGGAAGGCAGGCCAGATCATTCACGGCAAGTTCACCCGCATGCGCAACGGTAAGTTCCACGGCAAGTTCTTCTCGATGCTCGACCTAGCGTGGGAGTACTGGGAGCCGGTCGGTGGGTTGATCCCGCGCCAAGAGATGCGTGGCATTCAGGGGCTGGCCAAGTTCTTCGAAGCGCAGAGCGGGAAACCGGGGCAACTGTCGCACGCGGTCGCCGCTTACATCACCGGCCTTGAGTCGGCTCGCGCTGAGCGTTTCCCGGCAGTAGACAAGAGCCGCGAAGCTTTCCGTGAGTGGGTGACGATCGAGGCCGGCCATTTCCACCTGGTGCACACACCCGAGGGGATCCGCAAAGAGGCCAAGTCGATCAGTTGGGCAAACATGGACGATACCGCTTTCGAGCCGCTTTACCGCGACGTGTTCAACGCCTGCTGGCGGTTGGTGCTGTCTGCACACTTTGAGAATGAAGCTGACGCGCTTTCTGCGGCTGATCAGTTGGGGAGTTACGCATGAAGCGGACAGAATTGAAGCGCACCACGCCGTTGAAGTCTGGAGTCATCCAGGCTCGCGAACGCCGCAAGAAGCGCTGCAAAGTGTGCAAGGCCATGTTCACCCCGGCTCGCGACTTCCAGGCCGTGTGCGGGGAGATCGCTTGCGCCATTGCCCACGCACCGGCGAATCAGGTGCGAGCGCGCAAAGCTTTGGCTGATGTCGAGCGCCGCGAGATCAAGGTCCGCAAGGAGAAGCTGAAGAGCCGGGCCGAGCATCTCAAGGACACGCAGATCGCGTTCAACGCGTGGGTGCGTGAGCGGGATGCCCAACTGCCTTGCATCAGTTGCGGCCGGCACCACCAGGGCAAGTACGACGCTGGGCATTACCGGACGGTGGGGAGCAATCCGGCGCTGCGCTTCGAGCCTCTGAACTGCCACCGGCAATGCTCGCCCTGCAATACGCACAAGTCGGGCGACATCGTGAACTACCGCATCGAGCTGGTGAAGCGCATCGGCGCCGACAAGGTGGATTGGCTGGAGGGGCCGCATGAGCCCAAGCGCTACACCATCGAAGAACTGAAAACCATCAAGGCCGAGTATCGGGCGAAGACCAGGGAATTTAAGGGGGCAGCAGCATGACCTATCGCAACGTGGTATCCGCAGTCGTTCGGGCGCTCGCCGCCGAAACGATCACCTCTGCCGGCGGCTGCGACTTCGAGCCAAAGGTGCAATGCGCCAAGCAAAAGGGCGAGATCGTCGGCAAGGAGGCAGCATTCCTCACTGACTGCTGGGTGTTCGGTCGTCTGCACAAATCCCTGTCGGCAGCTCACTGGCGCGTGCTGGTAGCGAAGTTCTCGACGCACACTGACCGCAAACATGCCGCCATTGCCGAACTGACCAAGGTGATGCGCTCACCGGCGCCCGAGCGATTCCTGCATTGCGCGGTCGTCACTTGGGCACTGCCGAAGCTGCCGGGCGTAGATGGCAAACGCTCGACCAATGTGCTGCCTGCCGGGTGGTACGAGATGGACAACTGGGCTGACGAGCCTCATCCGATCAAGACGCAAGAGCGGTGGCGTCGGGACATTCGCAAGGGCCTGGAGAGGGAAGTGGACGAGGCTTTGATTGAGGCTCAACACATTCTCGACGATGAAGGCCTATTAGTGGCAAATGCGGCTTGACGGTGATTGAGCCAATGAGCCAATATGTACCCATCCTGTCATTCCTACGCGTTTAGGAGTGATGCAAAGAGCCCAGCCATTTGAGTTGGGCTTTTTTGTGGCTGCGTTTCATGTCCGGCGATGGCTCATTGCTATATATTGCTACCATCATTTACGGAGGGAACCATGAAAAAAGCCGCCATTGCTATTCTCCTGAGCACTGTCATCGCTTCAGGTTGCACGATTCGTGTTGCGGATATGACCGTCGCGAGCACCAAAAATTTCAACTTGAACTCATCGAAGTTCATCAAAGGTTCGCGCGTCACTGGTGAAGACTATGTGCCAGTTATCCTTTTCCCGATAGGTCTTCCGAATCTCAAAACGGCAATGGATGAAGCTATCCAGCAGGACAAATGTGCGGTCGGCCTCACGGACGTCGTGATGACATCGCTAAATCGTTCATTTCTGTTTGGTGCGATCGGCTACCGTGTCGAAGGCGACCTAGTTATTGATACCGCACGTCCTGGTTGCGTAAATCGCGCGTAAGACGTAACGAAATGTCGAGACCTCGCCAAGTGCGGGGTTTTTTATGGCCTAAAGAAAACCACTGCAGCCAGGGCAGCCCTCGGGAAGGCCTGGACACTGCTAGCCGGTAAGTGCAGTGACACGAGAAAACACCGGCAGCCCGCGCACCCTGGCCGAACATGCTCCAGGGTGGCGCGAGACTGGACTGCGAGATCGATGCAAAGGGGCGTCGACGTACAGAAGGTCTTTGGCGGACAGCGTGGAAAGACACGCGCACCTATTCAGGGTCTCAGCATTGAGTGGGGCCTTTCGCGCCAGTCAAAATCTACAAAGATCGGTGCCAAGTAACTTCGGTGATGCCGCTTAATCTCACGAAATCTCGCATTGCTCTGATTGTTCCGCCGCATGGCGGACCTGAACCAAGATTGCTGCCAGAGTGAAGTAAGGAGAGGTAGCAAGCATCCGCCTCTGTCATGGTTGTCGAGGGGTAGGCGAACACGACGCGGTAGCCGTTGAAGCTGTAGCAGATAATAAAACTCGAGAGCTTCACGGCGGACCTCATGGCCACTGGCTATCACCTGTTGAGCCTAGTATGGGTGCGAGCAAATTGCTCTTGCCTCCGGTCTGAATGATTCAAAACTCTTTATATGAGCCTCGCCATCGTGCGGGGCTTTTTTCTTTTTCGGCTCCACCACACCCATCGCTCTGAGCTGGGAGTGCTGCTGGAGCCGGATCTACTTCGCTCCCCGAGAGGGAGGAATCCGAGATGCCGAACATGCCCGACAAACCAGACACCTGGCTGCTTGTACTCGCCTGGCTGAGTCAGCATGCCCCGATGTTCTACGCCGCGGCGTTGTCGTGCTGGATCGCCTTCCTGCGTGTTATCTACGGCGGTGGAGGACGGCGGCAAGCGCTGCTGGAATCCTGTCTGTGCGGCGCGATCACAGCCGGGGCATTCCCGCTGCTTGAATACTTCAGTCTCCCCTCAAGTCTGGCAGCAGCCGTCGGCGCCGTCATTGGCACCCTTGGGGTGAAGAAGGTGGCCGCCCTGGCTGACCGATTCACTGACTTCAAATTGCCCAAGCGGCAGGAGTGACCCATGCAACTGATCGACAACTGGAAACAAGCGCTGAGCATGACCAGCGTGCAGGCGGGCGGCGCCATTGCTGCGCTGGGTATCGCTGAACAGCTGATGCCGCAACTTCAGGCCGTGCTGCCTCCGATGGCCTATGGCGTGCTGGGCTTGCTGGTGATGGTTGCCCGGGTGGTGCTCCAGCCGAAGCTGAGAAAGTAGGTCGCGACACGTTTTGCGAGTTGGTAAGTTATGTCACGACAGAGGCCGAGAGTAGTGGTGCCGCTTCGCTAAAAAGGTCTAGGATTTGGGCTGTTCTGCTCTTTTTTTTCCGTAACAGTATCCAATGGCAGCTCCGGCCAGCAGCACAACAGCAACGAATATTACTAACGCCACTCCACCATCAGATGATGGGGTCAGGCTAGCTCGCTCGGTCTGGTTCGTCCGCGATTCATCATCCGATATGGGAGGAAGCCCATATTTGGCTCTAGATGCGTTCATCAGGCGCTGTGTGCCTTCGTGCGAGCCGTCATAAGCATCCCTCCAGCCATGCTCTGACCGGTAGTGGTGCGCATGCATGTGTTCGCCTTTGGCGTCGTATGGGTATTTTCTCGACATTACGTTCGCCTCATTTGATAGATGCAGTATTTATTGAGATTTCCAATCACTATTTCAACCCCTGCTAGGAAATAACTCAGGTACGTCTAAGACGCACTTTAGCCATGCGCTTAGTCGAATATATGCTAGTGGGGGCGCTGGATGGCATAGAAGGGTAGGTGTGCCGCAGGTGAGTGCAGCACAGCTTTGATCCGGAGCCTCATGGCATGAACAGATTTTCGGACTTATCAAGCTCCAAGGCGTGACATCAGGTGTTAAAACGGCAATCTAGTTTCTAGGATTGTGACGAGTTTCTGTTTGGCATTTTTATAGGTTTTCTCAAAAACTCCTTCTGCTGGATTTCCTGCAATAGTGGCAGGCCCAACCAAAAACTTACGGATTGTTGTATTGATTTCTCCGTCGATTCCACCATCGCCATTTTCGTACCAGAGGCGAGGGTTCCGATTGCCCTCGACAACCACTTCAAAGATCAATGCAATCATATCGCCTGGATTTTCTCTAGCGAATGCGCCATCGGGGCTTAATTCGAAACTCTCGGGGGACTTAAAAACTGCGGGGCCACCAGCTGAAGACTTGAACAGATTTGCTACATGGGCGCCGACCTTACGCAACATGGAGCAGACCTGACTCTGCTCGCATGGAACGCCGTTGTATTGCTGAATGCCGTCTTTCTGGTAGACGGTCATTGCGTGTGAGAGAACATCCATTCCACTAATCCTTGCTAACGATGTGAGTTTTCTAGTTTTGATTAATTCGCACGGGTTTGTTGTGCCGCAGGTGAGTGCGGCACGGGTGGATCACTTCACTTTCAGTGCTTCTTGGATTTTGTCTGCATAGCTCGACAGGTTATCAAGCTCTCTTGAGAGGCTGATTCCTTCTGCGATTGTGGCTTTACTGGCAATAAGCTCCAAGGCCACTGCCACTGCATGCCCGCGCCGCCGTTCTGCGGAGTAGTCGCTATCTGCGGCGTCTTTGGTCGATTGGTGAATTGATTCGGACATTTTTACTTCCCTGCGTTGAGTTGATCCTCACCAATACCGGCAACACGCCACTATTTCAATCCCACCTTTGGATCTACCTGAGACAATTTATGACTATCAAGCAACCAGACTGGGAGGCAATCGAACGCGCCTACCGGGCGGGATTGCTTTCTATCAGAGAGATCGCATCGACTCAGGGCATTACGCACGGCGCCATCAACAAGCGCGCCAAGCGGGATGGATGGGAGCGAAACCTCAAGGCAAAGATCCAGGCCAAGGCTGATGCTCTGGTATCCAAGCGAACGGTATCCACTGCGGTATCCAGCAAACAGGCGGATACCGAAAGAGAGATCATCGAGGTGAACGCTGAGGTCATTGCGAACATCCGCATGGCTCACCGCGGCGACATCTCGCGCGGCCGGCGCCTCACGAACAAGCTGCTGGATGAACTCGAAGGGCTGACCGACAACCGCCACCTGTTTGAAGAGTTGGGCGAGCTGATGCGCTCCGAAGACGACAACGGGCAGGACAAGCGCAACGACCTGTACCAGAAGATCATTGATCTGCCTGGCCGCTCCAAGACGATGAAGGAAATGGCCGAGACGCTGAAGACCCTGATCTCTCTGGAGCGCCAAGCCTACGACCTCGACACCAAATCTGGCGGCAACGACGCCGACGAGCTATCGAAACTGATGGACGATCTATCGAAGGAAGCCTGACATGAAGCCCGAGCACTTGAAGCTGCTCCGGGACAAGCGTTGGCGCCTGAACAATCTCTACTTCATCACGGACAAGCAGGGCAAGAAGGTCCGCTTCCGGATGACGGACGAGCAGATCGAATACTTCGACGGGATGCACACCCGGAACATCATCCTGAAGGCTCGGCAGCTCGGCTTCACCACTGAGTGCTGCATCATCCAACTGGACGCGGCGCTGTTCGAGTCGGCCAAGTGTGCGTTGATCGCTCACACCCTGAACGATGCAAAGCGCCTGTTCCGCGAGAAGGTGAAGTACGCCTACGACAACCTGCCGGCGGAGATCCGCGCAGCCAACCCGGCAAGTAATGATGCTGCTGGTGAGCTGGTGTTCAGCAAGGGCGGCTCGCTCTACGTCAGCACCTCATTCCGGGGCGGCACGCTGCGCTACCTGCATGTGTCCGAGTTCGGGAAGATCTGCGCCAAGTTTCCGCATAAGGCCCGCGAGATTGTCACCGGCGCCTTTGAGGCTGTGGCCACCGACTGCTTCGTCACGATTGAATCCACGGCTGAGGGCCGGGCGGGCTACTTCTTCGATTACTCGCAGAGTGCTGAACGCCAACAACTGGCCGGCGTGCCCTTGGGGCTGCTGGACTGGAAATTCTTCTTTTTCAGTTGGTGGAAGAACAAGGCCTACTCGCTTGACCCCACTGACGTGGTCATCCCACAGCGCCTGACCGATTACTTCAACGAGCTGCACGCCAAGCACGGGATCGTCACGAACGACGGTCAGCGCGCCTGGTACGCGGCCAAGGAGAAGACGCTCGGCGACGATATGAAGCGGGAATATCCGTCTATCCCTGTCGAAGCCTTCCAGCAGTCGGTCGAGGGCGCCTATTACGCGCAGCAACTGACCAAGCTTTACGCCCAGCAGCGTATTGGCGCGATACCGAACAACAGCCATCTGCCGGTGATGACCTTCTGGGACATCGGCGTCGGCGACTCCACGGCCATCTGGTTCGTGCGACAGGTCGGCACCGAATACCACGTCATCGATTACTACGAGAACTCCGGCGAAGGTTTGCGGCATTACATGAAGGTGCTCAAGGATAAGGGTTACACCTATTCCGAGCACTGGGGGCCGCACGACATCGACAATCGGGAGTTCGGCAGTGATGCCAAGACCCGGCGTGAACTGGCCCAAGAGGGCTATGAGATCGACGGGCAGAAGTACCAAATGACTTTCCAGGTGGTCCCGAAGATCGGCATCAACGACGGCATCGAGGCGGTGCGGGAGATCCTTCCGCTCTGTGCGTTCGATGAGTCGAAGTGTGAAGAGGGCATCAACTGCATCGAGAACTACCGCAAGGAATGGGACGACAAGCGCGGCTGCTGGAAAGACAGGCCGCTTCATGACTGGACCTCTCACGGCTCCGACGGATTCCGGTACTTCGCTGTAGCGAAGAGCGCGAGGAAGCCGGCCACGAAAATCAAAATGGGATTTGCACGCTGATGAGCGACGTCACTTTCACTCGCCCCGAGTACGTCGCGGCGAAAAACCGCTGGCGCTTGGTGCGCGACGTCTGCAAAGGCTCGGAAACCATCAAGGCTGCTGGCGACCATTACCTGCCACGACCGAACGCTTCTGATGAGAGTGCAGACAACAAAGCTCGCTACGACGCGTACAAGAAACGCGCGGTGTTCTACAACGCGACGGGCAGGACGAAGCACAGCTTGGTGGGAGCGGTGTTCCGCACCTGGCCGACGCTGACTGTCCCTGGCGCGCTCGACTACGTATCGAAGGACATCGACGGGCAGGGCGTGAGCGTCTACCAGCAGTCGCAATCGGTCATCGGGCATTTGCTCGAGGTTGGTCGTCACGGACTGCTGGTGGATTACGCGGCTGTCGTGGCCGGCTCGGTGAGCAAGGCAGACGAACAAGCCGGTCGGGCCCGGGCGAACATCGCCAGCTATCCGGCCGAGGCGATCATCAACTGGAAGACTCGCCAAGTCGGCGGCCAGCATCTGCTGAGCCTTGTCGTGCTTCGCGAGACGGTCGACGTCGACACTGACGATGGTTTCGGTAGCGAGCAGGTCGTTCAATTCCGAGTGCTGCGCCTAGACGCATCCGGCGTCTACACCCAGGAGGTGTGGGAAGAGGGATCGAGCCAAACGGCAATGATCATCGCTCCCTTCACCCCGCTGAATGGCCTCGGCCAACCGTGGCGCGTGATCCCGTTCCAGTTTCTGGGCAGCGAGAACAACGACACCAGCATCGACGATTCACCGCTGTACGACATGGCCGAAATCAACATCGGTCATTACCGCAACAGCGCTGACTACGAAGAGGCGGCCTACCTGGTGGGTCAGCCTCAGCCTTGGATGTCCGGTCTCAGCGACCAATGGCGTGACCACCTAGAAGAACAAGGCATCTTCCTCGGATCGCGCGCACCGTGGCTGCTTCCACAAGGCGGCGCCTGCGGGATGATGCAAGCCGAACCGAATGCACTCGCCAAAGAGGCCATGGACAGCAAGAAAGAGGACATGGTGTCGCTCGGCGCCCGACTGATCGAGCGAGGCAGTGCGGTGAAGACTGCGACCCAGGCCGACAATGACAGCGCCGCCGAACACAGTGTTCTGTCCTTGGTGGTCAGCAACGTCAGCGAGGCCTACAACCAGTGTCTGGTCTGGATGGCTGAGTTCGTGAACGCCACTGGCGAAACGCTCTACAAGCTCAATCAGGATTTCAGCCAGATCACCCTGGACGCGACGATCCTCACCGGTCTGTTCAATGCAGTTCAAGGCGGCAAGTTGCCGTCGTCTGATTTCTGGCAGTACCTGCGTGATCGCGGGGTTATCGATCCCGAGAAGACCGACGACCAGATCCGCGACGAACTGGAAACAGAGAATCCGGTGATCGACCTGGATGACGACGAGGTAATCCCGAATGGCGGCAAACCAAGCGATCCTTGATGCCACGATTCGGCACGCCGTTTTCCTCGAGCAACTGAAGTCGGGGGAGGTCGCGAAGTTCGGGCCTTTCCTCAAGGAGATCGATCGTTCGATCCGTGAGCGACTGACCCGGACCGATCTGACGGATTACACCGTAGCCCGGCTGGAGCGGCTACTGAGCGAAGTCGACAGCCTGCTGCTGGGCATCTTCAACCGCTACAACGACAAGCTGAACCTCGACCTGGTGGACATCGCCAACTACGAGGCCGAGTTCGAGGCGACCAGCCTGACCCGAGCGGCACCGGTTGGCGTCTCGTTCGATGCTGCGGTGCCTGGCGCTGCTGCCATCAGGGCGGCCATCCTCACCAGCCCGCTCAGCGTGCGCGGTGCGGACGGCGGCAAGCTGCTCAAGTCGTTCATCGATGGCTTCACCGCTACCGAGCGACACCGCCTCACTGGCGCAATTCGGCAGGGCTTCTTCGAAGGCCAGACCAACTTCCAGATCATCAAGAACATTCGCGGGACCAAGGCGCTCCAATACAACGACGGGATCCTGGCCACGACCAACCGGAACGCCGGCGCTGTGGTGCGAACCGCAGTGCAACACGTTGCCACTCAAGCGCGCATGGAGACGCTGAAAGAGAACTCCGACGTCGTTCAGGCGGTGGAGTGGGTCAGCACCCTGGATACGAAGACGACCAGTCAGTGCCGGTCGCTCGACAAGCAACGCTTCAAGCTGACTGAAGGGCCGAGGCCGCCTATCCACCTTAACTGCCGCTCTACGGTGGTGGCGGTGACTCGCTTTAGCGCTCTGTTCGCCAAGGACGCGACACGGGCATCCATCGGCGACAGCGGCGCGCAGCAGGTGAGGGCGGACCTCAGCTATTACGACTGGCTCAAGCAGCAGCCGGCGGCGTTTCAGGACAAGGCCATCGGCCCGGTCCGCGCAAAGCTTTTCCGCGAAGGTGGCCTGAGCATCGAACGATTCTCCGAGTTGCAGCTTGATCGCAACTTTTCACCTATGACCCTTGTGCAGATGAAGGCTTTAGAGCCTCTGGCGTTTCAGCGTGCGGGCCTCAATTAGTCGATGTAGGCGGTGACAGCGAGCGAACGCGCGAAGGGGTGTGCTCGGAAAGAAAAGGGTAGCGGCCGAAACTTGAAAAGTTGAAATGCAGCCTTCATCTTGAGTTGTGCCATCTAACAAAAGGAAAGGCACGCATGAAATCTGGCGAAAAACAAATCCCATTGGAGAATCTGCGTAAGTTCACGCATGTTGCAACGATGGATGGAACTCAAGGATGGAATAGTGAGCAGCTGGAAGCCCTTTATCAGGCGCTTTCGGAAAGCGAACAAACCACATTTATCGGCTGCCTCGCAGAGGCGTTTGGACTGGATCATCCCAAAACATTCGCAATCGGGGATTTGGTCAGAATCATCGCGCTGCCGCCTTCGCGCACTATGGACGACAAAAGCGAAGAGATCAGGACGTTCGCTACCTATTATGGCTATGCCGCAGTGGTTACTGGGCGTGGTTTGTTTGGGGGAGAAATTTATTTCATTGGCCATGGCGCCCTTGCACTTGCGAGCGCTACGGAGACCTTTTCTAAGTTGAGTTCTTTGCGCTAAAACGCATCAACTATTTCGAGCCCTGGCAGCCGCCGGGGCTTTTTTATGCCAACGATTTATACGGGCCTCGTCAATGACGGGGCTTTTTCATATCTGCGGGCAGGGCCTGCGAATCGTCTCTGGGAGACAAAAAATGGGCTTGAAGTATCTGCTGGACACTCTGGATGGCGTCGATGACTCCGTTAAAACGCTCTACGTCGAGAAGGACGGCAAGTTTGTTCTCGGTATTGAAGGCCTGCCACAACCCGAAGATGTTTCGGGGCTGAAGTCGAAGGTTGAAGAGCTGCTCGGCGAGAAGAAAGCTGCCGAGAAAGCCCGCAAGGATGCCGAGGATCAAGCTCGACTGGAGCGCGAAGAGGCTGCCCGCAAATCGGGCAACGTCGAAGAGCTCGAAAAGTCCTGGACTGAAAAATTCAACCGCCGGGAAGCCGAACTGAACGGCATGCTGGAACAAGAACGTGGAACGCTGAGCACTCAGATCCGGGATCTGACTGTCGGCCGTACCGCTACTGATATCGCGTCTGCCCTGGCAATCCCGGGTAGCGCCAAAGCCCTGTTGCCGCACATCGAACGCCGTCTGAGCGTCGAGCAGCGCGACGGGAAGCCTGTTGTGGTCGTTCTCGACCAGCAGGGCAAGCTCTCGGCGGCAACGCTGGACGAGCTGAAAGCAGAATTCGCAAACGACACGGCCTTCGCGCCGTTGATCGCGGGTAGCAAGGCATCTGGCGGCGGGGCCGGCGGTGCTGGAGGTGGCGGCGGGGCCGCGAAAGGAAACATCGGCGGTACCAAAGCGGAGCGCACGGCGGCAATCGCGTCCCGGTTCTCTGATCTCCCCCTAAATTAAGGATTTGACCCATGTCCCTGTCTCAAATGCAGGTTTTCAACGATTACATCATGCCGGCGACGCTCGAGACGCTGGATCAAATGCTGGAGGCGTTCAACGCAGCCAGCAACGGCGCGATTGTGCTGTCGCCGAACGGCTTCACCGGTGACTTCCTGCAAGAGTCGTTCTTCCAGAACCTCGGCGCAGCTCAGCGTCGCGTGAACCGCTATGGCGCCAACGCTGCGGTAACGCCGGTCGACCTTACCGAGCTGCAAGACACCACCGTGAAGGTCGCAGGCGGTTTTGGTCCGATTCGCTACGAGCCGTCGCAGATGACCTGGCTGCAGCGTCCGACTGCTCAAGGTGTCGAAGTTGCGAGTCGGGCATTCGCCGAGGTGCTGCTGAAAGACCAGCTCAACACCGCGATCGCTGCACTGGTGGCAGCCATCACTGCGCAAGCAGCTGCGGTGAACGATGTGTCGGCCACTCTTGGTATCTCCCAGTCCGGCCTGAACAGCGCGCATGCAAAGTTCGGCGATGCCAGCCAGAACCTGGTTGCTCAAGTCATGCAGGGCACCACCTGGCACAAGCTGGTCGGCCAAGGCCTCGCCAACCCGAACAACCTGTTCCAGGCCGGCAACGTTCGCGTAGTCGACATCCTCGGCAAGACCTCGATCGTCACCGATGCGCCGGCGCTCGCTCAAGCCGGTACGCCGAACAAGGAAATCATCCTGGGTCTGGCAGCTGGTGCCGCGCTTGTGCACGACAACCGAGACATCATCTCGAACGTGCAGACCAACAACGGTAACGAGCGCATCACCACGACCATCCAGGTGGATTACACCTTTGGCCTCGGCATCAAGGGTTACACCTGGGATGTCGCGAACGGCGGCAAGTCTCCATCGAGCGCCGCGCTCGCCACCGGCACCAACTGGGACAAAACCGCAGCCAGCATCAAGGACACCGCCGGTGTTGCATTGATCGGCGACGCCTCCAAGTAACCATCTGATGACTGTGCCGGGGAATAACGCCCTGGCACAGCGGAGTGACAGTGATGACTGATAACATCTGGTATCTACCGGGCCCGTTTCACCGCTACGAAGATGACGTGAAGGCAATCGCCAAAAAGGAAGGCCTGATCATCATCGATGCCAATGTCACGGAAGACCGTGGCGGCGAAGTCGAGAAGCCGCCGAAGGCTACGCTGAAGGCTGAGTACCGCACTGCACCTGCGAAGGCGGGCGCCGACCTGAACAAACCCAAGGACTGACCCATGCTCATCATCGAGGACGGCACCGGCAAGCCAGACGCCGAAAGCTACGCGAGCGCTGCGGACCTGGTCATGTACGCCGGCAAGTTTGGCGTGACCATCCCTGCGGACGAGCCAGCGCAAGAAGCACTGCTTCGTCGGTCCGCCTTGGCGATGGATGGCATGACGTGGAAGGGGCGCAAGACAGACAGCGATCAGGCCTTGGCTTGGCCGCGTCGAGGGGTTGAACTGGACTGCCAGATCAAGTCTGACAACTACCTTCCTGCGAGAATCCAGTACGGCCAGATGGCCTTGGCCGCCGAGATTCATCAGGACGATATCGACCCCGTAGAGAAGCGCAAAGGGGCAATCACCCTGGAGCGTGTCGAAGGCGCGGTAACTCGCGAATACGCGACGATTTCCAACACCAGCGGCCGACTGTTACCGGCGGCGCCTGATCGGCCGAGCGCCACGCAGTTTGCCGACTACCTACAGAAACGCGGGCTGTTTGCCGTTCGCGCATAGCTGAAACGGAGCCTCCATGGCCTTCTACGACGAAATGGCCGTGATGGCTCTGGAGATGATCACAGAGTTCGGCCAGCCCGTGATCATCCGGGCAATCACCGTCGGCGAGTACGATCCGGACGCCGGTAGCGCACCGCCTGACATCATCATCGAGCAGGCTGCCCAAGGCATCTTGCTCGACTTCACCGGCCAAGAATTCCAGAACAACAGCCTCATCAAGCAGGGCGACAAGAAGCTCAAGATCGCCGCGCAGGGGCTGGCATGGGTGCCTGACCTGCTGAACAAGGTGATCGTCCAAGGACGCACCTGGTCAATCGTCCCGCCGCTGAAAGAGATCAACCCGGCCGGCACGCCGATTCTGTACGAGCTGCAGGTGCGATCGTGAGCCGCGCAGGTTCCGGCCAGTCTGGAAGCTTCGCGCTGAGCCTCGCCGAGTTCGCGGCTCAAGCCACGGAGGCCATCGACGCCAGCCTGCGCGAGATCATCATCGAGGTCGGCAGCAGCGTCATCCGGATGTCACCGGTGGGCAACCCTGAGATCTGGGCGCAGAACGCTGTGGCCCGTCAGTACAACAAGGCCGTGGACGATCACAACAGTGACCTGCGCAGTGATCCAACCAATCTGACAAAGGCGGGACGACTTAAGGCCGGCCGCAAGCTGAACGACGGCATGGATATCGTTGCGCCGGAAGGCTACGTCGGTGGGCGGTTCCGGGCTAACTGGCACCTCTCAATTAATGTCGTCGAGAACGTCACGTTTGACGAGGTTGACCCTAGCGGGCAAGAGACTATCGCCGCTCTGGTTTCCGCGGTCAGCGACTTCACTGCCGGCCAGACTGCGTACCTCATCAACAATCTGCCGTACGCGATTCCTTTGGAATACGGGCACTCGCAACAGGCTCCAGGCGGAATGGTGAGAATCACCGTGGCCCGCTTCCAGCAGATCGTCGATGAAGCCATCAGGAACAATCAGGTATGAGCCATAACCTCATCGCTTCGATCTACGAAGCCAAGCTGATCAACTGGGCGAAAACGTTGCCGGTACCGCTGAAGGTCGTTGTCGAGAACGAGGCCTACAAACCAGTCGACGGCGAGACCTACCTGAAGGCCTTCACTCTGCCAGCGGACACCGCCAGCAACACGCTCGGCGGTGACCACAAGCTGTACACCGGCGTGTTTCAGGTCAGCATCGTGACGCCATCGGGTAAGTACCGCGGTGCAGCCGGCGCGCTGGCCGACCAGATCGCCGTGCTGTTCCCGCTGTACGAGCAGAACACCAAGGGAGCGCTGACCGTCGTGACGATGACGCCGGTTGATCCAGGCCCCGGCATTCCAGACGACACCACATATACAGTGCCGGTTTCGTTTTTGTACCGAGCCGACACCAACTGAGTTAGCCCGTTGGGCAAACCCAGAACCCGCCTTTGAGCGGGTTTTGTCATTTCTGAAAAGAGGAACCCCCCATGGGCTACAAACTCCCGAATGGCGCGACGTTCGAGCATGCCGCTACCTACGCCGCTCCGCTCTCGTTCTCCGCCATCTCCAACGCCTCCGAAGCCATTTGCACCACCGTAGGCGCCACGTTGGTTACCGGTGATATCGTGCAAATCGCTTCTGGTTGGACGCCCCTCAACGGCAAAGTGGTCCGCGTCAAGACAGCGACAGCGACCGCGACCACCCTGGAAGCGATCGACACCACCAGCACCCAGATCTTCCCTGCCGGCTCCGGCGCGGGCACGCTGACGAAGGTACTGACTTGGGCTCAAATCCCTCAGATCACCGATGTGGCCTTCTCCGGCGGCGAGCAGAACTACGCCGACATCGTCTTCCTTGAAGACCAGCAAGGCCGCCAGCTGCCGACCGACAAATCCGCCGCCAGCATGGTGCTGACTGTCGCCGATGACCCGTCTCTGCCCTATGTAGCCGTCGTTACGGCCGCCGATTCCGCGAAGTCAATGCAAGCCGCTCGCCTGAATCTGCCAGGTACCGATAAGTTGTATTACGGCGCCTACACATCGTTCTCTCTGCAGCCGGCGGTCTCTCGCAACAACCTGCTGACTCGCACCGTCTCCCTGGCGCTGCAAGCAGCACCTACCCGCTACCTGTCGTAAGGAATCCTCATGGCAAAGTTTTCCATCGCGCCGAAACCGACGTTCACCGTTGATGTTTCCATTCCGCAGGTTGGCGGCACGCCTGCAATGGTGCCGTTCACGTTCAAGTACCGCGACCGTACGGCGCTGGCTGAGCTGTTCGACTCATGGAAGGAAAAGGCGGAGGCCATCGGCGAGCG
Organism: Pseudomonas sp. GL-B-26; assembly: GCF_019947405.1. Lineage (NCBI taxonomy): Bacteria > Pseudomonadati > Pseudomonadota > Gammaproteobacteria > Pseudomonadales > Pseudomonadaceae > Pseudomonas > Pseudomonas sp. GL-B-26. The sequence goes on along the minus strand of NZ_JAGYGJ010000004.1, from coordinate 91,514 downwards.
CTTCAAGGGTACACAGCCCTCCCTTTCCGAAGTAACCGCGGCCGAAGTCGAGCAGGGCGCTGATCAAATCAAGGACTTGGTCGTGTCGTGGGGCTTCGACGATGAGCTCAACGACGAGTCGATCACTGCTCTGGTGAGGAGCTGCATCGGCGTATCGGATGAAGTGGTTAAGGCCTACAGCGAAGCCTTTGGGAAGGCCCGCCTGGGAAACTAACCGATGCCGCGCGCGCACTGTACGAGCCGACCGCTGAGGCCGGCGTTCTTTCAGTGTTTGGCCTTTCTCCGTCGGATGTCGATGACTCCTTCGAGGTCTGGCCTGACAACTGGAAGTCGTTTCTCGTCATGGATTCGATGTGGACTCAGTGGCGTACAGGCGCATGCGGCGCAACCGGTCTCGATTATGGCGTCCTTCCAAATGTGATGCGGCTCGTCGGCGTACCGGCGAAGGATCGCCCCGGCGTGTTTCAGGACATCCGCGTCATGGAGTCGGAAGCCATCGCGGTAATGGCCGACGCGCGCGACAACAGCCCGTAATCACGGGCACTTATTCAAGGTGAGTCGATGAACATTGCAGAACTCGGCATCAAGGTCGATTCGGCTGATGCCGCTAACGCTGCGACCGATCTCGACAAGCTGACCAAGGCCGGTGATCGCGCCGAGCAGTCCGCCGTCGGCCTGATGAAAGAGATGGAGGCGTTGGAGAAGTCGCTGTCGAAAGGCGCGACCACCACGCAGGAACTGGCTAAGCAGCGTGAGAGCCTGGCGAAACTCACCAAGACCGGCGCTTATGGCGAGGCAGAATTTACCAAGATCACTGCGCAGCTGGATAAGCAGCAGGTGGCCCTGGCCAAGTCGACACTGGATGAGCAGAAGGCGCTGAACAGCCTGCTTGGCGCAATCGATCCGGCTAAGGCGGCAATGTCCAAGCTGGACACTCAGGTTGAGCAACTTGGCAAACACCTCGATGCCGGCCGCGTCAGTCAGGACCAGTACAACTCGTCGCTGAGCAAGATCGACAAGGATTACGCCAAGCTCGAAAAGACAGCCACCGGCTTTGACCAACTGAAGCTCGGTACGCGCCAAGCGCAGGAAAACGTCGTTCAACTCGGCAACGCTCTGTCTTCCGGCGACTGGGGCAGCGGCGTTCGCGCTGTCGCTCAGTTGGGTGCCGGTGCTGGCGCTTCAGCTGCTGGCTTACTTGCGATCCTTGCGCCGATTGCATTGGCCACTGCTGCCGTCGGTACTCTGGCGGTTGCCTATTACAAGGGCAGCGAAGAGCAGGACGCATACAACAAGGGGCTGATCCTCACTGGCAGCGTCGCCGGTGTATCGTCCGGGCAGTTGGGCGAAATGGCTCGGCAAGTAAGCGCAACCGTGGGCACCACTGGCCAGGCTGCTGAAGTACTTGCGCTGCTAGCCGGCAACGGCAAGATTGCGGGCGAGAGTTTCACTGCTATCACCCAGGCCGCCGTTTCCATGCAGGAAGCGACCGGAAAGGCTGTCAGCGAAACTGTCGCTGAGTTCTCGAAACTGGCCGATGATCCCGTCAAGGCATCTGCGGCTTTGAACGAGCAATACCACTATCTGACAGCCTCGGTTTACTCGCAGATCGCCGCCTTGGAAGAGCAGGGCGACCACGCAGGTGCTGTGAAGCTGGCGACCGAGCAATACGCGGACGCCATCAACGAGCGCACGCCGAGAATCCTCGAAAACCTGAGCTTCTGGGAGAAGGGTTACAACGCTGTCGCTCGCGCGGCTGACAACCTGAAAAACATCGGTCGCAGCAACATCGGCTCCGATATCGAGCAGGCTCAGCGTGATCTGACCCGGGCAGAGTCTGGGGATGTTGGCCTGTTTCAAAACAAGCAGGAAATGATCGACCTCTACCGCAACCGGCTGAATATGCTAGAGGACCAGAAGGCCGCAGAAGCAGACATTGCCAAGTACGACGGTGAGCAGGCCAAAGCACAGCGCGATGCAGTTACTGCGATGTCGAAAGTTGACGCGCTGACCAAGTCGTCACTGAGCAATGAGCAGAAACGCGCCGAAGCCATCAAGGACTACAAAAAGCAACTCGACGATATTCGCAAGGTTGATCCGAAAGACTCACGACTCGATCCGGCAGCCGTCGCCAAGAACATGGCGAACCTCAACGACAAGTTCAAGGATCCGAAGGCCGCGGCGGGCAGCGTCGACCTGGCCGGCTTCAACAACGCGAAGAACGTACTGGCCGAAACTTTGGCCTACTACAAAAACGCGGAAAAAGAGCTTGAGGCATCACAGCGTGCCGGCGTTATCTCCCAGGCCAGCTACACCGAGCAGCGCGTCAGCCTGCTGCAGCAGGAAGCTAGCGAAGTCGCTCAGAGCTATCAGTCAGAAATCGACGCGCTCGAAGCGGCCAAGACCAAGAAAGGAACAACTGCGGCGCAGGCCATCCAGATCGATCAAAAAATCTCGGATGCACGGTCCGCCATGGTCAAGGCGCAGCAGGACAGCGACAGCGAACTGTCGATCATTGCCACCAACGAAGACGGTCGGCTGCGCAAGCAGACATTGGCGGTCAACACGTACACCAGCGCTCTCCAACAACAGGTCGAGACACTTCGACAGCAGGGATTGCGTGCGGCCTCTGGTCTTGGGCAGGGTGATCGCCAGCGATCGCTGACGGAGCAGCAGAACGGCATCGACGACAAGGCGAACGCCCAGCGCATCGACTTGGCCAACCAGTACGGTGACGGTTCGCGCGGCATGAGCCTCGATGAGTACAACGCCAAGCTGAAAGCCGTCGCACAGAGCCAGCAGGATCTGCGCAACACGGTGATCGCCAACTACGACGACATGACCTCGGCGCAAGGCAGCTGGACCGCCGGGGCATCGTCGGCCTGGGAAAACTACTTGGAGTCGACGCGCGACGTAGCTGGGCAGACCAAAAGCCTGTTCACCAATGCGTTCAGCTCCATGGAAGACGCCGTTGTCCAGTTCGCCATGACCGGGAAGCTGTCATTTGGCGACTTCGCCAAGTCGATTCTCGCCGATATGGCGCGTATCGCGGCACGGCAGGCCAGCTCTTCGGCCTTGAGCGGGCTCTTCGGCTTGGCAACCACAGCTGCTAGCGCCTATTTCGGTGGTAGCGGCAACGGACTTGCTTCTGGCTCTGCTGGCGCGACGTCGTCGAACCTTGGGGCATCACAGGCCGGCTACTCGTCGACCTACTTCCCGCAAGCGAAGGGTGGTGCGTGGTCCGGCGGCGTGCAGATGTTTGCCGATGGCGCCGCCTTCACCAACAGTATCGTCAGCAAGCCAACGGCATTCGGTATGGCCAACGGTAAAACCGGTGTGATGGGCGAGGCTGGTGAAGAGGCAATTGTTCCGCTGGCTCGTGACTCGCAAGGGCGCCTTGGTATCCGCGGCGGAAGCAGCGCAACACCCATCACCATGACCTTTTACATTGATGCGGCTGATAACGGTGCCAGCACAATCCCCGATCCGGCGAAACTGGCTGAGGCGATGAAGGTTGTCGCGCAGCAGGAAATCGCTCGGCAGCGCCGTAACGGCGGGCAACTCGCTTAAGGAGGAATCATGCCGACATTCACATGGGTTCCGACCTACGACGCCACCAAGACGATCGCCCCAACGGTCAAGGTCATCAAGTTCGGTGACAACTACGAGCAGCGGCAGGGAACCGGTATCAACCGACAGCCGCGCAAGTACTCGCTGACCTTTAAGCGCCCCAAGGCGGAGATTGACGCCATCGACGCCTTCCTTGGCGCGCGCGGCGCTATCGAGGCTTTCAACTACACGCATTCCGGTCAATCGATCGGGGTTTTTGTTTGTCGAGAATGGACGCGCACCAACATTGCCAAGGGCATTGATGGGCTGTCCGTGATCTTTGAAGAGGTTTACGAATGAGTGAACTACAAGGTCAGCTCGCGCTCGCGAATGGCATGTCGATCTGGGAAGGCTTCGAGCTGGTGCTACCAGGCCTGACGATTCGCTTTCACGCCGGAACCAACCAGTTGCTGGGCTCGGTGGTGTGGCAAGGCAACGTCTACACACCTTGGCCGATCAACGCTGTCGAATTCGCTACGCCCAGCCAAGGCTCGCCGGCCCGACCAAAGCTGCAGGTCGGCAACTTCGGCGGCAACATCTCGGCGCTGTGCCGACAGTACGAAGACCTGCTCGCCGTCAAGCTCAAGCGCCGCCGCACGCTGGTCAAATACCTGGACGCGGTGAACTTCTCCGACGGCAACCCTACGGCCTCTCCGACCGAGGAATATCCGGTTGAAACGTGGATCATCACGCGAAAGGCCAGCGAAACGCCGGCCGCGATCGAGTTTGAACTGGGCTCGCCGCTCGACTTGCAGGGCGTCAAGCTTCCGCGTCGGCAAGTGGTGGCCGGCACTTGCCTGTGGGCGTACCGCTCGGGGGAGTGCGGATATGGCGGCGGGCCGGTGGCCGACTATGCCGACAACCCCACCAGCGATCCCGCCAAGGACCAATGCAGTCTGACCATGAGGGGCTGCAAGAAACGTTTTGGCGCAAATGGCGAGCTTCCTTTCGGCGGCTTCCCGGGCAGTGCCCGCGTACCGAGGTTTTGACCATGAGCGAAGTATTCAATAAGTGCCGGGCTGAGGCCGAAGTACATGCCCGTGCGGAGTATCCTCGCGAGTCGGTCGGCCTGGTCGTCAGCGTGCGCGGCAAGCCGTCCTATGTGCCGTGCCGCAATCAGTCGGAAGAGCCGGATCACTTCATCCTCCATCCAGAGGACTACGCCGCCACCGAAGACCTGGGCGACATCATTGCCGTCGTGCACTCCCACCCGGACGCTGGCCCAGAGCCCAGCCTGCACGATATCGCCAGTCACGCGGTCAGCCGCATGGCGTGGTGGATCGTTGGCCTGAAGGATGGCGCTGCGACCTGGCATGAAATGCCGGCCGCTGGCGAAATGCCGCTGGAAGGTCGCGTGTTCGTCCACGGCGTCATCGACTGCTATACCCTGGTCCGCGACTACTACCGCCAAGTGCTTGGCATCACCCTGCCGGACTTCCACCGCAAGGACGACTGGTGGCACAACGGCGAGAACCTGTACGTCGATAACTTCGCCATGACCGGCTTCGTCCCAGTCGATACGCCAGAGCAAGGCGACCTGATCGTCATGGCCATCGGTAGCCCAACACCGTGCCACGGCGCGATCTGGCTGGAAGGCGATGTGCTGCTGCACCACCTCTATGGCCGACTGAGTTGCCGCGAGGTCTACGGACGCGCCTACCGTGAATGCACGACGCATATCATGCGCTATAAGGGAGCGAAGGCTCCTGACGAGGACCGGCGCACCATCAAGGACTGCTCGAATCGATTTGACGGCGCGAAGCCGCTGCTAACACCATTCCCGGGGATGTCACGCACATAGGCCCTGTATTTGTGCGCATCCCGCCTGCTAGAGTCTCCAAAACATATGGAGGCTCACAAATGCGGAAGATTCTCACGGCCCTGGCGCTGATCGCGCTGGCGGGGTGCACAACTCCTTCTGATTTGAAATCAGATGCGCCAGTGTTCACGTCAGCTACCAAAAAATCACCTAAGCAATATGGCCTTTGTGTCTTCCCTAAATGGCAGGACTTGAACGCTGGGTCGACGATGACCGAAACAGAAACCGGTTATCGCCTGGTAATGGCGAATCCAGGAATCGGCCAAACTGACGAGCTTCTTGAAATCGAAAAAACCCCAACAGGCGCAACGGTCAGTCACTTCCAGCGCATCGCCTGGATTCAAGCGGGGAGAGGAGAAGTCTCGAACGCAGTAAAAAAGTGCATTTGAGTGACTAAAAAGACATACCGCCTTCGGGCGGTTTTTTTTGGACCGGAGAAAAGTATGAGCACTGCCCACAACAAAGCCATGACCCTGATTTTGCTGTCCGGCAGCCTGGCCAAGGCCTTTGGCCGCGAACATTTCCGTCAGCTTGAAACTGGAACGACCAACGAGGCGTTCAGCGCTCTGAAGCATACAGTTCCAGGCTTCGAAGATTTCATTCGTGATTCTGCACGGCTGGGTCTGCGCTTCGCGATATTCCGCAATCGCGAGAATATCAATCAGGATGGACTCACCCTGAGCGGGACAACTGAAATCCGTATCGTGCCAGTCATTGCAGGAAGCAAGAGCGGCGGCATCCTTCAGACTGTTGTCGGAGTTGTGCTGATAGTAGCGTCCTTTTTTGTACCGGGTTCGACTCCCGCCGCGCTTGCAGCTTCTTCAGCATTACTTGGCACGGGTATCGCTCTGACCGCTGGCGGCGTGATTCAAATGCTCACCCCGGTACCAAAATCGCCCGACCAGCAAGAACAAGCAGTCACTGAAAACAAGCCCAGCTACCTATTCAATGGCGCGTTCAACTCGACGCAGCAAGGCCTTCCTGTGCCTGTGGTTTACGGCCAGATGCTGGTCGGTTCCAGCGTCATTACCGTAGGCACCTGGTCGGAGGCTCTACCGGTATGAGTGAAGTAATTGTCGGTAGAAAGGGCGGCGGGAAGGGCGGCGGAAGCAGCGGTGGTTCCGCACGCACCGCCGTAGAGGCTCCGGATAGCCTGCGTTCGCGTCAGCATGTGCGGGTGCTGCATGCAATCTGCGAAGGGGAGATAGAAGGCGTCGTCGGCGGCCATCAGGGGATCTTCTTCGACGATGTGCCGCTGCAGAACCCCGACGGCAGTTACAACTTTACCAGCGTCAGCATCGATACGCGCACCGGCACTCAGTGGCAGAGCTATATGCCGATCACCGGACTTGAGGCCGAGCAATCCGTCGGCGTCGAGCTTAGAGGATGGATTCCTATTGAGCGCGCCATCACGGACACCGATGCCGATGCAGTCCGCGTGACTGTCGGCGTTCCGCAGCTGTACTCGCAGAACACGCAGAACGGCGACACAGGCGGAACATCCGCCCTGTTTCGGCTGGAGGCAAAGCTCGGCAGCGGCGCTTGGTATCAGATGTGCGAAGACATTTTGATCAATGGCAAAACCATGAGCCGCACGCAGTTTTCGTACTATCTGCGTTTGCCGGTATCTGGCGGCCTACCGCGCTATATCCGGGCAACCCGAATGGGAGGCGATTCGACCAGCTCTACGGTCCAGAACCGTACGTTTTTCGACTCGTTTACGCTTCTATGGGATGAAAAGCTGCGTTATCCGAATACTGCGCTGTGCGGCGTCAGCATTGATGCTCAGCAGTTCTCCAGCATTCCGCGCATGTCCTTCATGGTGCGCGGCCTCAAGATTCTGGTTCCAAGCAACTACAACCCTGCGACGCGTACGTACAGCGGCTCCTGGAGTGGCGCATTCAAGCGTGCATGGTCTGACAATCCGGCCTGGGTCTGGTACGACATGCTGACCAATACCCGCTATGGGCTGGGCGGGCTGCTCGAAACGGCGCTGGTCGATAAGTGGTCGCTGTACAACATCGCCCAGTACTGCGATGCAATGGTTCCAAGCGGTTACGGCAGCCTGGAGCCGCGCTTTACCTGCAACCTCGCGCTGACGACTCAGCAAGACGCCTGGAAGCTGGTCAATGACATGGTTTCCGTGTTCCGCGCTATTTGCTTTTGGGCTGGCGGGACGCTGACCTCGGTGCAGGACGCGCCGCGCTCCAGTCGCTACGGGTTCAACAACTCGAACGTGGTTGGCGGCGAATTCAGCTATCAATCGGTTGCCTCCGACCAGCGCTATAACGTCGCCGCTGTCACCTGGAACGACCCGCTTCAACAATACAAGCAGTCGGTCGAAGTCGTTGAGCGGCCTGACCTGATCGCGAAATGGAAGAGGATTCAGCAGAGCGACGTGGTGGCTGTCGGCTGCACCTCGCGCGGGCAGGCGCGTCGTCTTGGACGCTGGCTGCTGTATGGCGAGAGCGAGGCGGTCACCTTTGCCGTTGGTGCTGATGGTGCCATTCCTCTCCCGGGCGACATCATTGATATCGCTGACGCGAATCGGGCCGGCGCCAGGAACGGCGGCCGTCTTCTAACTGGCAGCACCGCTTCGACTTTGCTCCTCGACGCGCCAATCGGCTTGGCGGGGAGCGGGGTTGTTAGTGTGGTGATGGCCAACGGCGCGTATGCGACCTCTGCTGTCACTGTGGGGGCTGGCGCAACCTCGATCACGGTTTCACCGCCACTGGCTTTCGCACCGTTAGCTTCCGCGCCATGGTTTTTTTCGACACCGGCACTGGAGACGCAGAAGTTCCGCGTCATCGGTATCAGCGAAGGCGACGATGGCACCTACGCGATCAGCGCTGTGGCATTTGATACTGGGAAGTTCAACCAGGTCGAGTACGGAACACCGGATGTCGACAACCCGACCAGCATCGTCAACCTGGGCAAGCCAGATGCAGTCGGGCAGCTGACGTTCCTTGAGTCGCTGTACGACACCGGTACTGGACTTGCCGCCGCGCGAATGTCGGTTAGCTGGACCCAGCCGGCCCGCGCCATGCGCTATCAGGTGGAGGTCATGAAGCCGGGAGGTAACTGGGAATATGTCGGGGAAGTGTCGACGCCTAGCATCGACTTCGATTCTGCCTCCTCAGGCTTGTGGTCGGTTCGCGTAACGTCTAAGTCAGTGCTCGGTCTTTCCGGCTTAGCTTCCATTCAGACCTATACCGCTCAGGCGCTGTTGGCTCCGCCAGAGGCGTTGTCCGGCCTCCGACTGGATGTCATCAGCAGCGTAGCAACGCTGGCATGGGACCCCGTTCCAGAGCTGGACGTGAAGCTTGGCGGCAGTATCGCCATACGTCATGCGCGCAATACCTCTGCCACTTGGGACGCCGCTTTGCCGCTGATCGAGGTAGCGGGGCGCTCAACGTCGTCCGTGGTGGCGTTACTGCCAGGCAAGTACCTGTCGCGTGCGGTCGATTCCTCTGGAGTCGGCGGGCCTATCACTGAGGTCTGGTCGGATGCGCAGGCAACTCTGCCGTCCAACGTGGTGCTGACCATTACCGAGTCGCCTGCCTTCACCGGGATGGCTGTCAATGCAGCGGCTGCAGATGGGGTACTGAAGCTGTCGGGTGCTGGGCTCGTGGATGATGTGACGGATGTTGATGCGCTGCTCGGCGAGATTGATAAGTTCGGTGGCTCGTTGCTATCGGCGACGTACAGCTTCGCTGCGGCGGCGGATCTCGGCTACGTCTATGACTGCCGACTGACCGCTGATGTAGAGGCCGCGCTGTATGACGACGGCACCTACATCGACACAGTGGTGGACTTCGATGTGCTGCTTGGCATTGATGGTGACCCGCCTAGCGGCGCCTCGCTGTCGCTCTGGGTGCGCTCATCGGACGTTTCCCCGCCAGTGTGGTCGGCCTGGAAGCCGTTTGTCGTCGGCGACTATCGCGCGCGTCTGTTCGACTTCCAGTTGCGCGGATCCGTACAGCTGAGCTCGCACTGGATCGACGTTTCCAAGCTTGAAGTGGTGATCGACATGCCCGATCGCATTGATAGCGGCAATGACCTTCCGGTTCCCGTAGGCGGGTTGGCCATCAGCTATTCGCCGCCGTTCAACGCACCCCCTGCTGTCAGTCTGACCGCGCAAGGGCTTTCCCCAGGCGACTACCTGGACGTCTCGGCAAAGACGGCTGCCGGCTTCACCGTCTTCATCCGCAATTCCGGCGGAGTCGCCCAGTCGGGCCGCTCTATCGACTACATCTCAAAGGGATACTGACCTATGTCGCAGCATGATATGGACGTTGCCAATGGACCTGGCCTAACGTTCAGAACTGATATGAATGCCGCTCTGCAGGCGCTCGCCTCACAAAGCAGCGGAGCGGCAGCGCCAAGCACGACATTCCCATGCCAGGTCTGGGCTGACACTGGCACGAATCGCTTGAAAAAGCGTAACAGCGCGAATACAGCCTGGCTGGATATGGGGGCGCTGGACTCCATACTGCGGGATGCCGTCAGTGCGACCTGTTTTGCCATTGACTCCGGAGCGTCCAATGCTTATGTGTGCAACTTTACGCCGGCCATCACTGCCCGTAGCGAAAGCGTCCCGATCCGTTTCAAAGCGACCAACGCTAATACCGGGTCCTGCACCATCAATGATGGTCTTGGTGTCGTAGCGCTCGTCGGGGGTGCTCACTCCGCTCTCCAGGGTGGCGAAATTGTTGCTAACGGCGAGGCATGGGCTCAGTGGAATAGCTCCGTTGGCGGCGGCTCGTACATCTTGCTGTTCTGTTCCGGGGCTGCCAGGCAAGTGGGCAATGCCACACAAAGCCAGCACGCGCTGACGTTGGGTCAAGCGACGACTTTGATTGGTCAGCCAGGGCGCGTCGATTGGTTTGCAACAATGTCTCCGCCCAGTGGATATCTGGCGGCCTCCGGTACAGCAGTATCGCGCACCACCTACGCCACACTGTTCGCCGCGATAACGGCGCAAGTGACGGGCACGGTTACATCGGGCAGCAATAGCATTTCAAGCGTGGCCAGCCCGCAAGCTATGTGGGTCGGCATGCCGATTAGCGGCCCGGGCATTCCCGCTGCCGCGACTATCACTGCTGTTGGTGCCAGCACCATCACACTGTCTGCAAGCGCCACGGCCACCTCTACAACAATCGTTGCTATCTGCCCATTTGGTGTGGGTGATGGATCAACCACGTTTAACGTTCCTGATGCTCGTGGCAGGGCGCCTCGCGGCTGGGATGGCGGCGCTAGCCTCGACCCTGGTCGTGTATTCGGCAGCCTGCAGGCAGATCAACTCCAAACTCACGCCCACACGTATGGCTCTGCGACCTTCTTCACTACAGCCGCCGGTGGTGGCAGCACCACAGTTGCTAACTGGGTTTCTGGTAACACGGGCTCGGCGGGCGGTGGTTCAGAAACGCGGATGAAGAACATTGCGTTTCTGCCTTGCATTAAATATTGAGGATAAAGAAAAATGATTGTTTACAGCTTTAACCCAGAAAGCATGGAGTTCGTCGGGATAGCGGACGCCTTTGAATCTCCACTGGAGCCGGGTGTTTTTCTTCTCCCAGCAAACTCTACAGAAGTTGCCCCGCCCGACTTTGATAGCGCCACTCAAATCTGCACATTCAATGGGACTGACTGGACGCTTACCGACCGTCCGTTGCCCGAGCCAGACCCGGTCTCAACGCCAGAAGAAATCCACGCGGCAAAGGTGTCTGCCCTTTTGAATGGGCGCGTACAGCTTCTGTATTCGTCGGACTGGATGATAATCAGGCATCAAGACGAGTTGCTGGCCGGCGCAACCCCAACACTCACAGCCACCACACTCAAAGCCGCATTGGATTATCGTCAAGCGCTTCGCGATCTGCCAACAGCTGATGGCTTCCCTGAGTGCAGTCTGCCAGTGCTGACGTGGCCGACCTCTCCCTAACCGAACCCGTAACTCCGATGCCCGCCAAGTGCGGGTTTATTTTTGCCTGGAGAAAAGCATGCCTGTCACCGAAAAAGATCGAGACATTCTCGCCCGCACGTTGTGGGGGGAAGCTCGCGGAGAAAGTCTTGTCGGCCAGATCGCCGTAGCCTGGACCATTCGCAACCGTGTTAACGACGGCAAAGATAAATCGTGGTGGGGCGAGGGATACGCCGGTGTGTGCCAGAAGCCGTACCAGTTCAGCTGTTGGAACAGGAGCGACCCGAACTTCGCCTACTTGAGTGGTGCGAAGCCGATTCCGTTTCGCGAATTCGCTCAGGCACAGATCGCTGCTGACCAGGTGATGGCCGGAAAGGTGCCAGATCCAACCGGCGGGGCCACGCACTACTATGCGACCACTATGCCAAAGCCACCGGTTTGGGCGAAGGGTGCGAAGGAGACGTTGAAGCTTGGCCATCACATCTTCTTCAAGGACATTCCGTGAGGCGAATATGCAGCTACCCTTCATTCTCTGATTGAAAGGATGGCCGCATGGAAGGTATATCGCTTACCCCAAAGATTGAGCGCGAAGCCGATAAGCTTCTTGCTCAAATCGCGCGGGCTGACTCGATGATTGTTGCGGGGAAGGCGGGCGCGCGGGCTGAGGGATTTGTGTTGGGACTGGAATCGGCCTGCGCGCTGAACGAGTCAACCATTGATCGGCTCTATGTCATCTTCGATGTCGCCACTGAAGATCGGCTAAAGTCGCTGGCGCCTACTTAAAACAAGCCGTCTGGCACAATTGGCTTAATCAAATCCGGCCCCTGGTTGCGCACATTGCCAATGGCTCGGTCGACCTTGAACCACTCGAACGCCTCAGTCGGCTCACCCTGGAGCAGTACCATCTGTTCGGCCCGCTCTTTTGGTGTCGCTGGGTCCAGCCATTCACTCGCCAATTCGGGAGAGAGTGTCACTGGCCGCCGATCGTGGATGTCCACCATCCCACCGGCGCTGTCGGCGGTAATGATGACGAAGCCGTCATGCTCGCCAGGCTCATGTTCGGCGGTAGGGTACTGGCCGATCGCCGCGCAGAGGATTGGCGTCCGGTCGCGGTGGCGAATGAGGAAGGGCTGTTTCTTCGGTCCGCCTTCATAAACCCATTCAAACCAGTTGTCGATGGCGATGATCGCCCGGTGCGGCCAGATCGCTTTGAAGAATGGGCCATGGGCTACTTTCTCTACTCGAGCATTGATCGGCGCGGCGCGGTCTTTCGCCCAGTGCGGGCGCCAGCCCCAGCGAACCATGTCGGCCCGCAGAAACTGACCCTCTTGGTGAAAGAGGGCAAGCTGGGTGGTCGGCGCGGCGTTATAGCGCTCGAAAGGCTGATCGTCAGCATAGTTGATCAGTGCGTTTGGAATACTGAGCGCCGCGACGAAGTCGTGAATGCCCCGGTACTGTGAAAGGCGTCCGCACATGATTGAACCCTCCGGCTGTGCATTCAGGGTAGACCAGCGGGTGAAGGCTTCGTTACAAACCCTTTGCCAGCGCATGTCTGGCAATCTTCACGCTGGTCAAAACGATCAAGGCAAGCGGGGCAGGTGTGGAACCTAGCCAGATCGACACGGGGTCGCACTCTTTCGAAAGCACGCAGGTCGCGGCACTCCTGGGCAAGCTGGGCGGCATCCACCAGCGCACGGTAGAGGTCCGGATCCTCAATCGGCTCACGGGCGATCCCCTCGAGTGTTCGCCCGGTTTCGACAAGGTCGTATTGCTGCCCATCCGGGAGCGTCAGTACAAGCCCGGTAATTCTCGCAACTACTCCGGACGGGTTGAACACAAGGTTCGCTCCCGTGGCGTCGCGGTAAATCTTCCCGTCGTATGAGGATCGTGCGCTGTCGGCAAGCGTCCTTGCGGCATAGAAAATTGACTGTCCGATGCGACCTAATAGCTCGCCATTGCCCCGTTGCACAACGTCGTAGGCAGAGGCGCCGCAGTAGCGGCCCGATGCGGTCTGCAATTCCTCCACGGCGTGCCAGTAGGCAGCGTTCGCCATCTCGTTCAGGTCGAACTGCTGGAGTTCATCGATCAACCCCTCGGTCATAAGGGCAGAACTCATTTCGTGAAGGGGCTGTCGGTGGGCCTCGGGGTTCTGCATTCGAAAGTCGTGGTCGTCGAGGGTCGAGCGCCACTGCTGAAGTCTCAGCGCTTTAGCCTGGTCGAAATTCATGGGAACGGGTTCGCTGTACAAATACTGGTTACATGTACAGTAATCGAGGCGCGGCTATCGTGGCGAGGGTGAGGCGACGAGCTGTCGCTCCAAGTCACTCCGGGGTCATCAGAACCGCGAGCGTAAGCTTGATGAACTCCTCGTTCTTGTCGATGGTGTCCAAGGCGCCGCGCACGTTGTCGGCGACTTCTGCGCCGCCTCGCTGCTTGACCCAGTTGGTCAGCTCCATAATGGCTGCTTCGAGGGCGAGTTGGTTTTCGTTTATCTTGTAGAGCAGGGAAGGGAGCAGGTCAGAATTGGGCATGATGTTCCTCCGTGGAAGAGGAAAGCGTAGCAGTCACACGGGAATTTTGATTCGGTCGGCAGGACGCCGGAGAAGTGGTGAAACGCTGTCTAAAACTACGTCGACCTTGCTCGCTTTCATTGGGCCGAAAGGCGCTCAAGTCGGGTTGGTGTTTTAGACAGTTGCCAGTGCATACCTTTGAAATACGTGACCTGTAGGCCTTTTCCGTTAGTACTGCTGCAGTACTGAGGTGTGACCTTACGATGGACTTTCGTCCGGCAGGAAGCCGTAGATGGCTGGGCCAATTCTTGGGCCAATTTGTCGGGGAATGACGGAGTGCAGCGGGGAATTCTTGGGGCTGGGCCTTTGAAATCAAAGGCCAGTCCCCCGCTGAAACCCGTGGAGACGTCATAATTAAATGTCGTGCCTATCTTCGATTGCTCGTTGCGAGGTTGGGGGTATGTTCGTTCGACAGGGCGCCTGGAGGAACGCAAGGCCTTTAGCTAAAAGGCCTTGATTGATTTCGTGATATTTATTTTGAAAAGGAGGAACTTAGAAAACGCCGAGCATTTTTTTAACCGTTTCTGAAAATAATAATGGAGCAATTGGAGTCGCAACCGTCACGGCGTCAGCTATTCCTCCAAGGATAGTTAATATTTTCGAACCGGTTTCAGTTTCATTCAGTGCGTTTCCGTAATCTCTATCAAAGAAGCTATGCCCTAGCATTGATTCTATCGATGTTGTTACAGGGATTGAGCCGCTCAATCGATATTCATCGAGAGCAATAATCACTTTTCGAAGGGATCTTACGAGATACTCTTGAACCTTATCTTCAAACTCCCCGTTAAGCACCTCAGAAATTAAATCATTCAGTTTCTGGGTAAAGTCTGCGATATCATTTGCGTTAAGTATGGTTGGGTTTTTAAGGTCGATTAAGTCTACAGCAGACGTTAAATGGTCAATCGCTGTGTTGGTTATATGATTCTGAAATGAATCAATTGTAGCGTGCATGTTTTGACTAGTAAAAGCTGTATCTAACGCGGTTTTCCAAGCGGTAGTGGCTCTTAATTGTCTGGGGAATAGGCTATTCACTAATTCGCTGGTTTCTTCAGATAGCAACATTAGTTTCGCTAGGCGATCGTACATTAATGCTTGATTATCTCTGGACTTTAGTACTTGCCCCCAAGCTTGACGGGTGGATATGTTTTTTTGTACGGCAAGGGTCTCATTTAGGACATCTAAAAGTCGTGCAGCTGGATTGCCATTTTGCATGAAAAAGTCCGTCATTTTTTTGTTCTAAAAAAATATCTACGGATGGTTCTCCGTGATAAAAGCTCTGATAACACGAATTGATATCACAATACAGGGCAGCAAGGTAGCTTCCGGCCCGCCTTAAGCCAGTCAACTCTCCCGACGCTGCTCGGCTGAACGCCAGCGCAGGGAGTAGTTCTTGTACCAATTTTTGTACCAATGACCGTGTAATCAGGGTGTAAACCGGGTATTCCAACGTCAGGAGGTGCCCGGTTTTATTGGCCCTGAGTACTTTGCCTTACCCCTTTAGAATCGCCGTGTAATTCTGTTCCAGCGCAGAAATGCAAAGCCCCGATGTTTCGCGTACCGCTGCAGTACTAGCAGGCCTAGGGCAATCCCCCGGCTTGCTATCAAATCAGAAACTGAAGAGATTGATTGCGATGGCGATCAAGCTGCAGCCCAAGAGAATCTTGCAGATGGCGTCTGTGAGGCCGCGCTTGTTGCGCGGCACCGAAAGCCCGAAGACGTACCAGACAGCCGTAAGTGCCAGGAGAAAAGCGATAGTAGTCATGAATACTCCGTTCGTGAGCGCTGCACGGCTTTTGTGCAGCTTGTACTCAACTGACTAATCGGCACACTTTTACGGAATCTTCACTCCGATCTGAAAAAATAAATCGTAAGATTTCACTGCGCTAAGACGCTGATTGAAGATCATCATGAATCGTCGCGGCCTGCCGCTCGACTGCGCAAAACCACCGCTGCAGGTCCCGGTTTTCCGTTTGCATAGGCACAAAAAAGCGGATGTTTTGCCACCATAGGAAAGCCCTGTTATCCTTTTAAAACAGATGCTTAGGTGGCTAAAGGCCCCAGCATGGGGTGCAAGTGCAAGTGCAAGTGCAAGTGCAAGTGCAAGTGCAAGTGCAAGTGCAAGTGCAAGTGCAAGTGCAAGTGCAAGTGCAAGTAGGCAGGAGCGGTACTTGGCAGAGATCAGCCAGGAGCAACTATTCGTGGCATTCTTGTATCATCAGTCTGGCGCCGTACATCGCAAGGCTTTAGGATCCGGGGACGATCTAATCCGATTCATGTACTCGCACCTGTTCCAACGTGCCTGTTCATTCTCGCCATAGTCGCAGCATTGTCGTAGCGGATAGATCTTACAGTCCTTCAGCTTTGGATAGGGTCCTGGAGGAATGGGGTCAAGGGCGGGGTTCAACAGTGGCCGAGTATCCGATTCAAGCTGCTGTTGGATCAGCCAGTCTTTTTTCTGACGGCAGTGTTTGGCCTCCTCAACCATTTGGGTGATGGGGCCATCGTATTCCGCAACTGCCGCAGCTACATCCTTCGGCAGTTTGCCTTCGCGACCCGCCCGTGCCAGATTTCCGAAGTTTTTTTGCTTGATCGAACGGAAGGAGGTTTTTAGCTTAGAAAAGGCCTCTCGTTTTCTGTCGGAAATTTGCTTCTCAAGGTCTAGAGCCCTGTTCCATAGCCGATGCTGTTCTTCTGTAAGCATGCAATCGATCTCCTTGCGTCCGGATGTTCATAATTTGATACCAGCTCGCGTGATGACTTTACGTGTGCGGTGGATTGCATTCCCTACTTCTCGTCTATCCCTGACTAGGTTGGGAGTTGCGACGCTCCGATGACCGGAGAAGGGATTTATGCACTGTCGCCGGAGAACCAAATTTACTCTCTCAGTACCGGCAATAGTCGTAGCGTAGTCTGCCAATCAGCGCTTCTCTACCCACTAACCAATTCAGGCCATTCTCGGTCGAGCATAGCTGACCGGTTCGCGCAGGGAACCGCTCCTACTGCCGAGGAAGTCGACGGTTACCTCAGTGCCGCTTGTGGTGGTGCGGGGCTATTGAGGGAGGGGATATATTCGGTCGGCAAAACGCTGGGATGGGCCAAAAAGGCGTGCGTGACATTTGCGTGACTCTCTCACGCACGTGTAAGCACTTGTGGACATTCGATTGCAGCGAGCGCCAGTAAAAACGGCCATTTCACAAGGTCTTACAGGGGTACTGCGTGCATGGGGTGCTAGGGGTCTAGTGCAATCGCTTGCGCGCGTAGAGATATGCAGAATCGGCATACCTTTGTTTCTCTCATCTCGCGCTGAGCGATTATTTATGAACCTAAATCATAGGTTTTTCCGGGCCGCAATCTTTTGCAGGTATGCGGAAACATTGGGCTGCATGGCATTCTTCCGAACCTGATTGCGACCCGGAAAACCTATTGAAAGGCGCAGTCTGATTGATTTTCCCTTGGGACTTAAAATCCCCCGCTCGTAAGGGCGTGCCGGTTCGATTCCGGCTTCGGCACCATCTTAAATCAAGGGTTTGCGAGCGAAAGCTGATGCAAACCCTTGTTTGTTTCTGGTCCGTTATTTTTAGTTGACCACGGCTATTGATCCCGACCGCTAGCCCCTGAATTAGCGCCGCGTCGATCTTCGCCAGAAGGGTTGCCGGTATCGACGAGCCTTCTCTCTACCAAGACATTTTGAAGGGCCTGGCGGGCTGCCGGATCGAGCTGATGCTCTCTTTCCTTGAGTTCAAGCAAGATAGGGCTGGACCAAGTGCGATAAGTTTTCTCAGCAATACGAATAGGTGTCATCTGTCTCCTCCTTGATCAAGGCCCGCCAGCGCAGCCGGCGCCATTTCGATTCGATAGAACCCTAGTCGAGAAATCTGTTTGCCGCCAAAAAATGGCAGGATGCTGGGGGCACTTCACTGGTGCCATTATTGGGTTTGTGATGGAATGCAATACTCGATTTCATCCCTCATTTGCCCAGACGCCCATAGCAGCCGTGCGCCGCACATAGTCGGAAAAGTCCCGCGCCGGCCGCCCCAGCGCAAGCTGTACGCCATCGGCAACCGGTGTATTGCCACCCGAGGAGAGGCGTGGTCTGGTCGAGGCCTTCAAACGCATGTCGTTGCTGGAAATCATGGCGCCAGCGGCCGGATCGAGTGAATTCGATTCAGCCGCCGACGCTGTCAGCTAAACGAAAGGCTGACCGGTAAAACCACGAGGCAATCGTTGCAGTCCTTCCATGGCGGTGAGCCGTTCGATCCAGGCCGCGCGCCAGTCATTGGCTGTATGCGTAACTTTGGCTTTGCGTGCGGCGCGGCGTGCAGCGTTGCGCTGTTCTTTGCGCGCATCCTTGAACGCGTCGGTGTTTCGGCAGCTTCTGCATTTCACCCGGGTAAGTTCACTGGTTGATACGAGTTTGCTGCCTTTGTGACCGCAGGCCAGATGCCCGCCGACTTTGAAGTGAGTAACCATCAGACGCCTCCTTCGTGACGTGTGATCGTTTGACCTCCAGCGTACGGTGACGTTCGTTGCCTGCGTAATGGGCAAAAAAAAGGCCTGCATGCGGGCGGGCCAGGGGGGATTCATCAAAGGAGTCCGGTAAATCTAGAGCCTGGGATGTGAACGCAGTGTGAAACAGACGGCGCAGCCATAAAAAAGCCCAGCGCCAGGCTGGGTTGGGGATGTAGCAGGAAGCGCTCAGGCAAGGACGCACCCGGTGACGATAAGGTCGCCGTTTATGCGTCCTGAATCAGGCCGTCTCCTTGAGGGTGTCCAGATCAGAATCATCTGAACCGCGGCAGGGGCGGGTCGACAGGTTTGAGCGACGACAGCGTATTGCGAATCAGTGGCGCGTCTTTCTCGATGTCGTTCAGCCGATCACGGATTCGGAGGGCCGTCGGGTGCCCGCCTTGATGATCGACCCAGTCGGCGATTTCCTTGCATGCCGCTGCCAGGCGAGCCTGACGGGAGTCGAGCAGGGTGAGCAGGGTGGTGATGGACTCTTTTTCGGACATGGCAAACACCTCCGTTCAAGAAACCTTTAACTGGCAGCAAAAAGCCCGCGGGGGAGCGAGCTGTCTGCCGATGGGGTCGCTAATCCTTCAGCTTTTTTCAGTATAGACCCGTGAAAGGCAGGTGGCATCAGCCTTCTCGGACCGTCACTTGCGACCTGGCATTGAGCTGCCGGCATTCACGCCGGGCGTCTTCTTCATGGTCGAAACCGTCACCGATGAAGCCACGGGTTCGAGTATCGGCGATGCGATACCAGACGGCGGCATCGGGTGGTGGATGGTTGGTATCTCCGGCTCGGCGGCCATAGATGATGATCTTGTTGCAACGCTTCACAACGAAAATGTCTTCCATGGCGTCACCACAGCTAATTCAGGTTCACAACAACTATAGAAGCCATTTGCGATCGTGCAAAAAATAGACAGGTCAGTTCGTCGCTTCAACGGTTGCGATCATCTTCTCCAAAAACACTGCCAGCCCGACTTCCTCTGCCCGGAGCCCTTTACGCGCTCGTGGCCTGGGCAGCTCAGCCAACGTCCCCAAAAGAAAACCATCGAGCACCGCCGGGTGGATGTAGCACTTGCGACAGACGGCCGGAGTATTGCCCAGTTGTTTGGCAACGTTCTTGACCATCTCCACCACATGCCGTTTGGCATCCGACTCGGGCTCCCACTGCAGTTCCCGCAAAACTGCCAACGCCAATGCGCTGCCGGCCCAGGTGCGGTAATCCTTGGCAGTGAAGTCGGCACCGGTGAGGGTTTGCAGGTAGGCGTTTACGTCGGAGGAGCTGACGGTGTGTCGCTCACCGTTTTCATCCAGGTACTGAAACAGGTTTTGCCCGGGAATATCCAGGCAACGTTTGATGATCCGCGCCAGGCGTCGGTCTTTCACGGTGATCTGGTGCTCGACGCCGCTCTTGCCACGGAACTGGAACAGGATCGCATTGCCGTTGACCTCGACGTGACGGTTGCGCAGGGTGGTCAGGCCGTAGGATCGGTTGTCCCGAGCGTACTGGGGGTTGCCGACCCGGATCAGCGTCGCATCAAGCAAGGTGATGACCGTGGCCATGACTTTGTCGCGACTGAAGCCGGGAGCCGCCAGCAGTGCTTCAAGCTGTTTGCGCAGTTTTGGCAGCGCCAACCCAAAGTCCCGCAAACGTGAGTACTTGTCAGCATCGCGCAATTCTCGCCAGCGTGGGTGATAACGGTACTGCTTTCGACCTCGGGCATCACGACCGGTCGCTTGCAGATGGCCGCGCGGGTCTGCGCAGATCCACACATCGGTGTAGGCCGGGGGCACGGCGAGGGCATTGATGCGTTTGATTTCGTCTTGATCGGTGATGCGTTGACCTGCGGGGTCGTAATAGCAGAACTTGCCGCGCAGTTTCTTGCGGGTGATACCGGGCTGGGTGTCATCGACGTAATGCAGGTCGGATGGCAGCACATCGGGCAGCGCGATATCGGGCATGACGGTAGTCCTTGGCGAGGGAGCAGGGGCCGTTACAGCCATTGACCGCACGCCGTTGCAGTCGTGCCAGCGGATTTATGCCAGCACCGCCACCGCCTTGATCTGTGCCCAGAGCTGCTGGCCGGGGTGCACGCCCAATTGGTCCCGGGAGTAGCGGGTGATCCGCGCCAGCAGCGGTGTGCCGCCAGCGTCCAGACGAATCAGCACGTGGGCGGCGTTGTCGGCGCCCAATTCACTGATCACGGTGACCGGCAGGCGATTGAGGATGCTGCTTTGCTCGACGCTTTGCAGGCTCAGGCTGACATCTCGCGCCTGAACCTTACAGCGCAGCGCCTGACCCGGGGTCATCGGTGAGTGAGCCACGCGAATGTTCAGGGTCGTGTTCGGCAGTTGCAGGGTCAGCAACTGATAGTCGGCGTCATAGGCACTGACGTGGCCCTCGATCACCACGCCGGCGTCGTCGCCCAGTGCCAGGGGCAGGTCGAGACGGGCCAGCGTTTCGCCAATAGCGCCACTGGCCAGCGCCTTGCCATTGCTGAGCAGAACGAGGTGATCGGCCAACCGCGCGACTTCATCCTGTGAGTGGCTGACGTACAGCACCGGGATATCCAGTTCATCGTGCAGTCGTTGCAGGTAAGGCAGGATTTCGTTTTTGCGTTGGCTATCCAATGCCGCCAGCGGCTCGTCCATCAGCAACAGTTTCGGGCTGGTGAGCAGGGCGCGGGCGATGCCGACCCGCTGCCGTTCACCGCCGGAAAGGTGCTGCGGATGGCGATC
Source organism: Pseudomonas sp. GL-B-26 (assembly GCF_019947405.1). Lineage (NCBI taxonomy): Bacteria > Pseudomonadati > Pseudomonadota > Gammaproteobacteria > Pseudomonadales > Pseudomonadaceae > Pseudomonas > Pseudomonas sp. GL-B-26. The sequence continues at coordinate 70,345 of NZ_JAGYGJ010000004.1, read as the reverse complement.
CAGCAAATGGCCGATCCCGAGCAGTTCGGTCGCGTGAGCCATGTCGACCCGTCGCTGGGGGCGAGGGATGCGCTTGAGGCCGAACTGCAGATTGGCCAGCACCGACAGATGGGGAAACAGGCTGGCTTCCTGGAAGACGTAACCCAGCGCACGTTTGTGTGGCGGCACGAAAATTTTCTTGTCGCTGTCCTGCCAGACTTCGTCGTTGACCTGGATGAAGCCCTGTTCGGCCTTCTCCAGGCCAGCAATGCAGCGCAGGCAGGTGGTCTTGCCCGAACCGGAATGACCGTAAAGCGCAGTGACTCCGCGGCCGGGCAATTGCAGATCCACTTCCAGGGCGAACCCTGAATACTTCAGTTTCAGACGCGTATGAATCATCGATCAGCTCCAGCCCGCTTTGGTTTTACGGCTGGAGTAAAGCGCCAGCAACACAATAAAGGAGAACACCAGCATTGCCCCGGCCAGCCAATGGGCCTGGGCGTATTCCATGGCTTCGACGTGATCGTAGATCTGCACCGAGACCACGCGGGTCTTGTCGGGAATATTGCCGCCGATCATCAGCACCACGCCGAATTCACCCACGGTGTGGGCGAAACCGAGAATGGCAGCGGTGATGAAACCGGGGCGGGCCAGCGGCAGGATCACGCTGAAAAAAGTGTCCCAGGGATTGGCGCGTAAGGTCGCGGCCACTTCCAATGGGCGAGTGCCGATGGCAGAAAAAGCATTTTGCAGTGGCTGGACCACGAACGGCATCGAGTAGAGCACCGAGCCGATCACTAACCCCGCAAAACTGAACGTGAGGGTGCCAAGTCCCAGTGATTGGGTGAACTGGCCGATAAACCCGTTAGGGCCGAGCGCCAGCAACAGATAAAAGCCAATCACCGTCGGCGGCAGCACCAGGGGCAGGGCGACGACCGCCCCGACCGGGCCGCGCAACCACGAGCGGGTGCGCGACAGCCATAACGCAATCGGAGTGCCGATGACCAGCAGGATAACCGTCGTCAGCGACGCCAGTTTCAGGGTCAGCCAGATGGCGGAAAAGTCGGCACTCGATAGCGTCATTTAGAGTTGGTAACCGTAGGATTTGATAATTGCGGCTGCTTTCGGGCCTTTGAGGTACTCAACCAGCGCCTTGGCAGCCGGGTTGTCCTTGCCCTTGTTGAGAATTACCGCATCTTGTTTGATCGGGTCGTGCATGTCGGCTGGAACGATCCAGGCCGAGCCGCCGGTGACTTTGCCGTCTTTGTAGATCTGCGACAAGGCTACAAAACCCAGTTCGGCGTTGCCGGTGGAGACGAATTGATAGGCCTGGGTGATGTTCTGGCCTTCAACGATCTTGGCTTTGACCTTGTCGGTCAGGCCCAACTTGGCCAGTACCTGAGTAGCGGCCAGGCCGTAAGGCGCCGCTTTCGGGTTGGCGATGGACAGGTGCTGATACTGGTTGTCGCTCAACACTTTGCCTTTGGCATCGACGTAACCTTCTTTCGCCGACCACAGCGCCAGGGTGCCGACGGCGTAGGTGAAGCGCGAGCCCTTGATCGTGTCGCCTTCGGTTTCGAGTTTTTGCGGGGTGGTGTCGTCCGCAGAGAGGAACACTTCGAACGGTGCGCCGTTCTTGATCTGGGTATAGAACTGGCCGGTTGCACCAAAGGAAGTGACCAGTTTATGCCCGGTGTCTTTTTCGAAATCGGCGGCGATCGCCTGAATCGGTGCAGTGAAGTTGGCGGCGACGGCAACCTGGACTTCATCCGCCTGGGTGGACCCGAAAGCGAACACTGCCAGCAGGGTTGCCAGGCAGGTGGGGGCAAAACGTGAGGCACGAATGGTCATGAAACGGCTCCGTTGAGGCAATTGGTAAACGCTATATAGCGGAATATATAGCGAAATGCCTGCAAACGGAATGTGCTGAATGCGCGTTGTTGAGACCACGCATGACCCTGTAGCAGCTGCCGAAGGCTGCGTTCGGCTGCGCAGCAGTCGTAAATCCAGCTGCCACGGTTAGCCTGAAAGACCGCGGTGTCTGGTTTCACGACCGCTTCGCGGCCGAACGCAGCCTTCGGCAGCTGCTACACGGACGTGCGTTACCGACGAACCAACTTGGCCAATCCTTCCTCAGCCAAACGCCGGGTCAGTTCACTCGTGGTCATTTCAACGCCGAGCGTGAATGCCTGCCCCGCCCAGAGATTGCTGAAATCCGCTTCCCCCTTGGCCCGCAATGGCATCAGCGCACCACCCGCCAGCGGGAAGGCCGGTGCTTTGGCGCTCATCGGCCCGAGTTCGCGCATCACCCGATTGAGAATGCCGCGCGCCGGGCGTCCGGTGAAAATGTTAGTGACGGCTGTCTCACTTTCCTTGGCCGTGCGCAACGCCTTGTGATGAGAAGCGCTGACCTTGGCCTCTGGCGTGAACAAGTACGCCGTGCCCACTTGCACCGCCGAAGCCCCCAACAGGAAAGCCGCCGCGACGCCTCGTGCATCGGCAATCCCGCCGGCAGCAATCACCGGTACTTTCACCGCATCGACGATCTGCGGCACCAGCGCAAAGAGGCCCACCTGGCTGCTCAGATCATCACTGAGAAACATGCCCCGATGGCCACCGGCTTCGTACCCCATGGCGATGATCGCGTCACAACCCTGTTGTTCGAGCCAGATCGCCTCTTCGACGGTGGTGGCCGAGGAGAGCACTTTCGCCCCAGTGGCTTTCACGCGATCCAGCAGGGACTTTTCCGGCAGGCCGAAGTGAAAACTCACGACTTCGGGGCGAAACTCTTCAATCACTTCGCAGGCCGCGCTATCGAACGGTACTCGATTGGACACCGGCGTCGGCGCGTCGAAGTCCACGCCAAGTTCCCGGTAGTAGGGCTCCAGCAGATTCTTCCAGTCTTGAGCGCGCTGCTCATCGGCGGCGGGAGTCTGATGGCAGAAGTAGTTGACGTTAATCGGGCGCTGAGTGTGTTGCCGAATCGTTTTCAGCTCCTCACGCAACTGATCGATGCTCAACATGGCGGCCGGCATCGAGCCCAGGCCGCCGGCGTTGCTGGCTGCGATAACCATGGCCGAACCGGTCGCGCCGGCCATGGGCGCCTGGATGATCGGCAGCTCAATGCCAAGCAGATCAAGAATGCGGGTGTCTGGCCATTTGCTCATTTGAAGGGTTCTCCGACGTCATAACAGGGCAGGGACGGTAGGACCGTTTTTGTATCAGCAATGACTGATACAAGGCCAGTCGAGTTTTCAGTTCGTGTGCCATTCTTGGCTTAAAGTCGAGTACGGTGAAATGTTGCTATGTGTTATTTCAACTGCACGACAACTGAGTGATTCCATCTGGAGGCAGCAATGTTCCAAGGCATTTTGATCGACAAAGACGACAGCGGTTACCGGGCCACACTGCAAGAGATCAATGACGATCAACTGCCCGAGGGCGATGTGACGGTGCGTGTGGCGTACAGCACGCTGAACTTCAAGGATGGCCTGGCGATTACCGGCAGCAGCCCGGTGGTGCGAAAATTCCCGATGGTGCCGGGGATCGATCTGGCAGGTACTGTCGAAGTCAGTGGGCATCCGGACTACAAGGTCGGTGATCAGGTCGTACTCAATGGCTGGGGTGTTGGCGAAGGGCATTGGGGTGGACTCGCGCAGAAGGCTCGCTTGAATGGCGACTGGCTGATTCCGCTGCCCAAGGCATTCACCACGGCGCAAGCGATGGCCATCGGCACGGCGGGTTACACGGCGATGCTGAGCATCCTGGCGTTGGAACATAACGGCGTGACGCCCGAGCAGGGCGACGTATTGGTCACCGGCGCCAATGGCGGTGTAGGCAGTTTCGCCATCGCACTGTTGAACAAGCTGGGCTATCGGGTGGTCGCGTCCACTGGCCGAACCTCCGAACACGATTACCTCAAGCAACTCGGCGCCAGCGAAATCATCGACCGCGCCACGTTGTCCGAGCCGGGCAAACCCTTGGCCAAGGAGCGTTGGGCGGCGGTCATCGACTCGGTCGGCAGCCACACCCTGGCCAACGCCTGTGCCAGCACGAAGGCCAACGGCACTGTCGCCGCGTGTGGCCTGGCGCAAGGCATGGACTTCCCGGCTTCAGTCGCACCGTTCATTTTGCGCGGTGTGACCCTGGCCGGGATCAACAGCGTGACTCAGCCCAAAGCCAAGCGGATACTGGCCTGGAATCGTCTGGCCAAGGATCTGGACTTCACCTTGCTGCCGCTGATCAGCCACGAAATCGGCTTGAGCGAAGTGATCGAGGCTGCACCGCGATTGCTCGCCGGTCAATTGCGTGGGCGGGTGGTGGTCGACGTCAATCGTTGACTGTCTCACCGCCAATCAAACAGACAAACGACAGAGACAAGGACTATCGACCATGGATGTAAAGCAGCGTGAAGTGCGGCCCTTTATCGTCTCGGGCCTGCAAGTGCGCACCTGTAATGCCGCAGAGCAGCAACCAGACACTGCGCGCATCGGCCCGATGTGGGAACAATTTTTCGTTGAGGACATCTTCGACAAGATCCCCCACAAACAGCCGGATTCCTTCATGTACGGCGTCTACTCCAACTACGAGTCCGACGCTTCGGGCCACTTCGATGTGACCGCGGGGGTGGCGGTCACCGCGCCCTCCGAGGACTTTCCGCAGATTCAGGTGGAGGGAGGCGATTACCTGGTGTTCAGCGCCAAAGGGGCGATGCCGGACAGCGTCATTCAGACTTGGGGCCTGATCTGGGCCTACTTTAAGGACAACCCGCAGGTTTGCCGCACGTTCGCCACCGACTTCGAGGTCTATACCAGCCCGGATTCAGTGTCGGTCTATATCGGCATTCAGGACTCAGACGGGTTTTCGCGTTCAAGCAACTGACGCTTGCGTTCCACACCCCAGCGATAGCCCGAGAGGTTGCCGTCGCTGCGCACCACGCGGTGGCACGGAATCGCCACCGCCAGGTTGTTCGCGCCGCAGGCTTGAGCCACGGCGCGCATCGCTTTTGGCGCGCCGATTCGCTGAGCGATATCGGCGTAGCTGGCGGTGCAACCGACGGGAATCTCCCGCAGGGCTTGCCAGACCCGTTCTTGAAAAGCGGTGCCACGAACATCAAGCGGCAAGTCCAGGCCCAGGGCTGGCGCTTCGATAAAACCTACAACCTTGGCGATCAGTTGCTCGAACGTGTGATCGGCGCCAATCAGATTCGCACGTCGAAACTTGTCCTGCAGATCGCAGACCAGTTGGTGCGGGTCATCGCCCAACAGGATCGCGCAAACACCGCGCTCACTCTGCGCCACCAGAATCGCCCCAAGGGAGCACTGGCCGACGGCAAAACGAATGTCGTTGTTCTGACCGGCGGCGCGGTAATCACCGGGTTTCATGCCCAATAGTTGATCGGCGGCTTCATAGAAACGGCTGTTGGAGTTGAAGCCGGCGTCATACAGCGCGTCGGTCACCGAGTCTCCGTCCGTGAGACGCTCACGGACCCTGCGTGAACGATGAGCTGTGGCGTAACCCTTGGGCGTCAGACCGGTAACCGCTTTGAACACCCGATGGAAGTGAAAGCTACTCAGGCCCGCAGCAGAGGCCAGCTCGCTCAGGACAGGCAGACTCTCCGCGGTTTCGATCTGGCGGCAAGCGGCCGCCACCGTCGCAGCATGTTGCGCGGCGATGTCGCTTTGATCCTTCGCGGCCCGCTTGCTGGGGCGATAACCCGCCGCCTGGGCCTGCTCGGCCGTGTCGAAGAATTCGACGTTCTGCGGTTTCGGCAAGCGCGCCAAGCTGCTGGGGCGGCAGTAAATGCCGGTGGTTTTCACCGCATACACAAACTGTCCGTCTGCCCGGGGATCACGCGCGACGACGGCGGCCCAGCGAGGATCGTTCTCGGTGGCGATCTTTGTCGAATGGCTTGTCATGGCTTCATGTCCGTTGATCCGTTTCATGCAGATTAACCAGCCGACGGGGTCGCTGCACCCCGGGTCTTGCGGTCGAATTCGAAGGCTTCATCCGGCGGTACGAAAGGTGAAATTGATCCGTTGCTCGCCCAGTCGCGGGTGTTGGCCGTCCTTGATCGGCAAGACCCCGTGATAGCGCAAGCGATCCACGCCGCCCCAGACCACAATGTCGCCATGCAACAGCGGCACTCGTTGGCTTTTATCGCTACGCTCGAAGCCGCCGAACAGGAACATCGCCGGCAATCCCAGGGACACTGAAACAATGGGCGCTGCGTAGGAAACTTCGTCTTTGTCCTGGTGCAACGACATCTTGGCTCCGGGAACATAACGGTTGATCAGGCAGGAATCAGGCACGAAATCCGCAAACCCCGCTTCCCGCGCCGCCGCTTGTGCCAGTTCGAAAAACACCTCGGGCATTTTCGGCCAGGGTTGACCGGTCTGCGGATCATGGCGGGTATAGCGATAACCGCTGCGGTCGGTGGTCCAGCCCAGCACGCCGCAACTGCTCAAGGCGACCGACATGGTAAAGCCCCCGGGCGTGATCATCTGCCGAAACGGTGCCGCCGCCAAAACCGCGTCCAGGGCGGGCAGCAACTGATCCAGCCAGGGCAGGGCAAAACCTCTGAGGACGCAGGACTGTTCGCCGATACGATCGAGCCTGGGTTGCTGCTCGGGTTCCGCGTCGGCAAACAAGTCGAAGGTGATCGGGTTCATGGGGTCATAACGCATCGTGAAAGATGATTCCAAGGGTATGCCGTTTTCCACTGTGCAGGCGACTCACGCCGTGGCGCAGGGTGACTCGGTAATAGCCACGAACGCCTTTGACCGGTCGTTGGTTGACGGCAAAGATCAGCCCGTCACCTTTCTTCAGGCCGATGACCTGAGGGCGCGACTGCATCCGTGGGCGCTGTTCCGTCAGCACGAACTCGCCACCGGTGAAATCGTCGTCCGGCTCTGACAGCAGAATCGCCACTTGCAGCGGGAAGACGTGTTCGCCGTACAGGTCCTGATGCAAGCAGTTGTAGTCCTGCGGTCCATATTGCAGCAACAACGGCGTCGGGCGTTCCTGACCGGCGGCATGACAGCGTTCGAGGAACGCCTCATGGGTTTCCGGGAAACGTGTCGACAGGTCCATGTGCTCGTACCAGCGATTGGCTATCGGCACCAGTCTGGGGTAAAGCGCACTGCGCAAACGGGCGACGATATCCGGCAGCGGGTACCTGAAGTATTTGTACTCGCCACGACCAAAGCCGTGACGAGCCATGATCACTTGCGAGCGAAACGGTTCGGGACTGGCATACAGAGCGCTGATTTCATTGCACGCCTCGTGGCTTAAAAGCGACCTGATGATCGCGCAGCCATCCTGATCGAGTTGCTGTTCCAGCATGACCCAGTCCAGTCCATCGAGAGAACGCTCGCTCATCGCTGTGCCTCACGCTCCAGCAGCTGCCGTTTGCGCTCCAGCCCCCAACGGTAGCCGCCGAGGCTGCCATCCTGACGCAGCACCCGATGGCACGGCACGATCACAGCCAGCGGGTTCGCTCCGCAGGCATTGGCCACCGCCCGAAAAGCCGTGGGTTGCCCCAGTTGTCGCGCGATATCCAGATAGCTGGCCGTTTCACCCACCGGTATTTGCCGCAGGGCATCCCAGACTCGCCGTTGAAACACGCTGCCCGTCAGATCCAGCGGCAAATCCAGGGTGGTGCGCGGGTCTTCGAGGTGGCGCAGGGTTTGCTCCAGCGCAGGAATCAAGCCCTCATCGCGCTGCGGTGCTTGTTGGCCGGGGAAGCGTTGCGAAAGATCGCGCTCCAGCGTTGCCAGGTCATCACCGATCAGCAGCGCACACAAACCCTCGGCGCTGAATGCGAGCAGCAAGACGCCAAGGCTGGAAGTGCCACTGATGAAGCGAATCGAGGAAGTAGACATGTTCTGACTCCTTAACCAAAGGTTGAGGTGGCCAGTCTAGGGAGAGGGGACTTCGTTAACACTCCGGCACTTGCGGTTGAATTCCAGAGGCAGGAGCAGACATCCATGTTGTCGCTCCAGATCCCGTTACAGCGCTTTGCTGACGCTTATTTCGCTGATGACGTCGTCGCTCGAACCATGAAGAGCGTCCAGCGCGGCCTTGGCTTCTTCTTCGGTGCCGTTTTCAAGCTGGGCAAATTCGAAGCGACGCTCACCATTGAGTTTGTATTTGATGACGTACTTGGTCGTTTGGGCCACGGTCATACCTGCTTGTCTTGGTGTTTGGGTGTCACTCAGCTCAGTTTCGTGCTGGAGCGGCGGATGATCTTGATGGTGTGAGTCAGGGTCGGTTTGCGAGTCACGCTGATCGGCCGGCGGTTGACCGTGTCGATGGTGATGTTCCAGAAGCCGGTGCTCGGTGCAGTAATTCGGGCCGGGAAAGTGTCGAATGCTCCACCATGGTAAGTGTGGCGGCCGCCATTCTTGAAGCTGCGGAAATTGGCGTCGTTCATCAAGCGGATATTGCATGTTTGGGAGCATTGAATGACGACGATGTCGTCTTCGTTGAGGTGCTCGCGCTGGTGGATAAATTTCATGAGGCGCCTCCAGAAGGGCTTTTTCTACAAAATCAAAACGATAGCATGTGCGATTGGCGCAGTTTATCAGCCCGAACGGGTTATTATCCGGTCGTCGAGGTCTGCTTTGACAATTAAAAACAGTTATACGGAATTCTATGAGCGATAAACGCAGCAAGCCTCGGAGAAAAACAGCATTTGTACTGTCGGAGTGTCTTTATCGGAGGTGTTGTATGAAGTGGGGTGTACTGGTCCTGCCTATGGCGATAGCGATGAGTGGTTGTGCGAGTGTCTCGGAGATCAATGAGTCGCTGCCGACCATGAGCGTGATTTCAGGCAAGAAGCCTCATGAGTACGCGCAATGCCTGACCGAAAAACTGGCCAGCAGCCGGGGAGCCCTGCAAGTCGAGCCGCACAAGGACGGTATGCGAGTCATCGTGCCGCAGAAGTTCTCCTCGGGGCCGGCCGCGGTATTTGATATCGAAGACCGCTCCACTGGCAGCAGCATCAAGTTGCATGAGCGTATCTCCAATGTGCCGTTGCGCCCCATGGATGTACGCGATGCCGCTACTGCATGCATTTCCGGCTGATAGACTGTCGCCCGTCAGCACCGATGCCGCCAAAGCAGCGCTTTGGCGGCATTGTCATTTCTGGAGTCGAGCATGAAGCGAGAGCAGGTACGGGAGCGCCATGCAGAGGGTCACATCTCTGCCACTCACGTGATTCAGAATCCGGCGAATCCGGGAGAATGGATCGTGTTTTTCAAGAAAAGCGCCGGGCGCAGTTACTTTCTGGTGGATGAAAACGATGAAGTCGAATCCTTCAGTAGCCTCGATGAATTGATCGAGACGGTGCGCGGCCTCGGGATCAAGTTCGCCGAAATTCACATGTAGGGCAGGGCGCCTTACTTGCAGACCACCACGACGTTGCGGTTCTTGTAGTTGCCGACGTCGACACCCAGGGTCTTGTCGCTTTCCTTGGTCGAAGGTGTTCCGTCGGTACCGACGATCCGATAGCCGGTGCCGGCGCAAGAGGCATCGGCTTTTTCGTAGCAGGTGGCCCAGGAATTAGCTTCCCCGGAGCAGTCGATCGCCAAGCCTTGCTCGCCGCTGTTCAGGTAGGTCGTTTCGGAAGTGGCGCAGCCGCTCAGGGCCAGTGCCGCGATCAGGGGCAAAAATTTATTCATGTCGTTGTCGTCGTCAGGATGAAGGGGCTGAGCCTGTGACAGCGCTGGCATCAAAAGGTTATAGCGAATGGCCACTTGGTTGCAGGCAATCACAAAAAAGCCCTGCGCGAGCAGGGCTTGGGTCGAGTCGGGTGCTTCTCAGGACTTGTCCTTGCCGCGACGCTTCGGGGCTGGGTGTTCGAGCTCCAATACGGATGCCACTTCAATCGCCTTCGCTTCGGTCGGGAAAGGACCGGCGATCTCCTCGCCGCCGCCGAAGTTGAATATCCACCACTGGCCGTCTTTCGCCTGATTGATCAGGAACCCGTTGACACTTTTTGCTTCCGACATCTATCTGCCTCGTTGACTGGTTCAATCGCGCAATGATAGCGCCAAATGCGCTCAATGGGTGCTGATGGTGTAGGATTCGAGGCCGTGCAGATCTGGTTGTCTGTGCTATCTATAAAGGCTGCGGAGCTATCTCGGGAACTATCCGCGAGAATATTTCTCTATGATGGCATCGGTTAGCCAGTGCGGGGCATTGTAAGGTGCGTGCCGCCTGATTAGACTGCGCCGAAACTCGTACACACAGCCCTATCAAGGACTTTTATGATCAAGAAATGCTTGTTCCCAGCAGCCGGTTACGGTACTCGCTTCCTGCCAGCGACTAAAGCCATGCCCAAAGAAATGCTGCCGGTGGTAAACAAGCCACTGATCCAGTACGGCGTCGAAGAAGCACTGGACGCTGGGTTGACCGAAATCTCCATCGTTACCGGTCGCGGCAAACGCGCTCTGGAAGACCACTTCGACATCAGCTACGAGCTGGAAAACCAGATCAAAGGCACCGACAAGGAAAAATACCTGGTCGGCATCCGTAAACTGTTGGACGAGTGCTCGTTCTCCTACACCCGTCAGACCGAAATGAAAGGCTTGGGCCACGCGATCCTGACTGGCCGCCCACTGATCGGTGACGAACCGTTCGCGGTAGTGCTGGCGGACGACTTGTGCGTCAACCTCGAAGGTGACGGCGTCCTGACCCAGATGGTCAAGCTGTACGAGCAGTATCGCTGCACCATCGTTGCGATCCAGGAAGTGGATCCGCAGGAAACCAACAAGTACGGCGTGATCGCCGGCGAGCTGATCGCTGATGATTTGTACCGCGTTCGCAACATGGTCGAAAAACCAGCCCCGGAAGACGCACCGTCGAACCTGGCGATCATCGGTCGTTACATCCTGACGCCGGATATTTTCGAGCTGATCAAACAAACCGAGCCAGGCAAAGGCGGCGAGATTCAAATCACCGACGCCCTGATGAAGCAGGCGAAAAACGGTTGCGTGATTGCCTACAAGTTCAAGGGCAAGCGTTTTGACTGCGGTGGCGCTGAAGGCTACATCGAGGCCACCAACTTCTGCTTCGAGAACTTCTACAAGACTGGCAAGGCTTACTGATAGCCTTTGACCCACTTGTATTGAAAAGCCACCTTCGGGTGGCTTTTTCATTTTCCGTCCCCATATCGTTTGCAGCGCTTGCCCAGCGGACGTCTGCGGGTATGCTTGTGGACTGCCGAGGAGATTGAAAATGGCCTACGATTTTGACCTTTATGTGATTGGCGCCGGTTCCGGCGGTGTGCGGGCTGCGCGTTTTGCTGCCGGTTTTGGCGCGAAAGTAGCGGTTGCCGAGAGCCGCTACCTGGGTGGCACTTGTGTGAACGTCGGCTGTGTGCCGAAGAAGTTGCTGGTCTACGGCGCACACTTCGCCGAAGACTTCGAGCAGTCTTCGGGTTTTGGCTGGGCGCCGGGCGAAGCGAAGTTCGATTGGGCGACGCTGATCGCCAACAAGGATCGCGAGATCAATCGCCTGAACGGCATCTATCGCAATCTACTGGTTAACAGTGGCGTGACCTTGCATGAAGGCCACGCCAAAATCGTTGATCCGCACCAGGTCGAGATCAATGGCGAGCGCTACACCGCCAAAAACATCCTGATTGCTACCGGTGGATGGCCGCAGATTCCGGAAATTCCGGGGCATGAGCACGCGATCAGTTCCAACCAGGCGTTCTTCCTCAAAGAACTGCCCAAGCGCGTTCTGGTGGTAGGCGGTGGTTACATCGCCGTTGAATTCGCCGGGATCTTCCACGGCCTGGGCGCCGACACCACGTTGCTGTATCGCGGTGAACTGTTCCTGCGCGGCTTCGACGGTGCGGTGCGCAAACACCTGCAAGAAGAGCTGACCAAGCGCGGCATGAACCTGCAATTCAACGCCGACATCGAGCGCATCGACAAGCAGGCCGATGGCAGCCTGAAGGTGACCCTAAAGGATGGTCGAGAGCTGGAGGCGGATTGTGTGTTCTACGCCACCGGTCGACGTCCGATGCTCGACAATCTCGGGCTGGAAAACACCGGGGTCAAACTCGACAAGAAAGGTTTCGTCGAGGTCGACGAGCAGTATCAGACGGCTGAACCGTCGATCCTGGCGCTTGGCGATGTGATCGGTCGGGTTCAGCTGACGCCGGTGGCGTTGGCGGAAGGTATGGCTGTTGCGCGTCGCTTGTTCAAGCCTGAGCAATACCGCCTGGTGGATTACAAGATGATCCCGACCGCAGTGTTCAGTTTGCCGAACATCGGCACAGTCGGTTTCACCGAGGAAGAGGCCCGGGAGGCTGGTCACGAGGTGGTGATCTTCGAAAGCCGCTTCCGGCCCATGAAGCTGACCCTGACCGAATGCCAGGAGCGCACCCTGATGAAACTGGTGGTGGACGCCAAGACCGACAAGGTTCTGGGCTGCCACATGGTCGGTCCGGAGGCTGGGGAAATTGTGCAGGGCTTGGCGATCGCCTTGAAGGCGGGTGCCACCAAGCGCGATTTCGATGAAACCATCGGCGTGCACCCAACTGCCGCCGAAGAGTTCGTCACCATGCGCACGCCGGTCGCGGGTTAATCGTCCTTTTCGGGCTTTGATGCGTCTGGCGCTGTCGCAATGACGGCCGCCAGGCGCACGCTCTCATCGAGGCTCGCCTGAGTCTTGAGCAACTCGATTTCCAGCGCTTTGTTTATCTGCGACTGTTCGTCGATGCTCTGTTTCAACGACTGACTTTCCAGCAGGGCAGCGCGCAAGCGTTCCTGGAGGAGGGTGCGTTCGCTGTCGATACGGTTCACCTGTTCCAGCAACTGATCCTGTCGAGCGTTGGTTTGCTTGAGTTGATCCTGCAGCAGGCTCAACTCTCTCAGGGTGCCACGGTTCTCCGTTAACAACCGCTCGTTGTCGCGGTGCAGTTGCGTGATCTCATCCTGGCGCACCAATGCGCTCTGCTGGGCCTGGCGCAATTCCATCTGAATCTGCTGCACCTGGCCTTCGTGGCGACGCTGTTCCTGCTCACGCTGTTCTTTGACGGCGTTGCGATAGTGTTCCAGGGCGTCGCGAGCATGCAGGTGTTTCTCTTCAAGGGAGCGGATCTGCTCATCCTTGTCTTGCAAGCGTAATTCGAAATCGGCCAATGCCTGGTTCAGTCCGGCGTTGCGGTTTTGTTCGGTCTGCAGCATGGCGCGGGTTTCTAGCAGGGCCTCGGACTCTTGGGTCAGTGCCAGGCTTTGAATCTCGTACTGCTGATGCAATTCGCCATTGGCTTGTTGAGCTTCTTTCAGCTGTATTTCCAGCTCTTTTCGCTGCTGATCGAACTGCGCGCGTGCCTGATCGATGGGCTCCTGAGCCTGCTCCTTGAGTCTTTGTGCCAGCCGCGAGACCAGTCCCGCCAACTCATCATCGATGGGTTCCGGCAGCGCTTCGGCGCGCTCGGCGCCGTCATCCAGCTCCTTCAAATAGCGATGAATCGTGGTTTTCGAGCCCGTGTTGCCCATCTCGATCCGTACCGCATCAATGCTTGGGTTTTCGCCGCGAGCCAAAATTGCCAAGCGTGCTGCCTGGACCACTGCTTTGTTTACACCGCCACGAGCCATGAGTTCTCCTACGATTTCGTACTGTGGTACATGCCACTTAAGTACACAATGTACCACGCTAACGGAAAAGTTAAAATACGATGGGTATTCATGCGGGATATACTGGTATTACCCCGTGTGATGAGCGCAACGGCGTGTTTTCACCCGCCAAAGCGGTACGTTTTAAAGAGTTGAGCCGATGACTGAGCTGGATCGTTACCTTCAAGCCGCCACCCGCGACAACACCCGTCGCAGCTACCGGGCGGCTATCGAGCATTTCGAAGTCAGTTGGGGCGGCTTCCTGCCGGCGACCAGCGACAGCGTCGCGCGTTACCTGGTCGCTCACGCAGGCGTGCTGTCAATCAATACCTTGAAGTTGCGTTTGTCAGCGCTGGCGCAATGGCACAACAGTCAGGGTTTTCCCGACCCCACCAAGGCGCCAGTGGTGCGCAAGGTCTTCAAGGGCATTCGCGCGCTACACCCGGCTCAAGAAAAACAGGCCGAGCCGTTACAGCTTCTGCATCTGGAGCAAGTGGTTGCCTGGTTGGAACAAGAAGCGCAAACCGCGAAATCTGAACACGATCAACCGGCTCTGTTGCGGGCCAGACGCGATAGGGCGCTGATTCTGTTGGGCTTCTGGCGCGGTTTTCGTAGCGATGAGTTGTGCCGGCTACAGATCGAGCACGTGCAAGTGGCTGCCGGCTCAGGCATCACGCTCTATTTACCGCGAACCAAGAGCGACCGCGAAAACCTCGGCAAGACTTACCAGACGCCGGCGTTGCAGCGCCTGTGCCCGGTGCAGGCCTACATCGACTGGATCACCGAAGCTGCGTTGGTTCGCGGGCCGGTATTCCGAGGCATCGACCGTTGGGGCCACCTGAGCGAGGAGGGGCTGCACGCCAACAGCGTGATCCCGTTACTGCGCCAGGCGCTGGAGCGTGCCGGCATTCCGGCCGAGCACTACACCAGTCACTCCTTGCGGCGCGGCTTTGCCACTTGGGCGCATCAGAGCGGTTGGGATTTGAAGTCGTTGATGAGTTACGTGGGCTGGAAGGATATGAAGTCCGCCATGCGCTATGTTGAAGCCAGCCCGTTTCTCGGGATGACACCGCTCGCGGAAAAAACCATTGGCGCTGCTAAGTAGGTTTTCTTCTATTAATACGTTCGGCTAATAGCGAAAACCAATGAGCAGCATGAGCTTTGCCAATGAGCCATCCGGCAATCGAGTGGGTAGGATTCACTCCATCAACTTCTCAACCAAACTTTTCAACCCTGACGGAGAGTCATCGATGCCTATCATCAACAGCCAAGTTAAACCGTTCAAAGCTGACGCCTTCAAAAATGGCGACTTCGTAAAAGTGTCGGACGCTGACCTGAAAGGCAAGTGGTCTGTCGTGTTCTTCTACCCTGCCGACTTCACCTTCGTTTGCCCGACCGAACTGGAAGACCTGGCTGACAACTACGACGCGTTCCAGAAGCTGGGCGTCGAGATCTACAGCGTTTCCACCGATACCCACTTTGCTCACGCTGCCTGGCACAACACTTCGCCAGCCATCGGCAAAATCCAGTACACCATGATCGGCGACCCGACTCACGCCATCTCCCGCAACTTCGACGTACTGATCGAAGAAGCCGGTCTGGCTGACCGTGGCACCTTCGTGATCAACCCAGAAGGCCAGATCAAAATCGTTGAACTGAACGACGGCGGTGTGGGTCGTGACGCTTCCGAGCTGCTGCGCAAAATCAAGGCTGCACAGTACGTCGCTGCTCACCCAGGCCAGGTTTGCCCAGCCAAGTGGAAAGAAGGCGAGGCCACTCTGGCTCCGTCCCTGGACCTGGTCGGCAAGATCTAAGTCTGTGGATCGCATCATCAGGGCGGGTTTCCGCACCTAAGTAAGCTGCAACCGCCCTCAAAAACGCCCGGGCGAAATTCGCTCGGGCGTTTTTTTATGTCGGCTCTTTATGTCACTGCAAAAAAAGGAAATCGCCCGTATGTTGGACGCCAATCTTAAAGCCCAGTTGAAATCGTACCTGGAACGGGTCACCCAGCCGATCGAGATCGTTGCCTCCCTCGACGACGGTGCGAAATCCCAGGAAATGCTCGCTCTTCTGAAAGACGTTGCCAGTCTTTCTACCCAAATTACCTTGCTCGACAACGGTGACGATGCACGTAAACCATCGTTCTCGATCAACCGCCCGGGTGCCGATATCAGCCTGCGTTTCGCCGGCATCCCGATGGGCCACGAATTCACATCCTTGGTGCTGGCCTTGCTGCAAGTCGGCGGCCACCCTTCGAAGGCCAGTGTTGAAGTGATCGAACAGATTCGTTCGCTCAAAGGCGAGTTCAGCTTCGAGACTTACTTCTCGCTGTCCTGCCAGAACTGCCCGGACGTAGTCCAGGCGTTGAACCTGATGGCTGTGCTTAACCCGAACATCCGCCACGTCGCCATCGACGGCGCGCTGTTCCAGGCTGAAGTCGATGACCGCCAGATCATGGCCGTGCCAAGCGTTTACCTGAACGGCGTGAACTTTGGCCAGGGTCGTATGGGCCTGGAAGAAATCCTCGCCAAGATCGACACCAGCGGTATCGAGCGTCAAGCCGAGAAGATCAGCGCAAAAGAAGCCTTTGACGTGCTGGTCGTCGGCGGTGGCCCGGCGGGTGCATCGGCCGCGATCTACGCTGCCCGTAAAGGCATTCGCACTGGCGTGGCGGCTGAACGTTTTGGTGGGCAGGTGCTCGACACCATGGCCATCGAAAACTTCATCTCCGTGCAGGAAACCGAAGGGCCGAAACTGGCCGTGGCGCTGGAAGAACACGTCAAGCAATACGACGTCGACATCATGAACCTGCAACGCGCCGACAAGTTGGTGCCGGGCAAGAGCGGCGAGTTGCACGAAGTCCACTTCGCCAGCGGCGCGACCTTGAAAGCCAAAACCGTGATCCTGGCGACCGGTGCACGGTGGCGTGAAATGAACGTCCCGGGCGAGCAGCAATACCGCAACAAAGGCGTGGCGTATTGCCCGCACTGCGACGGTCCGCTGTTCAAAGGCAAGCGCGTGGCGGTGATTGGCGGCGGTAACTCCGGCGTCGAAGCGGCCATCGATCTGGCGGGCATCGTGTCCCACGTAACACTGCTGGAGTTCGACGTGCAGCTGCGTGCCGATGCGGTCTTGCAGCGCAAGTTGCACAGCCTGCCGAACGTCACCGTGATCACCAGTGCGCAAACCACGGAAGTGTTGGGCGACGGCCAGAAGGTCAACGGCTTGCGTTACAAGGATCGTCAGTCGGACGAGTTGCGTACCGTCGAGCTGGAAGGGATTTTCGTGCAGATCGGCTTGCTGCCCAACACCGACTGGCTCAAAGGCACCATCGAGTTGTCGCCTCGCGGTGAGATCATCGTCGATGCCCGTGGTGAAACGTCGATGCCGGGCGTGTTCGCTGCCGGTGACGTGACCACCGTGCCGTACAAGCAGATCGTGATCGCGGTGGGCGAGGGCGCCAAAGCCTCCCTGAGCGCATTCGATCACCTGATCCGGACTTCGGCCCCGGCATAAAACCCGACGCTGAACACACAAAAACCCCATGAGTGATCATGGGGTTTTTTGTGGGATTTTTGATTTACATCGGTGCCGGCTGGATGATTTCAACCCAGTAAGCATCCGGGTCTTTGATGAACGCCAGGCTCTTCATGCGGCCGTCATTCAGGCGCTTCTGGAAATCGCAGCCCAGCGCTTCGAAGCGCTCGCACGCCGCGACGATATCCGGCACCGAGATGCAGATGTGGCCAAAACCGCGCGGGTCGGTGTTGCCGTTGTGGTAAGCGAAATCCGCGTCGTTCTCGGTGCCGTGGTTGTGGGTCAGCTCGAGAATGCCGGGGATCGACTTCATCCACTCGGTGCGCGCAGCAGCGTCGGCCGGGATCTGGTTTTTATCGACCAGCGCCAGGAAGTACAGGCTGAACTCGGCTTCCGGGAAGTCGCGCTTTTCAACCAGCGAGAAACCCAAAATGCGCGTGTAGAAATCCAGGGACTTGGTAATGTCCTTGACCCGCAGCATGGTGTGGTTGAAGACGAACTTCTGGGTGGCGGTGTCAGGTTGGGCGGTGACGCCTGGGAAGGTGTTCAATTCGTGCAGGCTCATGGGCCCTCCGGAAAATAGTGGGGCTAACGAATGGCGACAATGATACGCAAGGGCTCTGACATCACCAAACCCAAACAGTCGGCTATTGCCTGACAGACGGGTGAGGCTCAGACTTTACGGTTCAATCCGTGAGTGTTCATTGCAATGATTCGTTTCTGTAAATCGATGGTCGTCCTGATCTGCGTGCTTTCAGGTATTAACAGCGCTCACGCAGACGAGCCAGTCATGATCTGGCCCAACGGCTGGGAGGTCGAAGCCGTCCCGCAAGATGACGCCAACGCCCAGGTATCCCGCCAGCGCGCGGTGAAAAACGATCAGGGCGGCACGCCGGTTATGGTGATGGAGTTGACCATGACTCAGGTGGAAAGTGGTCATCAGGTGAATCTGCAAGGCGTGTTGCTGGAGATGCGCAAGTCGGTGCAGAAGGACTTCTTTCAAGGCGGTTATCAAAGTGTCTGCAACAAGATTCACCCGACGACGTTGAGCCGCTTATCAGCGCTGGAAACTACCTGCACGATCACGCAGAACGGAAGGCATGTGCTCTCTCAAACATTGGTTGCCGCCGTGGATGGCGATAAGGCCTATGTTCTTTCCTACGCGGGGCAGGCTGAGGTTTATAAGGCAAGTCAGGATGAAATAGACGCGGCCCGTAACAGCTTGAAACTTTAGTTAAAGATTTCAATGGCTGCCGATTTCAGCGCATTCTGAAATTTTTAGATACCCAAACGGATTAAGCACAAAGTTATTCGACAAGTAGCGAGTTGATCGACGCCAATCGTTGCATTTAGAAGGCGTCCATGAAAAAGCCCTGCATTGGCAGGGCTTTTTTTGGTCGCCGCGAGTGTTTAGCCGCGCAGCCAGGAATCAACGGTTGCTGCACCGTATTGTTCCTTCCAGGCTTTCAGGCCGCGGTGGTTGCCACCCTTGGTTTCAATCAGTTCACCGGTGTGCGGATTCTGATAAACCTTGACCACGCGAGCGCGGCGGGTTTTAGGCGTTGCCTGTTGCAGACCGGATTTTGCCGGGTTCGGATCGAGAATGGCGATGATGTCGCGCAGGCTCTTGCCGTAGGTTTTCATCAGCCCCTGGAGCTTTTCTTCGAATTCGATTTCTTTCTTGAGCCCGGCATCATTCTTCAGGGTTTCCAGCTGCTTGAGCTGCTCTTGAAGGGCCTTTTCAGCTGCACGAAATTCAGCGAGTCTGGACAATATCTTTACTCCAATAGTGTGTTTGGCTGATACCAACCGCAAACAAAGCTATAAGCCAAGAGCCTTGAAGCGACTCGGTGATAATGGCTCACCTGCCGATCTAGCGCAGGCATGAAAAATTGTAGTAGTTAATTGGCCAAGAGTAAATCCTGTCTTTTTCTTCATGTAACAACAGTAGTCTTTTGATTCAAATTGGGGCGCGATCTCCTTGTCTCGTCGCTGAGCGCCGCTAGTTAATGGTGACTTAATGCGTTAATGAAGACCGCGCCGGGCATTGGCCGGCCGAACAGATAACCTTGCAAGAAGTTCATGCCGTGGGCGGTCAGGTAATCATAGTTGGCTCTTGGCACGTGTGCCGCTCAACGGTAATTCAGACGCTCGGCCAGTTTGATAAAAGCCAGCGTCGCGGGTGATGACTGGCGCTGATCGAGCACCGCCAGGCCAACTTGGCGTGTGACACTTGGCGATAGCGGTTTTTTCACGTAGCGACTGTCGCGATCATCGGGCAATGAGCTTTCGGCGACGACCGTCAGCGCATCGCCTCGGCCAACGGTGTCCAGCGTACTCAGTAGTTGCGAGCAGCGATAACGGATGTTCGGTGTCAGCCGGGCGGCACTGAACAGCCGCGACACCAGTTCCGACGAACCGGCCTCGGTCAATACAAAGGGGTCGTTACACAAATCGCTCAGGGTCAGGCTGTCGCGACGGGCCAGCGGATGATCGACGGGCAGCAGCGCGACCATCTGGTCTTCGATCAGCGCAAAGGTGTCGAACCGCTCCTCCGGCAACACCACGAAGCCGATATCGATACGCCGCTCCTCCAGCCACTGGATCACCTGTCGGTCCGGGCCTTCATCTATATGGACCTCAATGCCCGGGTGAGCCGCTCGGTAGTGCTGCAAGATCAACGGCAGCAGTTTGATCGATGAGGTCGGGCCGAACGAGCCGATGCGCAACGTGCCGCGTTTCATTCCGCGAGCATCGGCCGCTTCCTGGCGCAACGTGTTGGCCAGGCCCAGCATCGCCCGGGCGCGCAGCAAAAGCTGTTGGCCGATGTCGCTGAGTTCGACCCGGGACTGATGCCGGCGCAGCAGCTCGACGCCCAATTCCTGTTCCAGTGACTTGAGGGCGTGAGAGACCGCGGATTGGGAAATTCCCAAGCGATTGGCTGCCACGGTAAAACCGTGAAGCTCGGCGACCAGAGAAAATATCTCGAGTTGGGTAAGGGTCATGAGTGTTTACTCATTTTACGATGAGAATGTATTAGTCGAATGATACGTCATCTTCCCCGATTTCTCGTTCTGGAAACCTATGACGACCTATGAGCAGAGCCTGTCCAACCCATCGGATGTCCCGGTTTATTTGAAATTGGCGGCCGTCACCATGATCTGGGGCGGCACCTTTGTCGCCGGACGGTTTCTGGCCGATAGCCTCAACCCCTTGTTTGCCGCCAGCCTGCGGTTCTTGCTGGCCAGCGTTGCGTTGCTGGTGTTTCTGCTGTTGGCCCGCGTGCCTCTCGCAAGGCCCAGCCCCCGGCAATGGCTGCAATTGGCGCTACTGGGTTTTTTCGGGATCTTTTTCTACAACCTGTGCTTCTTTTATGGGCTGCACTACATCAATGCATCACGGGCTTCATTGATCGTGGCGTTGAACCCGGCCGTGATCGGGCTGGCGTCATGGCTGTTGTTCAAGGAGCGCTTGAGTCGAGCGAAAGTCGTCGGAATCGCGATCTGCATTGCCGGGGCGAGCCTGGTGATCGTCAGTCGAAATCCGCAGTTGTTGGCCGGCAACGCCGACGCGTGGATCGGCGATCTGTTGATCTTCGGCTGCGTGCTTGGCTGGGGCGTTTATTCGCTGTTCTCCAAAGACCTGAATCAAACCCTGGGGCCGGTGCAAACGGTGACGTACTCGATTCTGTTGGGCACGCTGATGCTGTGGGTGACCAGTGCTGTTCGCGGTGAGTTGAGTGTTGCTGCACTCGCCAGCCTCGGACCAACGCAATGGTTGAGCCTGATGTACCTGGGCGTGTTGGGTTCGGCGCTGGCCTATATCGGCTATTACGACGGCATTCGCAAAATCGGCGCGACGCGTTCGGGCGTGTTTATCGCCCTGAACCCGCTGACCGCGGTGATCCTTGGTGCGCTGCTGTTGGGCGAGCAGTTGACCCTGGCGATGTGCCTGGGAGGAGGGCTGATCCTCACGGGGATTTTCCTGTGCAACAAACCCCTTGCGCGAGCAGGGAAAAAGGGGATTTGATACAGAAGGCGGACAAACCGATTTACGCTGTGTAGAATCGGGTTACGCATATAAGAATAATCGTCTTCTGGCAGCAGAAGCCTCGCCCGCAAGAGCCTTGGGTCGACAATGAAGAGTTTTGGGTTTCAATTGATCTACGGTGACTTCCTCGCCCGCAGCGTGCGGGGCATCTCCTGCGCGCCACCCGCCGGTCTCAGCATTGCTAGCAACTAACGATCCGTTAATTGACAAGAAAATGATGAGGCGCCAACCATGGCAGATTTATACGAAAACCCAATGGGCCTGATGGGCTTTGAATTCATCGAATTCGCATCGCCAACCCCGAACACCCTGGAGCCGATCTTCGAGATCATGGGCTTCACCAAGGTCGCGACCCACCGTTCCAAAGACGTGCACCTGTATCGTCAGGGCCAGATCAACCTGATCCTCAACAACGAACCGCACAGCGTCGCTTCGTACTTCGCGGCCGAGCACGGTCCGTCGGTGTGCGGCATGGCGTTCCGCGTCAAGAATGCCCAGCAGGCGTTTGCCCGTGCTTTGGAACTGGGCGCCCAGCCGATTCACATCGAAACCGGCCCGATGGAACTGAACCTGCCAGCGATCAAAGGCATCGGCGGCGCGCCGCTGTACCTGATCGACCGTTTCGGCGAAGGCAGTTCGATCTACGACATCGACTTCGTGTTCATCGAAGGCGTTGACCGCAATCCGGTCGGGGCCGGCCTGAAGATCATCGACCACCTGACCCACAACGTGTATCGCGGTCGCATGGCCTACTGGGCCAACTTCTACGAGAAGCTGTTCAACTTCCGCGAGATCCGTTACTTCGACATCAAGGGCGAGTACACCGGCCTGACCTCCAAGGCCATGACTGCACCGGACGGCATGATCAAAATCCCGCTGAACGAAGAATCGTCCAAGGGCGCCGGGCAGATCGAAGAGTTCCTGATGCAGTTCAACGGCGAGGGCATCCAGCACGTTGCCTTCCTGACCGATGACCTGATCAAGACCTGGGATCACCTGAAAAGCATCGGCATGCGCTTCATGACCGCGCCGCCGGAAACCTATTACGAAATGCTCGAAGGTCGTTTGCCGAACCACGGTGAGCCGGTTGATCAACTGCAATCGCGCGGCATTCTGCTGGACGGTTCGTCCGAGTCAGGCGACAAGCGTCTGCTGTTGCAGATCTTCTCGGAAACCCTGATGGGCCCGGTGTTCTTCGAGTTCATCCAGCGTAAAGGCGACGATGGTTTCGGCGAAGGTAACTTCAAGGCGTTGTTCGAATCCATCGAGCGCGACCAGGTTCGTCGTGGTGTGCTCTCCACCGACTAAGCCGTTTCAGATGTAAAAAAGCCCGGTCAGCAGCAATGCTGGCCGGGCTTTTTCGTTCCGGTCCTACATCGATTTTCGTTGATGCCGGACCAGGTGTTTGAACCCTTCAAACACCAGCACCACCACCGCCAACCAAATCGGGATGTAGGTCAGCCACTCGCCTGGCTTGATGCTTTCCCCCAGCAGCAACGCGACGCCGAGCAACAACACCGGCTCGACGTAACTCAACAACCCGAACAGGCTGAACGGCAGCAGTCGGCTGGCGATGATGTAAACCACCAGCGCCGAAGCACTGATCACCCCGAGCAACGGGATCAGCAGCGACAGCCACGGGTGTTGATCGAACACGGCGAAACCCTGATCACCGCCCTGAACGAACCAGAACGCCACGGGCAACATCAAGGCCATGTCCATCCACAAACCGCCGAGGTTGTCGGTCGCCAGTCGTTTGCGCAGGATGAAGTAGAGCGGATAACCGATGACGACCAGCAAGGTCGCCCAGGAAAAACCGCCGACCTGATACAGCTCGTTGAGCACGCCGAGGGAAGCAAAAAACACGGCAACCTTTTGCAGGTAAGACAGCCGCTCGCCATAGGCGAACCGCCCGGTCAGCACCATGGACAGCGGCAACAGGAAGTAGCCCAGGGACACGTCGAGGCTATAGCCGTTGAGCGGTGCCCACATGAATAACCAGAGTTGCAGGCCAAGCAGCGTCGCGGAAAGGATCAGGGCTGCGAGCAATTTTGGTTGGCCCACCAGCCGCCGGAAAAGGGCGACCACGCGTTTCCATTCACCGGAGACCACCATGAACACGGTCATGCATGGCAGGGTCAGCAGCATTCGCCAACCGAAGATTTCCACGCCGCTCAAAGGTGTGAGCAACGAAGTGTAGTAATACATGACGGCAAACAGCACCGAGGCTGAAACCGATAGAGCGATACCTTTAGACAAACTGTCCTCGCGAAGTTGAACGTGAAACGGGTGCGGAGGATACGTGGTTCGGCCGCAGAATGTGTCGCCAGATAAAAGATCGCAGCCTTCGGCAGCTCCTACGGCGGGACACCGATCCAGGTAGGAGCTGGCGAAGCCTGCGATCTTTTGCTGTTAGCGCGGTTTGCGCCCCGACACAAAATGGCTCACATCATTAAACCCCGGCGTCGACGCATGCCCAGGCACAACCAGCGAATCAATAAACGCCTCATCCTCAGCCGTAATCTTCACCGCCTGCGCCTTGGTGTAGGCATCCCATTGTTCTTCGGTGCGCGGCCCGACGATGGCCGAGGTGACGGCGCTGTTGTTCAGCACCCAGGCGATGGCGAATTCGACGATGCCCACGCCGCGACCCTGGGTGTACTGCTGGATCTGCTGAGCAATGCGCAGGGATTCGACGCGCCATTCGGTTTCCAGAATGCGTTTGTCGGCGCGGCCGGCGCGACTGTTGGCGTCCGGCTTCACGTCCGGTGCGTATTTACCGCTGAGCACGCCACGCGCCAGCGGACTGTAAGGCACCACGCCCAGGCCATAGTTTTGCGCGGCGGTGATCTGCTCGGTTTCCGCCTGACGGTTGACGATGTTGTACAGCGGCTGACTGATCACCGGCCGGTCGACGCCCAGTTGATCGGCCACACGAATCACCTCGGCGATGCGCCAGCCACGGTAGTTCGACAAACCCCAATAGCGAATCTTGCCCTGGCGGATCAAATCACCGATGGCCGACACCGTCACTTCAAGCGGCGTGTTGTGGTCTTCGCGGTGCAGGTAATAGATGTCGAGATAATCAGTGCCCAGGCGCGTCAGGCTCGCGTCAATGCCATTGAACAGGTGCTTGCGGCTCAGACCGCTGCGGTTGGGCACACCGTCCACCGGACCGAAGCCGACCTTGGTCGCCAGCACCCATTCGTGGCGGTTACCGGCAATCGCTTCGCCGACGATCTCTTCGGAGCGGCCGTTGGTGTAAACGTCTGCGGTGTCGATGAAATTGATGCCCTGGTCCCAGGCCTTGTCGATGATCCGCAGGGAGTCTTCGGTGCTGGTCTGTTCGCCGAACATCATGGTGCCCAGGGTCAGGGTGGAAACCTGTAAACCCGAATGACCCAGCGTGCGGTAGCTCATGACGAAATCCTTTTACCGGTGGGAGAAAGGCTCAATCAAATACCAGAACGGTGGGGCGGGGCAATCTGATTTATCGACGAAGCGCCTGGCAGCACTTTTGCCCAGAAACGGTCGGGCGCTTCAAGACCTCGAATGAAGGTCGGGGTAACCACTCGTCGCTACTGTCAGATTTGACAGTAGCCAGTCTTCCCGGCCTGGAGTGTGATAACCCCCGCGTCCCGAGAAGGCTCAGGACTCGTTGCCTTCCAGGAGAGCATGATGGATACCCAGTCCGCCGCGTTGAACGAATTGTTTGTGCTTTTTCCCGTAATCATCCCGGGCTGGGTGTCTCCGGTGAAACCTGCCGACATCGCCCACGGCGGCATTCCAAAAGCCCTTTACGATGGCCAGGCCCAGGGCCTTGAATGCCTGGTCGATCCCTGGACCGAGCTGCGACTGCGCTCCTGGATCATGGCGGCCGATGATCGCGTGGATTTGTATTGCAACGGCGATCTCGTCCCAGGAGCAGGCCAGACCGTCAAGCCGGGGGAGGAAACGCTGCGCCAGCGTCTGTACCTGCCACACGGGAATTTGATGCATGGCGTCAACCGTCTGCATTACGTGGTCACCCGTGTCGGGGGGAACTCCGAACCCTCTCGGGATCTGCTGGTGCTGTATCACCTACGGCCTGTGGACAACCTGGATCTGGTGATCCCGTCCGACGTGCTCAAGGACGGCGTCAGCGCCGCACGGGCGGCGCAAGGGGTGGAGTTCGGGTTCACCTATGCCAACCGGCGCAACCACGACCGCATCGAGTTTCTGTTGGGCGACACCCAGGTCAGGTTCGACGTCCCCGACGGCACGGCGCCAATCACCCACACACTGTTCACCGACACGTTCCAGGAGGCTGGCGACAACCCGAAGGCGGTGGCCGAGTTCTATGTCGTCGACCAGTTGGGCAACAGGGTCAAATCCCCGGAGAAGCACCTGGATATACACCTTGCCCGTGTCGAACTCGAGCAGGTGATCCTTCGAGAAATCCCGACCGAGAACAATGACGACCCGGCCATCGTTGATCTCGCCAAACTGAACGGCGGGCCATTGTGGGCCTTGATTCATCTGATCGATGCGATCTGGGACGTGGGGGATGAGATCCACCTGACGTTCACCGCTCTGGTGAATGGCAGTCCGGTTGCCACCCATGAACAAACTCTGCCAATTACACAGGTGCCGGGGCAATTCTCTTGGGACATACCCAACAGCAAGGTCATTGCCGACAGCGTGGTGAGGGTGATCTATGAACAGGTCAGAAATGGCGCGGTCATTGCCACGTCCAGAACGGCTACGGCGCAGGTGACGGGTGAGGCCGCAGGACAGCATGGTGTGCCGACCTTCACCAACAAGCCCTACACCATCGCCCCGGCTGGCCGGCTGAAGAACGTTGAGTTGCTTCTCAGTACCAGCAATAACACCCCCATCCCCGGGGGCAAGCTCAGTCTGACTCTCCCGGCCAACTTCATGTACGCCGATGGCGGCAGCGGCCAGCGCGACTTCATCACCGACGCTGTCGGCAGGCTCAGCGTCAGCCGCATCAAAGGCACTCTCATCCCCGGCTCTTACAGTCTGAGCGCCACCAGTGGTGTTCAGGTCGCCAACGCAACCGTAACCGTTACGGGGCTGGGGCCGGTCGGTAGCATCCCGGTCGGGAAGGAGCCGTTCGGGATCGCTGTCAGCCCGGACGGTACCCGCGCTTATGTCAGCAACTGGAGTAGCCACACGGTCTCGGTGATTGATACGGCGACGCATCGAGTCCTGACGCACATCCCAGTCGGGAACCGTCCGTGGGGGGTTACCGTCAGCCCGGACGATGCTCGCGCTTATGTCTGCAACTTTGGTAGCCACACGGTCTCGGTGATTGATACGGCGACGAATCAAGTCCTGACGACCATCCCGGTCGGGAACAGCCCGTACGGGATCGCAGTCAGCCCGGACGGTAGCCGCGCTTATGTCTGCAACTCGCAAAGCAACACGGTCTCGGTGATTGATACGGCGACGGATCAAGTCCTGACGAACATACCGGTCGAGAGCCATCCGCTCGGGATTGCCGTCAGCCCGGACGGCACCCGCGCTTATGTCACCAACTATACTAGCTACACCGTCTCGGTGATTGATACGGCGACGGATCGAGTCCTGACGAACATCCCGGTCGAGATCCTTCCGTCCGGGATTGCCGTCAGCCCGGACGGTACCCGCGCTTATGTCTGCAACTGGAGTAGCCACAGGGTCTCGGTGATTGATACGGCGACGAATCGAGTCCTGACGAACATCATGATCTCGTATCCGAGGGAGGTTGCCTTCAGCCCGGACGGTGCCCGCGTTTATGTCGGCAACGAGCGTAGCGGCATGGTCTCGGTGATTGATACGGCGACGAATCAAGTCCTGAGGACCATTCCGGTCGGGAACTCTCCGGCCGGGATCGCCGTCAGCCCGGCCGGTGCCCGCGTTTATGTCTGCAATATGGCTAGCCACACGGTCTCAGTGATTGAGGGGTAATCTGGGGCATCCATTAGCTGGTCTCGAGTCAAGGCTAAATGTCCGCTTACCCTGCAGTTCTGAACTGCAGGGTGTTTCCCTCGCCATGGAAATTAAGGGGACAGATCTATTTATCCGGTTTTGGCGCGGCGTCGGCAGTGACCACGAAAAGAGGGACATACATATTTTCCGTCTCTCCTGTCGATTGAAAAGTGAGCAATGACTGAGTTGTTTAATCGACATCTCCAGATACTGATTCGGGCTACACATCCTTGCGCCACTGCCTACGACTACGCCAGAATCCGCCGGCTTGTGCGCCTTGGGCCTGGGCTCTATCGTTTCACCCGTCGCTGAACAACAGCGATGGGGTTTGGTAGCCCGGTTATACAAGGTGCAATGTATCGCCATTTGGGGCGTTTTTGTCTCGGCTTTATGGTGGTCATGCACAGGGCGCCTTCGGGCGCGCCGGTTCCCTTGTACCCGGTCTACCAACCTGCGTATGGCCACCACCCATTCGTTTGGTAGCGAGAGTGATGGCTCCTTTTTTTAGTACAAGGAGATTCATCCATGTTCAAAGTAACGCCCAATCCACCGGACACCGATCCGGCATCCCCGTGCGAATCACTCGATTCAAAAAAACTCCACGAAGCCGCCGACCGCGCCCTCGATCACTACCTCAAGCTGGTTGCCCATATCAAAGCCACCCCGCGCACACCCGGCACCATGTTCATCGTCAACCCGGAGCTCGATACCGAAACCCTGCTGGGCCATGCTTGCGAGTCGTTGGCATCAGCCAATGTCATGACCATGGATCTGGCGGATCATATGGAGGGGTCGAGTCGCAATTCCCTGTTGGGTATTGCGCAGATCATCATGCTGGGCGAACTGGCGGTGAATCGGGCGCTGGATAACATCGACCCGCAAGGGTAGCGACGATCTGTGGTGGGGGCTTGCCTGTGGCGAGGGAGCTTGCTCCCGCTGGGCTGCGCAGCGGCCCCAAACTCCGGTACACCGCGTTCACCGGTTTTACGACTGCTTCGCAGTCGAGCGGGAGCAAGCTCCCTCGCCACAAAAACATCTGTGCATGCGAGAAATGAGAAACGGCCCGAAAGGGCCGTTTTTTGTTGTCGTCAAACCTTACACCCGCAACGTCCGCGTCATGCGCAGTGCCAACAAACTCCCGCAAACAATCACGCCCGCCAGCAGGTAAAGCGCGGCATCGGTCGATCCGGTGCTGTCCTTGACCCAGCCCACCAGATACGGACTCAGGAACCCGGCCATCTGCCCCATGGAGTTGATCAACGCCAAACCACCCGCCGCAGCGCCCGCGCTGAGCAGCGCCGTCGGCACCGGCCAGAACATCGGCAGGCCGGTGAGGGCGCCCATAGTGGCGATGGTCAGGCCGAGGATGGCGATGGCCGGCGTTGTCGCAAAGTTCACAGCGATCAGCAAACCGACCGCGCCCATCAGCATTGGCACCACCAAATGCCAGCGGCGTTCTTTGCGCAGGTCCGCCGAGCGGCCGACCATCAACATGAACAGCGCCGCCAGCAGGTACGGAATCGCACTCAACCAGCCGATCACCAGGTTATCGCTGAAGCCCAGGTTTTTGATGATCGACGGCAGCCAGAAGTTGATCGCGTAGACGCCGCTCTGGATGCAGAAATAGATCAGGCCGAAGGCCCAGATCGCCGGGTTCTTGAACACGGCCAGCAGCGAGTCGGTGGTGGTTTTCGGTTTGTTGGCCAGATCGATAGCGTGGTCGGCTTCCAGCACCGAGCGCTCGAACGGCGTGAGCCATTTGGCGTTGGCGTAACTGTCGCTCAACAGGAAGTAGGCGAGGGCGCCGAGGATCACGGTCGGAATGCCTTGCAGCAGGAACATCCACTGCCAGCCGGCCAAACCGCCCTGGCCTGCGGCGAAGTGATTGAGGATCCAACCGGAAAACGGGCTGCCGAGCAGGCCGGATACCGGGATCGCCGACATGAACAGCGCCATGATGCGGCCACGGCGGAAGGTCGGGAACCACTGCGAAAGGTAGAGCACCACGCCCGGGAAGAACCCGGCTTCGGCCGCGCCGGTGAACAGGCGCAGGGTTTAGAACTCGGTCGGGGTGGTGACGAACAGCAGGCAGGTCGAGAGCGAGCCCCAGACGATCATCATCAGCGCGATCCAGCGGCGCGGGCCGAATTTGGTCAGGGCCAGGTTGCTGGGTACGCCGCACAGCACGTAGCCGACAAAGAAGATCCCGGCCCCGAGGCCGTAGACGGTTTCGCTGAATTTCAGCGCGTCGAGCATCTGCAGCTTGGCAAATCCAACGTTCACCCGGTCGAGGTAGTTGAACAGGTAGCAGATGAAGATGAAGGGAATCAAACGCAGGGTAATGCGTTTGTAGACGGCGTTTTTTTCGTCAACGATGGCCTGGGTAGCGGCGGCGCTCTGTGACATGGCGGGCTCTCTCTTTATTATGATTTTTTGCGATGCAAGGGTAACGTTGACCGCCCGGTGAGTCTCGGCCACCGCTTGGGTCATTGTCTTTGTGCCTGAGCACAGGGTTTGCCACCAAGGCCTGTGCGGGTGAACAATCCGCTCCATCACGCTTTCAAGGATCCCCGCTATGTTCGAACTCGATCACGACCTGGCCCAGGACATCGTCGACCGGGCGATGGCCATCCTGCCGTATAACGTCAACGTCATGGACAGCCAGGGCCTGATTCTCGGCAGCGGCGAGCCGGAGCGGGTCAACACCCGGCATGAAGGCGCGCAACTGGTGCTGGCCAACGGGCGAGTGGTGGAGATCGACGCCCAAACGGCGATTCATTTGAAAGGCGTACAGCCGGGCATCAACTTGCCGCTGTTACTCGATCAACGCTTGATTGGCGTGCTGGGCATCACCGGTGAACCCGAGCAATTGCGCACCTATGCCGAACTGGTGCGGATGACCGCCGAGATGCTGGTCGGCCAGCGCAATCAGCAGGCCGAACAGCAATGGCGGCGCCAGCGTTGCGACGATCTGCTGGCATTGCTGCTCAGCGAGGCCGGGGATTCGCCGCGGTTGATCGATGAAGCGCAACAGCTGGGGCTCAAGCCGCAGATGACGCGGGTGCCGTACCTGTTCGAGTTAGGGATGGAACACGGTCCGGGGCAAACCGTCGAGGCGCTCAGCGCCTGGCTGACCTCGCGCTACCCAGACAGTTGGTGCGTGAGTTCGGCCAAGTCCTCGTTGCTCTGGTGCCGACCGGCGGCGCAGGCGATCGAGAATGACCGGCTGCTGGAAAAACTCGACGGCCTCGGCTGGAACATTCTGCGCATCGCCGTAGGCGGGCAGGCGGATGGGCTGTCGGGATTGCGCCGCTGCTACCGCCGCGTCGGCGACTTGCTGGCTTATGGGCGAGAAGTGTTGCCGCACTCCCGTTTGCTGACGCTCAACCGTTACCGGTTGCCGGTGATGCTCTGGCGACACCGCAACGACGACGCGCTGGACGAGCTGCTCAAACCGTTGCGCAAAGTCATTGCCAAGGATGGCAACGGACAACTGCTGGCGACTTTGCGCTGTTGGTGCGATCACGATGGGCAGAGCCAGGCCTGTGCCGATGCGCTGGGTATTCATCGCAACAGTTTGCGCTATCGAATGGAGCGGATTGCCGAGCTCAGTGGTGTTGATCCGCTAAGACTGGACGGGATGCTCGCGCTTTACCTCGGCGTGCAGCTCCTCCCCCAGATTGACGCGCTGAACACCACCCTGTAGCAGCTGCCGAGCAGCGCGAGGCTGCGTTCGGCGGCGCAGCCGTCGTGAAATCATGCGCCGCGGAGCATCAGGCAGACCGTACTTGCAGAATTTACGACGGCTTCGCCGCCGAACGCAGCCTCGCGCTGCTCGACAGCTGCTACAACGAACGGTGTGGAGGGAGGTTTTGTGGAAATGAACAATAATCGTCATGGCCGCTTGTGCAGCGGACCGGCGTTATTGTTCTTGCCTGCTGGCAGCATGGAACGCATTGGAACTGGAGAATTCGCATGAAAATCGTCATCGCCCCCGATTCGTTCAAGGACAGCCTGAGTGCCCAGGGTGTGGCTGATGCCATTGCTCTGGGGTTGGCGCAGGTTTGGCCCGATGCGCAACTGGTCAAATGCCCGATGGCTGACGGCGGGGAGGGGACCGTCGAGTCGATTCTGGCGGCGTGCGAGGGCGAACTGCGTCGCACCCCGGTTCGTGGGCCGCTCGGCGCGACGGTTGAGGCCGCTTGGGGCTGGTTGCCTCAGAGCCACACCGCGATCATCGAAATGGCCGAGGCCAGTGGCTTGCAACTGGTTCCGCCGGGCAAGCGTGATGCGTGCTTCAGCAGCACGTTCGGCACCGGCGAATTGATCCGCGCGGCGCTCGATGCCGGGGCGCAACGGGTCATTCTGGCGATTGGCGGCAGCGCCACCAACGACGGCGGGGCGGGTGCGATGCAAGCCTTGGGCGTCAAACTGCTGGACGCACACGGCCGAACACTGGCCCCGGGTGGTCTGGCGCTTGGACAGCTGGCCCGCATTGATCTGAGTGAATTCGATCCGCGTCTGGCCGAGGTGAGATTCGACATCGCCGCCGACGTCGACAATCCACTGTGCGGCCCTCACGGTGCCTCAGCGATTTTCGGCCCGCAAAAAGGTGCATCACCCGAGCAAGTCCAGCAACTGGATCGCGCGCTCGGGCACTTTGCCGAGCGGTGCGCGCAAGTCCTGAACAAAGACGTACGTGACGAACCGGGCAGCGGTGCGGCAGGCGGCCTGGGGTTTGCTGCCAAGGCGTTTCTGGGGGCGCAGTTCAAGGCTGGCGTTGAAGTGGTCGCCGAACTGGTTGGCCTCGATGATGCAGTCAAGGGCGCGGACCTGGTGATCACCGGAGAAGGTCGTTTCGATGCTCAGACCCTGCGTGGCAAGACGCCGTTTGGTGTGGCGCGTATTGCACGGCAGCACGGCGTGCCGGTGATCGTCCTCGCCGGGACGCTGGGTGAGGGTTATCAAGCACTGTACGAACATGGCATCGATGCCGCGTTTGCCTTGGCCAGTGGACCGATGACGCTGGAGCAGGCGTGTGCCGAGGCACCGCGGTTGTTGCGGGAGCGGGCGAGTGATGTTGCGCGGGTTTGGCGGGTGGCTTTGTTTAAGGCTTGAATGTTGCGTTGGATTTTAGATCCACCCCTCACCCCAACCCTCTCCCCAGCGGGGAGAGGGGGAAAGGGGGCAGATCTTCAAGCTTTTCAAAGCTTGAGTTCGACTCGCAATTGCAGGTCGCAGTATTTAGAACAAACACCTCCGCCAGTCCCCTCTCCCTACGGGCGGTCCGACGTTTCGGGAGGGTTAGGGTGAGGGGCGGTTCCAAACTTGAAATATATTTCTCAACGCCCCGCAAAAATCCTCATCCCCAGCCGATACAGATAACAGGCCCACACAAACCTATTCCAACAGTGGCGCCAAACTGAAAGCGCGTGCGCCGCCGCCCGCCCTTCAGCGATCACGCAAGGATGCTCGTAGCTCCATCACCCGAGAATCATCCTATGTCACTGCGTAATCTGAATATCGCGCCTCGAGCTTTCCTGGGTTTTGCTTTCATTGCCTTGCTCGTCATCGTGCTGGGTGTGTTTGCCGTGAACCGCATGACGAGCATCCACCAAGCCTCCCTCGACATGGAAACCACGCAGCTGCCCAGCGTCGGGTTTCTCGGCAATCTGACGGAAAACGTCCTGCGTCTGCGCATTCTTTCTTTCCGGGTGTTGGTCAACCGTGATCCGAACGCGTTGCAGGAAGCCCAGACGCGTATCGGCGTGCTGGTCGACAAGGTTCGCAGCGCACAATCCAGCTATGCAGCGTTGTCGGCCACCCCGGAAGAGGCCGCGCTGTACAAGACGTTCACGGCAACCCTGGACAGTTACCTGCAAGCCCAAACCCAGATGCTGGAGCTGTCGCGGCAGAACAAGCTCGATGAGATGCGCACGCTGATCAACACCCGGATCAAGGACGGTACGGACCAGATGGGCGAGCAGCTGAACAAACTGGTGGCGATGAATAATGCCGATGCGAAAACCGCGTCGGCCGCAGCGGGCGAGCAGTACCGCAGCGCGATTACCGGCATCATCGTGGTGGCGGTGATTGCGTCGCTGATGACCGTGCTGCTGGCCTGGCTGCTGACCCGCAGCATCGTCACGCCGCTGAACCGTGCGTTGCTGGCGGCGCAAACTATTGCGGGCGGCAACCTGACCAACGTCATCGAGGTCGATGGCAAAGACGAACCGGCCCGCTTGCTCGGTGCCTTGTCCGCGATGCAGGCCAGCCTGCGCAAAACCATCGAACAGATCGCCGGTTCCGCCACCCAACTGGGTGCCGCCGCTGAAGAACTCAGCACGGTCACCCAAGAAGCGTCGCGCGGTCTGCAACAGCAGACCAACGAAATCGAACAGGCCGCCACCGCGGTCAACGAAATGACTGCTGCCGTGGAAGAAGTGGCGCGCAACGCGGTGTCGACGTCCGAAGCCTCGAACCAGTCGACCCAGGCGGCCCGCGAAGGTCGCGACCGTGTGGTGGAAACTGTCGGCGCGATCCAGACCATGACCCACGATGTGCAAAACACCTCGGTGATGATCGAAGGCCTGGCCGCTCAGGGGCGCGACATCGGCAAGGTGCTGGACGTGATCCGCGCCATCGCCGAGCAAACCAACCTGCTGGCGCTGAACGCCGCGATCGAAGCCGCCCGTGCCGGTGAAGCCGGGCGCGGTTTTGCGGTGGTGGCGGACGAGGTTCGGGCGTTGGCCCATCGCACGGCGCAATCGACCCAGGAAATCGAAAAAATGGTCGCCGGCATCCAGAACGGCACCGGCCAAGCGGTCGCGTCGATGCAGCAAAGCAATCAACGCACTCAAAGCACTCTGGAAATGGCCCGTGCTGCCGGCGTTGCGCTGGAGCAGATCACTCAGTCGATCCAATTGATCAACGAGCGCAACCTGGTGATCGCCAGCGCGTCCGAAGAACAGGCCCAGGTGTCCCGCGAGGTCGACCGTAACCTGGTGAACATTCGCGATCTGGCCACGCAGTCTGCCGCCGGTGCCAACCAGACCAGCGCCGCGACTCACGAACTGTCGCGCCTGGCTGTGGATTTAAATGCCATGGTGGCGCGTTTCGTGATTTGAGATAGGGTTGTGGCTTGGAACCCGCGCGACTGGAGAATTACATGCGCTATTCAGCCTTGACCAAACGAATCGCCGGTGACGGCGCTGCGGCCTGGCAGATTCATGACCGAGCACTGGAATTACTTGAGCAGGGCGTTGATGTGCTGCTGCTATCGATCGGCGATCCCGACTTCGATACGCCGCAGCCCATCGTTCAGGCGTGCATCGATAGCTTGTTGGCCGGTGATACCCACTACCCGTCGGTACGTGGCAGTCGGGGTTTGCGCGACAGCATTGCCAACCGTCATCGACGTCGCAGTGGTCAAGCGGTGGATGCCGATCATGTGATCGTGCTGCCGGGTGCGCAATGTGCGGTGTATTCGGTCGCGCAATGCCTGCTCGATCCGGGCGATGAAGTGATCGTCGCTGAGCCGATGTACGTGACCTATGAAGGCGTGTTCGGTGCCTGTGCAGCCAAAGTGGTGCCGGTGGCGGTGCGCCCCGAGAACGGCTTTCGGGTCGATCCGGCGGATGTCGCGGCGCTGATCACACCCAAGACCCGCGCCATTTTGCTCAACAGTCCGAACAATCCTTCCGGCGCCAGTTTGCCGCTGATGGTCTGGCAGGAGCTGGCATCGCTGTGTGTTCGTCACGACCTGTGGCTGATCAGCGACGAGGTCTACAGCGATCTGTTGTATGAAGGCGAGCACATCAGCCCGGCCAGTCTGCCGGGCATGGCCGAGCGCACCGCGACCATCAATAGCCTGTCCAAATCCCACGCCATGAGCGGTTGGCGAGTGGGCTGGGTGATCGGGCCGAAACCTTTGGCAGAACACTTGGTGCACCTGTCGTTGTGCATGCTGTTTGGCATTCCGGATTTCATTCAGAACGCCGCGCAATTGGCGCTGGATGAGGATCTGCCGGAAGTGGCGCTGATGCGCGAGGAGTATCGCCAGCGTCGCGACCTGGTGTGCGCGAGCCTGAGTGATTGCCCGGGCATCCGGCCGATCCGGCCTGATGGCGGGATGTTCGTGATGATCGATGTGCGCCAGACCGGGCTTGGTGCCCAGGGTTTTGCCGAGCGGCTGCTGGAGGGTTATGGCGTGTCGGTGCTGGCGGGTGAAGCGTTCGGCCCGAGTGCGGCGGGGCATATTCGATTGGGGTTGGTGGTGGATCAGCTGAAACTGGCGGATGCGTGCCGGCGGATTGCGTTGTGCGCGGCGGACCTTCTGGAAGCTCGTCGGGCCTGAAGGATTTGTGCTGGCTTTAATGGCCCCTTCGCGAGCAAGCCCGCTCCCACATTCGACCGCGATCAAATGTGGGAGCGGGCTTGCTCGCGAAGACTGACTGACAGGCTCCAAATTTCTTAAGCCTGCCACGCCCCGGCATTCACCAAATTTTTCGGCCGCTCACCCGCCAGCGCCGCCAGCAGATTGTCCACCGCACACGTGGCCATCGCCTCCCGCGTTTCATGCGTCGCCGAGCCAATGTGCGGCGTCGCCACCACGTTGTTCAGTTGCAATAGCGGCGAGTCAGGGTTCAGTGGTTCACGTTCGAACACATCCAGCCCCGCAGCGCGAATCTGCCCGTCACGCAAGGCCTGGATCAGCGCCGCCTCGTCCACCACCTTGCCCCGTGAAATGTTGATGAAGATGGTTTCGGGGCGCATCAGGGCGAATTGCTCTGCGCCGATCAGCCCCTCGGTTTCAGCGGTCAGCGGCAAGGTCAGGCAAACGAAATCCGCCTGCTGCAACAGCGCCGACAGGCTGCGGTACTGCGCGTTGAATCGTTGTTCCACCGCCGGTTTCGGTGAGTGGCTGTGATAGATAACCGGCATGCCAAAACCGAAATGCCCACGCTGGGCCAGGGCCTCACCGATCCGCCCCATGCCAATGATGCCCAGGGTTTTACCGTGCACATCGGTACCGAATTGCGCGGGACCGACATTGCGCTTCCACTGACCGGCGCGAACCATGTTCGCCAGTTCCACCACGCGCCGGGCGGTCGCCAGAATCAGCGCGAAACCGGTGTCGGCGGTGGTTTCGGTGAGCACGTCCGGGGTGTTACTGAGCAGGATCCGTCGTTCGGTCAGGTAGTCGATGTCGTAGTTATCGACCCCCACGGAGACGCTGGCGATAGCTTCCAGGTCCGGCGCCAGATCCAATAATCCGGCATCCAGTTTCAGACTCGCACCGAGCAATCCGTGGGCGCGGGGCAGGGCCTCGCGCAGCGTGGCCAGCCCGTCGGCATTGAGGTTGTCGATCAGCGTCACCTCGGTCTGCTCGTGCAGGCGAGCCATCAGCAGCGGCGAGAGTTTCTTGTACAGCACAACCTGCTTTTTCATCGTCATCATCTCAACTTCAATTCAGGAATGAGCAGCCGTCGACCGTTGCACAACGGCCTTGGCCACGACCCGGTCGCTGGCGCCGGGCTTGAGGAAAATCGTCAGCACCACCGAGAGCATCAACGCGCCGCTCATCAACAGATAGGAAGCACCCGGCGAGCCGGTGGAGCTGTTCAAGTAGCCCACCAGATACGAACCGCCAAACGAACCGAGCGCACCCATGCTGTTGATCAGCGCCATGGCGCCCCCGGCCACGTTGGCCGGAAGGATTTCCGGAATGATCGCGAAGAACGGACCGTAAGGCGCGTACATGCAGGCGCCAGCGATCACCAGCAGGGTGTAGGACCACCAGAAGTGTTCAGCGCCCAAGGCGTAGGAGCCATAGAAAGCAATCGAGGCGATCAGCAGCGGCGGCCAGACGAAGCGTTTGCGCTTCTGCAGTTTGTCCGAGCCCCAGGACACCAGCAGCATGCCAATCACTGCGGCCAGATACGGCAGCGCCGAGAGCCAGCCGGCTTCGATCATGTCCATCTGTGCGCCAGCCTTGAGGATCGACGGCAGCCACAACACGAAGCCATAGACGCCGATGCTCCAGCAGAAAAACTGCAAGGCCAGGATGATCACCTTCGGCGAACGGAAGGCTTCGGCGTAGTTTTTCACCGCTTTGATACCCACCTGTTCGGCGGCCAGAGCGCTTTGCAGATCGTGCTTTTCCTGGTCGCTCAGCCACTTGGCCTGGGCGGGACGGTCATCGGCCAGACGCCACCAGATAAACGCCCAGAGCACCGCCGGCAAACCTTCGATGATGAACATCCAGCGCCAGCTGTAATGCTGCACCAGATACCCTGAGACCACCGACATCCAGAGCATGGTCACCGGGTTGCCGAGGATCAGGAAGGTGTTGGCGCGCGAGCGTTCGGCACGGGTGAACCAGTGGCACAGATAGATCAGCATCGCCGGCATCA
This sequence comes from Pseudomonas sp. GL-B-26, assembly GCF_019947405.1. Taxonomy (NCBI): domain Bacteria; kingdom Pseudomonadati; phylum Pseudomonadota; class Gammaproteobacteria; order Pseudomonadales; family Pseudomonadaceae; genus Pseudomonas; species Pseudomonas sp. GL-B-26. Next base: position 32,757 of record NZ_JAGYGJ010000004.1, on the reverse strand, counting down.
CCGCCGCTTCGACCACCCCGAGCATGAAGCGAATCACGATCAGCCAGTAGGCGTTGGAGACGATCCCGGTCAGCGTGGCCAAACCACCCCAGAGAATCAGGCTGACGAAAATCAGCTTCTTGACGCTGTGCTTCTGGGCGTAGATCGCGCCCGGCACCTGGAAGAAAAAGTAGCCGAGGAAGAACAGCGCGCCAAGCATCGACGACAGGCCCGGCGTGATCATCAAGTCGGCGGCCATCCCGGAGGCGGCGGCGAACCCATAGTTGGCGCGGTCCAGGTACGCCAGGCTGTAGGTGATGAACACGATCGGCATGATGTACCACCAGCGGCGGGCGGCGAGTGTTGCGGTTTTCATAGTGGTGCTCCTGAGCTTGTTGTTTTTGTCGCAGCAGGTAACGGGTTAAATCTTCAGTGACTGTGCGGGCCTCTTCGCGAGCAAGCCCGCTCCCACAGGGGAATCACGTTGTAATGCGATCCAATGTGGGAGCGGGCTTGCTCGCGAAGGCGGCCTCAAATTCGGCGATCATTTCGGATCGATTGGGCAACCCCTCCATATCCCCCCGGCTCTGCACCGCGCGGCTGCCAATCCAGTTGGCACGCTTCACGGCGTCGGCAAAGCTGTGGTTTTCAAGCAGTGCGCTGATCATGCCAACGGCAAAACCATCGCCGGCACCGACGGTGTCGACCACCGTTTCCACCGGCACGCCCGCCACGAAACCCTGATCCAGATGGGTGCGGTAATACGCACCGTGCGGGCCCAGTTTGATCGCCACGGCTTCGGCGCCTTGATCGAGGTAGAACGCCGCGATGTCGGCCGGGTCTTCGAAACCGGTCAGCAAGCGGCCTTCGCTCAAACCCGGCAGCACCCAATGGGCGAGGGCGGCGAGGCGGTTGATCTCGGTAATCATCTGTTGTTCGCTGGCCCAAAGGCTCGGACGCAGGTTCGGGTCGAAGGACACGCTGCGCCCGGCATTGCACATGCGGGTCATCAACTCGAAAGACATTTCCCGAGCCGTTTCGGACAGCGCCGGCGGAATGCCGGTGGCGTGCAAGTGCCGGGCGTTCAGTAATTCAGGCGCGATCGACTGCCGTGACAGATGACTCGCCGCCGACCCACGGCGGAAGTACTCGACCACCGGATCGCTGCCATCGTCGGTGCGTGACTTGAGTTGAAAACCAGTCGGGTGCGCGGTGTCGATGGCAACGTTGCTGCAATCCAGGCCTTCTTTTTCCAGAGTGTCGATGACGAACCGGCCCAGAGAATCAGCGCCCACCCGGCTCAACCAGGCCACGTTAAAACCCAATCGCGACAAGCCAATGGCGACATTGCTGTCAGCCCCGGCAATGCGTTTGTGGAAGTGGCCAACGTCAGCCAGATCACCGTTCTGCTCGGCGACGAACATCGCCATGGTTTCGCCGAACGACAGAATATCGATCTCAGACATGAGCACTCTCCAACCGGGTTTGACCGAGGCGGGCGAGGGTGGCGACATGCTCGGTAGTCAACTGCACAAGGTCGTCGCCTTGCAGCGGATATTCCGCCGCTCGCATCACGCCTTGGGCCATGTGCCGCAGCAGTTGTTCCCACAGATGCAGGTCACTGGCGGCCGGCGGTATGGCGACCAGTTTGCCGTCGGCCCGGCGCGTCACGGCTTTGCAGTGCACATAGCCGACGTGGCGACCGAGCAACCGTGCGGCGCTGGCGGCGGACTGGTCTTGCCAATGCCAGTTGCCGATATCGAAGGTCATTTTGACCGGCAGGTTGTGTTGCTCGACTTCAGTGAAAAACCGCTGGAAAGGTTCGATGCGGCCGCCGTGCAGGGTTTGATCGTTTTCCACCAGCAACTGCACAGCACTTTTGCCCAGCACGCGGGACAAGGTCTGGAGGTCGCTGTTGTCGGTGAAATAACCCAGGGACACTTTCAGCCATCTGGCACCGAATGCCTGGGCTCGCTGCAGTGCGCTGATCAGTTCGGGATTGGGTTTGGACTGGCCGGCCAGCCACAATTCCATCGGCGAGGAATACACGCTTTCGAGGCCTTGGGCCTGCGTGGCGTCGGCCAGTTGCGTGGGATCTTCGACGGTCAGTAGTTCTTCGCGCCATTCGATGCGCGTCGCGCCGGCGGCGGCCAACACGTCGATAAACGATCCCTGGCCGCGATGGCGAACAAGGTCGGCGCCGTAGCTCGACAGGCTGATGGAAACGGGTGGTTTATTCATTGTTGTATACCTCTGAAACCGGTTTCATTTTTGTTCAAAAAAATAGGGCTGCTGACTTATGTGCCGATTTTCGTCGACCCACGCACAATCAACTTTGCCGAAAAATCCAGGGTCCGCACCGGCCCGTCATCACCGCGCAAACGCTTGAGCAAACACTCGAACGCGCTGGCGCCAATTTCGGCCGTCGGTTGGGCGAGGGCGGTGATGCCGCTGCCCACCAGCGGGTACCAATCCAGATCATCAAGGGCGATCAGGCCGATGTCCTCGAACAGATTGCACTTCAGTTCTCGCAACGAATGGGTGCTGGCCAGCGCGGCGATACCGTTGGCGCAGAACAGCGCTTTCGGGCCGGGGCCGGGCGTTTCAAGGAAGGTTTTCAGCTGCGCGGTGAGTTCACTGCCGGTTTCGATCAGGGAGCCGCGCAGGGTCGGGCGTTGTTCGATCTGCGCCTTGAAGCTGCTGACCCGCTCAATCCGCGAACTGGTGCCGTCATAGGGTTCAGTGACCAGCAGCACGTCGCGATAGCCGCGCTCCTGCAAATGGGTGAGGGCCATTTCAACGGCGGCAGGATTGTCCAGCCCGACCAGATCACTCTCGAGCTGCTCGACCTTGCGATCCACCAGCACCAGCGGCATTTCCCGATGCAGTTCACGTAATTCGTCGCGGTGATGACCGAGGGTGTTCACGATCAAGCCTTCGATGTTGTAGGAGCGCAGCAGGGCCAGGTGCTGGCGTTCCTGCTCGTCATCGCGGTCGGTGTTGCACACCACCAGGCTGTAGCCGTGCTGACGGCAGGCGGTTTCCACCCCGTGCATCACGGCAATCGAATAAGGGTTACGGATATCGGCCACCAGCATGCCGATCAGGCGGGTTCGACCGCGTTTCAGGCCGCGAGCCATCTGGTTCGGGCGATAGCCGAGTTCGGCGATTGCCTGCTCGATGCGCAAGGCAGTGGCATCGGAGAGCAGGGAGCGGTCATCGCCGATAAAGCGCGAGACGCTGGCCTTGGAGACCTTGGCGTGTTCGGCGACGTCGAGCATGGTCACGCGGCTGCGCTGGGCGGCGGAGAAATCGTTCACGGTGGTGGGCCTTATTATTGGTGTTGTCGGGAATCTGGCTGTGAAGTCCTGAAACCGGTTTCATAACGTATCAGAATGATTTCGACCGTCAAGCGCAGTCTCGAGCGACTATGGGTCTATATCCGACGGACGGTAGAAAAACCTGTCACATTTGACAGTAGGCGGCGTATGAGTCTGCGTATTTAATTGATTGCAAGCTCAGTCAACGCGAATCCGAATGTACTGAGTGCACCTAATCACAGACCTAGGGGAAACACGCGATGCCGACGTCAGAGGGACTATCCCTGATTAACAATGGCGTACTTGCTGTGCCGCTGACCGTCGATGGCGTCGACAGGAACGATCCGGAAGGCCGGATTCCTTATCTTCTCCTGCTCAACGGCACCATCGCTCGGGTGCCACGTTGGGAAAATTTTTCTACCGTGAGTTCGCGCAGCGATCGACTGATTGTCACTTGGGAGCAGGACGGACTTAAAACCGTCATCTTCGATCGAAGTTATCCAGGCCCGATTACACAGTTGGAGTTCGAGATACCGCTTACTCCGCAGCGCCTGGGTACCGATGGGGTGGCTTTGCTTTATTACGTGGTATTGGACGCGGACGCGAACCCCGATCCGGCTTTGGCTCCGATAAAACTGACGATTGATCACAGTCAGATACCGGTGCCCAGTCTGAAACCCGTCGAGTTCCCCCATGCAACGCTCTGGGGCTACCTCAATTGTCAAACTCGGCCAGCGCTTAATCAGGGCGTGACAGTCAACGTTCCGCCACAAACTGTGGGTATAGCAGGCGATATTTGTAAATTGCAATGGCAGGGCTACCGGAGTTTGAACGGAGTAGGGGTTGTTGCCGAAGCCTATTTAGAAATTCCGCATATTTTAAGTGAAGACAATCTACTAAAGGGCTTCAATATAGTTGTGCCTTTTCGGCCGTGTGTAAAACCATTGATTGATAATGACTCGGCGTTGGTGGTTATCAGATTTTACCGGGGGGGGCAGGCTTATTGCGCAATCTGCACCCGAGTTGGTCAAGATCGATCGAACAATCTCGGGGGAGCGGTTGCCCTGTTATTCAAATGACTGAGGTGGATGATTCGTAAGTTTCGCCTCCGTATAAGTAGGTGTTGTAGAGCAGTAGTTGAATTGTTTAAACGTTAAGAGGTGTGTGCTCACGGGCAAGTTGCAGCGTGTGGCGATGGTGTCTGTGAGTTTGATGTACGGCAATGGCTATTAAGTGTCTAAATCGTTTTCTCTTATTGGAGTTGATAAAATGACCGCTAAAGAAAATATTGATGATGGTGCACCGGTTGGTGGGGTGTTATCTAACCCTCCGGTTGTCGAAAACAAGATCGACGATGACCGGGTGTTGCGCTCCGCGCTCCTGTTGCCCAATCTGGAAGTCAAACTCGATGGCTTGTCCAATTCGGCGGCGGGTGGCAGCGCTACATTATTTTTGAATCACCCGGATGGGCGTCGGGAATCCATCCAGACAAAACCGCTGGATGGAATCAATCAACCTCTCTCATTCGAACTGCCCACGTCAAGAATCCCGGAATTGGCGACTCCCGCAAACCCAACGGCATACACCATTGATTTTGAAGTATTCGATGGCGATGGTAACGACGACCATTCCACTGTGCCCACCCGACTGCTCAATGACTCGACTCCGCCCTGGCAGACCAAGTCACCGTTCGCGCGAGTTCGTCCGCCTGTCGTGAGTTTCGTCAACGCACCCGCCAGCGGCATACTCGATCGCGCATGGTTCACTGCCAATCCCGGTGGGTTGCAATGCGTCGCCGATGTATCTTATGCGTTCCGTGATCTTTTGGACACTTTCAGCTTTTATCTGTCCCCTCGCAGCGTCGCCACTTCCACGTTGACACCTGTGTATGCAGGAACGGTCTCGGCCTCTGGTGAGTTCACGGTGCCCCTGGCTATGCTCACGCCATTGGGTAACACAACCTTGTTCTCGATCAATGCCGTAACAGATCGCGTGGGCAACCGAAGCATTGATTCCTTGCCGGTCAGGAATCTGGAAATCCGACTTCCACCAGCGCCTGCATTGTTCGCACCAACCCTGCCAGTCACGGGTGTTGACGGCAACCTTCCGATCACGCTGGCCAATTACAATCCGTTTGGTACCCGGGTGTTTGTGGAAATTGTCCGGCCCACCAATGGTGCTGTGGGGGATATTCTCACCGTTTCTTTGGGGACCAACCAGTTAGGCACAGTGTCGATTGTGGACACCACTACCACACCTCTGCGCATAGAACTGACGTACGACATCTGCGATGCGGTGTTTGATACTGCAACGGAAGAAATCCTGGCGGTGCTCAGCTATACGCTGACACGTGGGACGGACACACCAATCCCGAGTCCCCAAACCAATGTGTTTCTCAACCTCATCTATCCGGGTCCGGCTCTGATTCCCGAGCCGGATCTGGAAAGCGTGAATTTACCTCCGGTCGAAGTGCGCGGTATTACCAACGCACTGAATCACATCGTTCCGGCAGACTTCAACCAGCGCATTATTTTCAAGTTCGTTAAATGGGGCCTGGATCTCGGCGATGATCTGATCAGTCAAGCCATCGTCAGTTTCTGGTACAACGGTAAGCTCATCGGTGATCAAACAATCGATCCGGGTGAGGACTTCTGCGAATTCGAGGCGGACTTCCAAACCATCGCGGCCGAAGGTCTGGGGAAAAAAGACGCATATTGCACGCTGGAGTATCCGGGTAATCCGAACATTGTGAAGCAAAAAGACCCCACGGAAGTTACGTTTGAATCCGTGCAGGTGAACCTCAGAGAGCATGTAGCGAGAACCTACAATACGGACAGAGCAGTCAGCTGCGCGTCATTAGACATGGTAGCGGGTGCCCGCATATGGAAGGTGACTGCGCCTGCTCAAACAATATTTACAAGCGGGCTGAACGTTATCCTCACTGCGCAAGGGTATGAAGATATAGGAAAAACTACGCCAATCGGAGCGCCCTTTACTCAAACCGTACCGGTGGCAACTAACGGCGCAGCGGTGGACTTTGCAGTTACATTTGCTTTTCTCCGAGGTCTTCAAGGGCCGATCGTGCCGTTCCCGGGGGCTCCTGATTTCAACTATATGGAGGTGTGGTACGCGATAACAATTTCCGGAGCGCCGTTCGAATCGCCAAAGGTTCTTCATCGTGTCAACGTACGTAATACCAGTAGTTTGTTCTGCGATGGAACGGCTTAGGTTTTAAAGTAATCGTGGTGGTTCCGGTCAGCATGCAGAATGTATCTCATGTTGGCCGGCCGATATTGGCGATTTTGATTACGGAATCCGTAGGAGTATTCCGACAACATACGGGATTATTCCTACATCTCCTGAGACCTTTCATCTGTAGTCTTCCGGCGCTCTGTTCGTACTCTAACTTCCTAAGAGCGACATAGATTTTTCGCCGCGCTAATCAAATCAAAGGATCCCTCTCATGACAACAGTGTTCTTGTTGCCAACACCTGCGCTCGCTGGCTGGCGAGTCACTTCCCTTGCATTGGTGATGTTGATAGGGCCATCCGCTCAGGCTGCCATTATTCCGCCCGGTGGCACTCAAACCATTACCAACGCAGATCCAATAGAAAACTGGGTGCTTAATCCAGGTTCCACATTGAACGCCATCGGCGCAGACACACTGAATATCTCAGCAAACAATGCCACCCTGAATGTAACCGGGGGCAGCACCGGGCAGATCAGTGCTCAGATAAATTCCGCGTTGAATCTGACAGGGGTTGCCGTGGACAACTCGACAGGCGCCGGTGCCGCCGTACTGATCAGTAACAGCACTGCTGACATCGCTGACAGTCAGGTGACCAGCAACGATATCGGTCTGCAGATTAGTCGTTCCAACTCCACTCAGACAGGCTCCCGGGCCAGTCTGACCGGGGGCACGACCGTGGTTGCATTAAACGGTGGTGCGTTTGTCACCGGCTACAGTCAGTTGAATCTGACCAATTCCTCCGTACAAGCCACAGACGCCGCCAGCTATGGCGTTCGTTTGACCAATGCTGAGTTGAACGCAACAGGCAGTACTGTCATCGGTGGACTCAATGGCCTGCAGATTGGCAGGGAGTTGGCGCTTGCCAGAGCCTCCGCAGTGACACTCAACCAGACTCGCGTCGAAGGTCAGTCCGGGGCCGCGATTATTGTCGGTTTTCAAGGTCGGCCGGACATCACGGCAACTATCAACGTACTCAATGGTTCGCAATTGATAGGCGGCAATGGCACCGTTCTGGAGGTCAATGATGGAGCGCATGTCGACCTCACAGTTGATCGAAGTGCACTGACCGGTAATGTAGTAGTTGCCGCTGGCAGCAGTACTCAGGCCCTGTTTCAAAATGGTGCTTCGCTGAACGGTAATCTGCAAAACGTTACGCGGGTCAATCTCGACTCCCGCAGCGTATTGAACGGCAATGTGCTGGCAGTTGCAGGCACTGGTGCCACGGTCGTCCTGAACAACGGCTCTGCGATCAACGGCAATGTCGAAAATGTCGCCAGCCTGTCGCTGAACAATGCGAGCAGCATGACCGGGAACGTCAACACGGATACCAATGGCAGCGTACTGCTGGACAACGGTTCGATACTGACCGGCCAGGTCAACAATTCCGGCAACCTCAATATCAACAACGCAGCGCAGTGGGTGATGACCGGCGACAGTAACGTGCAACGTCTTGCCCTGAATGACGGCGTGGTTCGCATGGGTACCAACGAGCAGTTCCAGCAACTGAACGTGGGTGATCTTTCCGGTAAGGGTACGTTTGTGATGGGCAGCGATCTGGGCAACGGTGACACCGATTTCCTGAACGTCACCGGCAACGCGAGCGGGCAACATCAACTGCAGATCAGCGCTACCGGTACGACACCTGTCACGGCTGACGCGGTGAAGGTCGGTAATATCGCCGCTGGCGACGCGAGCTTCTCGCTGGGCGGTCGTGAAACCGTGGACGCCGGTGCGTTTGTGTACCGATTGGCCAAGGAAGGTCAGGGTTTGTACCTGACTCCAGACAAGGAAACGGTCAGTACCTCAAGTAATGCTGCGTTGGCCCTGGCCGGGAGTGCGCGCAGTGTGCTGAATGCTGAAGGGGCCATGCTCAGCGACCAATTGGGGGACCGGAGCCTGAGTGTCCGACCGGAAGCATCGGTACGCTCGATGAACGACAGCTCGGTGAAAAATCTCAGCAACGGTGTCTGGGTTCGCACTTATGGCAACCAGTACAACGTTGATAACGCTTATGGCGATGGTTACACCCAGAACCAGACCGGTATCACCGGTGGTGCCGATACGGTCGTCGATCTCGGGGGGCGCGCCTGGGTGCTGGGCGGATTCGTCGGAACAAGCCATACCAAAATGGACCTCAAATACGGCTCCAGCGCCACCGTCGACAGCCTGAATGCCGGTGTTTACGGCAGCACGTTCGATGTTGAAAGCGGTGTGTTCGTCAATGTCATGGCCAAGATCAATCAGTTCGATAACAAGGCCAAGGTCACCATGAGTGATGACACTCGGGCCAAGGGTGATTACAAGGCCTTGGGCGCCAGTGGATCGGTGGCCGTAGGCAAGCATATCCGTCTCAAGGATGATTATTTTGTCGAGCCACAAGTTCAGGTCTCGACGGGGGTCATCCAAAGCGAGAGCTACAGGCTCGACAATGGTCTCGAAGTCAAAGCCGATACCATGCGTTCCCTTCAAGGCAAGGTGGGTGTCCGTGGTGGGCGTGTCATCACCCTCGACAACGGCAGCCTTCTAGAGCCGAGCCTGTCCACAGCGGTCAATCATGAGTTTGTGAAAACCAACGAGGTCAAGATCAACGACGAGAGCTTCGATGATGATCGCGCCAGCAGCTCAATCGAATATGGCGCCGGCTTGAAGTGGACACCGGCGCAACGCAACTGGCAGGTTTCCGGCCAGGTGGGTGGCAGCAAAGGTACAACGGTCAGTCAGGATTGGAGCGGTAGCTTGCGGCTGAGTTACTTCTTCTGATAGAGGGAGTGTCCTGCGGTCATTCAACACAAAAATGCCCCGAATGTTTCGGGGCATTTTTGTACCTGTCGTACTGACACCGTGCATCAAGTCAACGTGAGCCAGGCAGAACCCAGTAGCAGCAGTGCCATTGCTTGATTAAAACGCTGGATGGCTTTTGCCGAGCCAAACCATCTGGTTGCTCCCTTTCCCAGCAATGCCCAAACACCCAGACACGGCAGCGAGACCAGGAAAAATGCCAGCGACAGGCAGACAATTTGAAACTGTCGATTATCGCCAGATCCGGCAAATACACCGACCACGGCAAATGCCATCATCCAGGTCTTGGGATTGACCAATTGCAAGCCAGCGGCCGCCCATAATCCAAACCGTTGCTTGTGTCTTTCATCAACATCGAAGGTCGTGACCGGGGTATGGAAAATTTGCCAGGCCAAATAGCTAAGCCAGACGATTCCGCTCCATTGCATCAGCGATTGCACCCTTGGTAGTCCGGCAAGCGACTGACCAACACCGCTGCCTACTAACAACACAATCAATGCCGCACTCGCGCAGGCTCCGAATATGATCGGCATTGCGGCTTTGAAACCGTACCTCGCGCTGTTGCTCAGCACCAAAATGTTTGTCGGCCCCGGCGTAATGGAGGCGACGAAAGCGAACAGCAAAAATGGCAGCAGCGTGGGAAAGGTGGACAACATGGCAGCGGACTCCGTGAATGATTTCAGGAGCCGATCCTCACAAAGTCCGGGTCATGCGTCTGGAAGATTTGAGCAGCGCTTGCGATACAACGCCGGAGTCAAGCCATATGCCCGGACAAACCAGCGGCCCAGGTGACTCTGATCGGCAAACCCCAGTTCCATCGCCACCGTCGCCGGTTGCTCGCCACGAGCCAGCATTCGCCGGGCGGTGGCCAGGCGCAATTGCACGAGGTAGGCGTGGGGTGCCATGCCATAAGCGGCCTTGAAGGCGCGGGTCAGACGGAAGCGATCAACTCCGGTGACGACGGCCAGTTGGTCGAGGCCGATATCGTATTGAGCGTTGGCGTGCAGGTATTCCCGCGCCTTCTGCGCCACCAGCGGCAGGCGCGGATCCTCGCCATAGCGGGCGCGCCAGTGCAGGTGACTGGTCAGGCGTTCGAGCAAACCGTCGAGGGCGGTCTGGCGGACGATCTTCAGTTCGCCGTGATGCAGGGTTTGAAACGCCAAGCTGGTGGCGTGGGCCAGTCGCGAGTCGCTGGTCAGGGTGTTGGCGAAACTCAATTGACTGTTGTCGGGGGCATTTTCGAAGACTGCACTGAGTTCACGTTTCAGCCATTGCGGGTCGAGGTACAGCATGCGGTAGGTGAAACCGTCCTCGGTTGGCGCGTCGCCGTCGTGGATGTCACCCGGTTCGAGCAGAAACACCTTGCCCGGCGTGCTTTGGTGCTTTGCTCGCCGACAGTGAAACTGTTGAACCCCTTGTTCGGTGACGCCCACCAGATAGCTGTCATGCCAGTGCGGGTCGTAGGCATGTCCTTCGAAATGCGCGCGCAGGGTCTCAATGCCGGTGTCGGCGTCCTGGGCCAGGTCGATCCAGTTGTGAGTCGTCATGCTGCACCTGTGAGACGGATAGCCGACTTATTTAACGCCCGCGCCGAGGGTGATGACTAGAACGTTTGTGCAGGGATCAGTTGAACAGTCCCGCCGCGATGTTGATCGAGAACCCGAGAATGGCCGTGTTGAACAGAAAGCCGATCAGCGACTGCGCCAGGACAATCTTGCGCAAATCCCGAGTCGCCACGCCAACATCGGACGTCTGGACCGCCGCACTGATGGTGAACGAGAAATACAGGAAGTCCCAGTAGTTTGGTGTTGTCAGACCTTCAGCAAAACGCAGTGCCGGGTCTTTGCCGCCCCAGGTGTAGAACAGACGGGCGTAGTGCACGCTGAAAATCACCCCGATCAGCAGCCATGAACCGATCACGGTCAATGCAGTAAAGCCGTAGTGCAACAGCTTGCGGGTCGTTTCCAGGTCCCTGCTGCCAGCCAGTTCAAAGGCGATGGTCGCCAGGCTCGCTATCGCAGCGATGCATACAACAAACAGCACCAACCCGGCATTTTCGTCTTCGACCTCTGCGATGCGTTTCACATCCGGCGCTTTGGCGCGCGCGGTGAGCCAGAGCATCAGGACCAGGTAAGTCCAGACCCCGGCGTTCCAGCCGAAGAGGATTTTGCTGATGATCGAGTCGGCCGGCGCCAGAATGCCCACCGCGACGCCGAGGGTGGCAGCGGCGGACAGGCGAGGGTGGGTGCGGGCGAGGAAGGGCATGTGAACTCGATGCGTCAGGGCTTTGCAAACACCTTAGCCCAGCGCATCCAGTTGTGACCACCAACGATCAGGCAAACGCTGACCCTGTGGGAGCGAGCTTGCTCGCGATGAGGCCATATCAGTCAATATCTATGTTGGCTGTAGGGCCGCCATCGCGAGCAAGCTTGCTCCCACATTAGGCCGGTGTTGTGGGTTGGAGGTCTTTATGGCGTTTGCGCACCAGTTTCATCACCACCACAAAAAACACTGGCACAAACACCACCGCCAGCGTCGCCGTGATCATCCCGCCAATCACCCCGGTGCCGATGGCTTGCTGGCTCGCCGAACTGGCCCCGGTGGCAATCGCCAGCGGCACCACGCCAAGGATGAACGCCATCGACGTCATCACAATCGGCCGCAGTCGCAGGCGCGCGGCTTGCAGGGTGGCGTCGATCAGGTCGTGGCCTTCGTCGTACAGACTCTTGGCGAACTCGATGATCAGGATCGCGTTCTTCGCCGACAGACCGATGATGGTGATCAATCCGACCTTGAAGAACACGTCGTTGGGCATCCCGCGAAAAGTCACGGCCAGTACCGCGCCGAGTACGCCGAGCGGCACCACCAGCAGCACCGAGGTCGGAATCGACCAGCTCTCATACAGCGCCGCCAGACACAGGAACACGATCAACAACGACAAACCGAGCAGGATCGGCGCCTGACTGCCGGACAAGCGTTCCTGCAACGACAACCCGGTCCATTCTTGCCCCAACCCCGCCGGCCCTTGCGCCACCAGACGCTCGATTTCCGCCATGGCTTCGCCGGTGCTGTAACCGGGCGACGGTTCGCCGGAAATGCTGATCGCCGGGTAGCCGTTGTAGCGAGTCAATTGCGCCGGGCCCTGAGTCCATTTGGCCTGGACGAAGGCCGACAACGGCACCATTTTCCCGGCGCTGTTGCGCACGTGAATCTTCAGCAGATCGGCGACCTGGCTGCGCTGATCGCCTTCAGCCTGAACCACCACCCGCTGCATCCGCCCCTGATTGGGGAAGTCGTTGATGTAGGCCGAACCGACGGCGGTGGACAGCACGTTGCCAATGTCGGCAAAGGAAACACCCAGCGCGTTGGCCTGTTTGCGGTCGACTTCCAGTTGCACCTGCGGCGCTTCGGCCAGCGCGCTTTCGCGCACGTTCATCAGGATCGGACTTTTCTCGGCAGCCGCCAGCAACTCAGTGCGCGCCTGCATCAACGTGGCATGGCCGAGACCGCCACGGTCCTGCAAGCGGAACTCGAAACCGCTGGAAGTGCCGAGGCCATCCACCGGCGGCGGCAGTACCGCAAACGCTACGGCGTCCTTGATCTGGCTCAACGCGATGTTGGCGCGGTCGGCAATCGAACTGGCCGAGTCGTCGCTACCCCGGTCAGACCAGTCTTTGAGCGTGGTAAACGCCAACGCGGCGTTCTGCCCGCTACCGGAGAAGCTGAAACCGAGAATAACCGTGCTGTCGCCGACGCCGGGTTCAGTGGCGTTATGGGCTTCGATCTGCTCGACCACCTGCACCGTGCGGTTCTTGCTTGCACCCGGTGGCAGTTGAATGTCGGTGATGGTGTAACCCTGATCTTCCACAGGCAGGAACGAGGAGGGCAGCCGACTGAAGCACACGCCCAATCCGATCAGCAGCACGCCGTAGATCAGCAGGTAACGGCCCGTGCGTTTCAGTGCATAGGCGACCCAGCCCTGATAACGCTCGGTCAATTGCTCGAAACGCCGGTTGAACCAGCCGAAGAACCCGCGCTTCTCGTGATGTTCGCCCTTGGCAATCGGCTTGAGCAGCGTCGCGCACAACGCCGGGGTCAAGGTCAGGGCGAGGAACGCCGAGAACAGAATCGAGGTGGCCATGGACAGCGAGAACTGCCGGTAAATCACCCCGACCGATCCCTGCATGAACGCCATCGGAATGAACACCGCGACCAGCACCAGCGTGATGCCGATGATTGCGCCAGTGATCTGCTTCATTGCCTTGCGCGTTGCCTCTTTGGGCGACAGGCCTTCGGTGGCCATGATTCGCTCGACGTTCTCCACCACCACAATCGCGTCATCCACCAGGATGCCGATGGCCAGCACCATGCCGAACATGGTCAGCACGTTGATCGAAAACCCGAGCGCCAACATGGTCGCAAAGGTGCCCATCAGTGCCACCGGCACGACGAGGGTTGGAATCAGCGTGTAGCGGATGTTTTGCAGGAACAGGAACATCACCGCGAACACCAGCAACATCGCCTCGCCAAGGGTGTAAACCACCTTGGTGATCGAGACTTTGACGAAGGGCGAGGTGTCGTACGGGATCTTGTATTCCACGCCAGCCGGGAAGTAGCGCGCCAGTTCATCCATCTTCGCCCGCACCAACGTGGCAGTGCTCAGGGCATTGGCGCCCGGTGCCAACTGCACACTGACGGCGGTCGACGGTTTGCCGTTTAGGCGGGTGGAGAACTGGTATTCCTGACTGCCGATCTCGACGCGCGCCACGTCTTTGATGCGCACAGTTGAGCCGTCTGGATTGGCTTTCAGGACGATGTCGGCGAATTCTTCCGGCGTCGACAACTGGCCTTTGACCAGAATGGTCGCGGTGATTTCCTGAGTGGTGCGGGTCGGCAAGTCGCCGATGCTGCCCGCCGACACTTGCGCGTTCTGCGCGACGATGGCGGCGTTGACGTCGGCCGGGGTCAGGTTGAAACCGATCAGCTTTTGCGGGTCGATCCAGATCCGCATCGCCCGTTCGGCACCGTACAGCTGCGCCTTGCCGACGCCGTCCAGACGCTTGATCTCGTTCATCACGTTGCGCGCCAGGTAATCGCTGAGCGCCACGTCGTCGAGCTTGCCGTCACTGGAGGTTAGGGTGATCAGTAGCAGGAAACCGGCGGAGACTTTCTCCACCTGCAAACCCTGTTGTGTCACCGCTTGAGGCAGACGCGACTCGACCACTTTCAGGCGGTTTTGCACATCGACCTGAGCCATTTCCGGGTCAGTGCCCGGCTGGAACGTCGCGGTGATGGTGGCGCTGCCGAGGCTGCTCTGGGATTCGAAATACAGCAGGTGGTCTGCGCCGTTGAGTTCTTCCTCGATCAGGCTGACCACGCTTTCGTCCACGGTCTGTGCCGAAGCACCGGGGTACACGGCGTAGATTTCGACTTTCGGCGGCGCGACGTTGGGGTATTGCGCCACCGGCAACTGTGGAATGGCCAGGGCGCCGGCCAACAGGATGAACAGGGCAACCACCCAGGCGAACACCGGGCGATCGATAAAGAACTGCGGCATAAAAAAGCGTCCTGCTTACTGACCAGAAGCCTGGGCAAGTGGAAGAGGGGTGTCGTCGATCTGCACTTTTCCGCCGGGACGGGCGTGTTGCAGACCTTCGGTGACGATGCGGTCACCGGGCTTGAGGCCGCTGGTGACGATCCAGCGATCGTTCTGCACGGCGCCCAGTTCGACCGGTTGCTGGCCGACCCGTTGTTCGGCGTCGAGCACCAGCACTTGGGCGATGCCGGCGCTGTCACGCTGGATGGCCCGTTGCGGCACGCTGATGCCTTGCTGAATGACCGCTTGCTCCAGACGCACGCGCACGAAGCTGCCCGGCAGCAAGTCGAGGTCCGGGTTGGGGAATTCGCTGCGCAGAATGATCTGACCGGTGCCCGGGTCGACGGTGATGTCGGCGAACAGCAACTTGCCCGGCAACGGATAGAGACTGCCGTCGTCCTGAATCAGCGTGGCTTTGGCCTGGTCCTGACCGACCTGCTGCAACTGGCCGGAACGGAACGCCCTGCGCAGGTCGTTGAGTTCGCGGGTCGATTGGGTGAGGTCGGCGTGGATCGGGTTCAGTTGCTGAATCAATGCCAGCGGTGTGGTTTCGTTCTGCCCGACCAGTGCGCCTTCGGTCACCAATGCGCGGCCGATGCGCCCGGAGATCGGCGCCGTGACCGTGGCGTAACCCAGGTTGAGTTTCGCCCGTTCCACGGCGGCCTTGTTCGCGGCGACGTCGGCAGCGGTTTGCCGGGCACTGGCCCGGGCGTTGTCATAATCCTGACCGCTGATGGCGTTGCCTTCGATCAATTGGGCGTAGCGCTGCTCTTGCAGGCGCGCCTGAAACGCATTGGCCTCGGCCTTGCGCAGCGCCGCTTCGGCGCTGTCCAGGTCTGCCTTGAACGGCGCCGGGTCTATACAGAACAACACTTCGCCTTTTTTCACATCGCTGCCTTCGCGGAACGCCCGTTGCAACACCACCCCGGCAACCCGGGCGCGGACTTCGGCAATCCGTGGCGCGGCAATCCGCCCGCTCAGTTCACTGGTGATCGACAGGGGGCTGGCTTGGATGGTTTCGATCCGAACCGTGGCCAGAGGCGCCTGTTCTTCGGCCGTCGAGGCCTTGTCACAAGCGCTCAGCGTCACCGCCAGTGCAATCAGGCTGAGCCTGGCAAGCAGATTCTTTGACATGTAATACCCCAATAATGACCCCGGCATCCTACGGGGAGGCGACGAGGGTAGGGGTGAAGCTTTGTAGGCGCTGTGTGAAATTGTGTAAGGGTTTTACTCAGGCACGGGTGAGGGCGTATATCCTTCGCAACTTGATTACGTTTGCGCCTGCCAGGCCGCCTTCGCGAGCAAGCCCGCTCCCACATTGGATCTGTGGCGTTCACAAATCCCCTGTGGGAGCGGGCTTGCTCGCGAAGAGGCCGGATCAGGCACCACAGCACTTTCTGGAAACACCCATGCCCAACATCCTCCTGGTCGAAGACGACACCGCGCTCTCGGAACTGATTGCCAGTTACCTGGAACGCAACGGCTATAGCGTCAGTGTGATCAGCCGCGGTGACCATGTGCGCGAACGTGCGCGGGTCAATCCGCCGGACCTGGTGATCCTCGACCTGATGCTGCCGGGGCTCGATGGCCTGCAAGTCTGCCGCTTGCTGCGCGCCGATTCGGCCACGTTGCCGATCCTGATGCTCACCGCCCGCGATGACAGCCACGATCAGGTGCTGGGCCTGGAAATGGGCGCCGACGACTACGTCACCAAACCCTGTGAACCGCGGGTGTTGCTGGCCCGGGTGCGGACGTTGCTGCGGCGCAGCAGCCTGACTGAACCGCAGACGGCCAACGACCGCATTCTGATGGGCAATCTGTGCATCGACCTGTCCGAGCGCACCGTGACCTGGCGCGAGCAATTGGTCGAGCTGTCCAGCGGTGAATACAACCTGCTGGTGGTGCTCGCCCGGCATGCCGGTGAAGTACTCAGCCGCGACCAGATTCTGCAACGTCTGCGCGGCATCGAGTTCAATGGCACCGACCGCTCGGTGGACGTGGCGATCTCCAAGCTGCGGCGCAAGTTCGACGACCATGCCGGCGAGGCGCGCAAGATCAAGACCGTGTGGGGCAAGGGTTACCTGTTCAGCCGTTCCGAGTGGGAATGCTGAGTCGATGTTCAGAATCCTGTTTCGCCTGTACCTGGTGACCATCGTTTCGTACAGCGCGGCGATCTACCTGGTGCCTGACGTGGTGATCAAGGTCTTCCAGGAGCGCTTTGTCACCTACAACCTCGATTATTCGCGCGGGCTGCAAACCCTCATCGTCAAACAGTTTCACGCCGTGCCCCCGGAACAATGGCCAGCATTGGCCGCGGAGATGGACAAGGAATTCCAGCCGCTGCACATCGTCCTGACCGGTAACGACGATGCCGATTTCACCCCTGATGAGCGCAAGCGTTTGCAGCGTGGCGAGAACGTCGTGCGCATTGGCGACTGGGGCTGGCGCACCCTGGCGGTGGCGCCGCTGAACGAGCGGACGGTGGTGGAGATGGTCGTGCCGCCGGACCCGATGGACGTCAGCCTGTTGTACTGGAGCATCAACGTGCTGATCGGCGCGACCATGCTCGCTTGCCTGTTGCTGTGGCTGCGCCCGCACTGGCACGACCTGGAACGCCTCAAAGGTACGGCTGAACGTTTCGGCAAGGGCCACTTGAGCGAGCGCACACAGATTTCCAAAAGCTCCAACATCGGCAGCCTGGCCAATGTCTTCGACACTATGGCAGGCGACATCGAGAACCTGCTCAACCAGCAGCGCGACCTGCTCAATGCCGTCTCTCACGAATTGCGCACGCCCCTGACACGACTGGATTTCGGTCTGGCGCTGGCGTTATCCGACGATTTGCCCGCCGCCAGCCGCGAACGTCTGCAAGGTCTGGTCGCGCACATTCGCGAACTCGATGAGCTGGTGCTGGAACTGTTGTCCTACAGCCGCCTGCAAAACCCGGCGCGGCTGCCGGAGCGGGTCGAGGTGTCGCTGGATGAGTTTATCGACAGCATCCTTGGCAGCGTCGACGAAGAACTGGAGTCTCCGGACATCGTTATCGATGTGCTCTTGCACGGACAACTCGAACGCTTCGCCCTCGACCCAAGGCTGACGGCTCGCGCTATTCAGAACCTGCTGCGCAATGCGATGCGCTACTGCGAAAAACGCATTCAGATCGGTGTGCGGGTGTGTGCCAAGGGGGCTGAAATCTGGGTGGACGACGATGGGATCGGTATTCCGGATGAGGAGCGGGAGCGGATTTTCGAACCGTTCTATCGACTGGATCGCAGTCGGGACCGGGCCACGGGAGGCTTCGGTCTGGGGTTGGCAATCAGTCGTCGGGCGTTGGAAGCTCAGGGTGGCACGCTCACCGTCGAAGCATCGCCGCTGGGTGGGGCGCGATTCCGTTTGTGGTTGCCCACCGCGGCCTGACGCATTCTTTGTAGCAGCTGCCGAGCCTGCGAGGCTGCGTTCGAGGATGTAGTCCTCGCAAACCCGGCGGATGCGGTTTTCCTGAAAGAACGGGGTGCCTGATTTTACGGCTGCTCCGCAGCCGAACGCAGCCTCGCAGGCTCGGCAGCTGCTACAGAGACTTAACCCGGCACTTCCTCCGCTGAAATCAACCCAACCCCAGCCACCTGCATCCGCTCGATCGCTGCGGCCAATGAACCTTCCAGATCAATCGCCCGACACGCATCCAACACCACAAACGCGTTAAACCCCGCCGCCCGCGCATCCAGCGCGGAAAACATCACGCAGAAATCGAGCGCCAGCCCAACCAGATAAACCGTGTCGACACCGCGTTCCTTCAAGTACCCGGCCAAGCCTGTGGTGGTCGTTCGGTCCGCCTCCAGAAACGCCGAATAACTGTCGATGTCCGGGTTGCAGCCCTTGCGGATGATCAGTTGGGCGTGGGGCAGGTCCAAGTCCTTGTGCAACTCGGCACCGGGCGTGGCTCGCACGCAATGCTCCGGCCAGAGCGTCTGTTCGCCATAAGGCAGTTGAATGACGTCGTAAGGTGCGCGACCCGAGTGGCTGGAAGCGAAGGACGCATGTCCGGCCGGGTGCCAATCCTGGGCGATGATGACTTGGGTGAACCGGGCGCCGAGGCGGTTGATCAGCGGGACGATCCGGTCGCCCTCCGGCACCGGCAACTGGCCGCCGGGGATGAAGTCGTTCTGTACGTCGATGACCAGCAAGGCTGTGCGTGAAGAAATAGGCATGGGTGGGTTTTCCTCCTTGGAAATGAGACACCCAGCATAGTGACAAAACGGATCACGCGCTAAGCCGATCCCTCAACAACTTCGCCATATCCTCCAGATCCGCCACCGGGTTATGCCCGATCAGCATCCAGGCATGTTCCCTGTCAGCCCAATAGACAATGTTCATCCCGTACCGGCGCTCCTGGGCGAAATGCCGGCTGCCGCTGTTGGAGCGGGTGACGCACAGCGCCATGGGGCCGTGCGCCGGGTCCAGGTAGGTGATTTGGGCAATGGCGACGCCGTCGTACTCGAGGATTTGCGCGCGCTTGAGCTCGGAGCGTGGCAGGGCCAGTTGTGCCGGCACAAGATTCAGGCCCAGACGCGCATCGATGGTCCGCAGTTGCACGCGTTGAGCGGCTTCGTCAGTGGGCAAGTGGTCCAGGGTTTGCGGCACGTAGAGCGACATGTACTCGGCCACCAGCCCGCGCCAGTTTTCCTTTTGCTGACTCGACTGCCAACCGAGGAACAGTCGATCCGCTACCACGCCACTCACCACCAATCCGGCGGCCGCTGCGAGAAACCAGCGCCGATTCATGGCCGGGCGTTCAGGCGTAGGCAAGGTATCGAGCATCGATTGCAAGCGATCCACGGGCGCCTGTCGGCCCAATTCATCATAGGCCTCCTTGAACGGCAGGCTGCTGCGGGCCAGCCATTGCAGACGCAGATTGAGCGTCGGGTCCTCGGCAATGGCAGCGTCGATGCGGGTGCGTTGTTCGCTGTCGAGCTGATCGTCGAGGTAGGCCACCAGTTGCTCATCCGAGGGTATCGTCGGGCGTGCGTGATCGTTCATCGACGTTCTCCAGTGGAAGGATTCGGCACGGCGTGCAATGGCGGGTACTCGGCCAGTTTCGCGCGTGCAGCGGCCAGGCGACTCATGACGGTGCCGATGGGCACGTCCAGCACCTCGGCGACTTCGCGGTAGGACAAACCTTCGACATAGGCGAGAAACACCGTTTCGCGCTGGGTTTCGGGCAGGGCGTCCACACGCCTGATCACCTGAGCCGCGAGGACATGGGTTTGCGCCGCGTATTCACCGTCGAACGACAAAGCGTTGTCGGCATCCACCAGCCCCTGTCCATGACGCACCCTTCGGGAGCGAACTTCGTTGAGCCAGATCGAGTGCAGAATACTCAGCAACCAGCGGTCCATGCGGGTACCCGGGACAAACTGCCCGGCACGCTCGAGCGCCCGCACGCAGGTCGCCTGCACCAGGTCTTCGGCGACATGTCGTTGCCGGGACAACAGCAGGCCGTAGCGCCATAAACGCGCCAGATGCTGGCCCAGTTCTGCCCGTATTGCCTGATCGCTGGCGATGGCGACCTCCGTCTGCTCGGTGTGTCAGGTTTTCGATGAGTCGTTGATGGCTTCGGCCAGGTCCTGGTACTCCTCGCAGGTGGTGCTGCCGCAGATGGATTTGATCTGCTGCAACTGTTCCTGAGCGAGGTCCAGCCGACCTTTGACCACATACGCTTCGCCGAGGTATTCGCGAACTTGCGCGTAGTGCGGGTCAAGCTTGACCGATTGCAGGTAATAACCGATCCCTTCGTCAGTGCGCCCCAGTTTACGCGTGGCGTAGCCGCGATAGTTCAAAGCCTTGGCGGTGTTTGGCTGTTTGAGGGTGTCGAGCAGGGCCAAGGCTTCTTCGTAGCGACCGTCCTTGGCCAGGCGATAAGCGTAATCGGTGCGGTCAGCGTCCGGTACCAGGCTGCTGGTTTGCTTGAGGCATTTTTGCTGCTTGCTGTCCCAGACCTGGCCTTTTGGGCAGTTGGGTTTGGCCGGTTCGTCGTCATCGCCGTTGGCGAATGCAAGCGAACTGGAAAACGCGACAGCGAGCAACAGGGGGGCGGTAAAAACAGCAAAACGGATAGTCATGGGCGATGCTCCACAGGTTAGTTCGCAGGGGCGATGAAAGGTGAACACCACAGGGTGAACATTTATTCATTTCTTTCCGGCGGTCTGTGAAATGACTGGCCGTCAGCGGGGCGGTTAGCCCAACAACCGAATCGGTTCTCCCGCTGACCAGGCCTGAATGACCTCAATCATCTGCGAAAAAAACTGGTGATAGTTCTGCTGGCTGACATACCCGACGTGGGGCGTGGCCAGCACATTGTCCAGAGTTCTGAACGGATGATATGGAGGCAAGGGTTCCTGCTCGAAGACGTCCAGCGCAGCACCTGCCAGTCGCCGTTTCTGCAACGCCTTGATCAACGCGGCCTCATCGACAATCGGCCCGCGCGCTGTGTTAACCAGCAGCGCCGTGGGCTTCATCCAGTCCAGCGCCTGGGCGTCCACCAAGCCTCGGCTACGATCGCTGAGCACCAGATGGACCGACAGCACATCGGCCTGTTCGAACAGTTCCTGTTTGCTGACGCAGGTCACGCCGACTTCGGCTGCGCGTTCGGCGGTCAGGTTCTCGCTCCAGGCAATCACCCGCATGCCGAACACCTGACCGAACTGGGCAACGCGAGTGCCAATGCTGCCCAGACCCAGGATCGCCAAGGTCTTGCCGTGCAGGTCGCCACCCAGGCTTTGCTGCCATAAACCTGCTCGCAGGGCGTTGGCTTCGACCACCAGGTTGCGGGTCGCCGCCATGATCAGCGCCCAGGTCAGTTCCGGCGCGGCGTGCTTGTAACTGTCGGTGCCACAGACCTGGATACCCAGCGCGGCGGCGGCTTTCAGGTCCAGGGCGGCGTTGCGCATGCTGCCGGTGGCCAGCAGCTTGAGTTTCGGCAAGCGCCGCAGCAGGTCCTCATCGAACCGGGTGCGCTCGCGCATCACGCAGATCACCTCGAACTCGCCCAACCGTGCCGCCAGGGTTTCGTTGTCGGCAGGGTAGTCATGGATGAAGCTTACCTGGCCGATGTGGTCCAGCACCGACCAGTCCACCACGTCACGGGCCACGTCCTGCCAGTCATCAATCACCGCAATCTGCACTGCCATCAGCCTTACCTCATCAATGAACGGGGTTGGTATTGTTCAGCCAGGCGAGCAGCGCCTGGTGAAATTGCTCCGGCTCTTCCATTTGCGGCGCGTGGCCCATGCCGGGGAATTCAACCAGCGTCGACCGGGGAATCAGTTTAGCCACCTGCTTGCCAAGGACGTCGTAGTGACCGAGTTTCGCCTTGACCTCGGGCGGTGCGATGTCGCTGCCGATGGCCGTGGTGTCGGACGTACCGATCAGCAGCAGGGTCGGCACCTTCAGGTCCTTGAACTCGTAGTACACCGGTTGGGTGAAGATCATGTCGTAGATCAGCGCCGAATTCCACGCCACCTGTGTATGCCCCGGTCCTTTGTTCAGCCCGGCGAGCATGTCTACCCAACGATCGAATTCCGGTTTCCAGCGCCCGCCATAATAGGTGTTGCGTTCATAGGTGCGGACGCCGTCGGCCGTGAGTTTCAGCTCGCGTTCGTACCATTGATCAACCGTGCGATAGGGAACGCCGAGGGCTTTCCAGTCTTCCAGGCCGATGGGGTTGACCAGTGCCAGTTGTTCGACTTGATCGGGGTATTGCAGCGCATAGCGAGTGGCGAGCATGCCGCCGGTGGAATGCCCGAGAATACTGGCCTTCTGAATGCCCAGGGTCTTGAGCAGTTGCTGAGTATTGGTCGCCAGTTGCTGGAAGCTGTACTGATAATGGTCGGGTTTACTGGAGGTACAGAAACCGATCTGGTCCGGGGCGATGACCCGGTAACCGGCCTCACTCAGGGCCTTGATCGAAGTGTCCCAGGTGGCACCGCAGAAATTCTTGCCGTGCATCAGCACCACGCTGCGTCCGTTGGCCTTGCCGTGGGCGGCGACATCCATGTAACCCATTTGCAGGGATTTGCCCTGGGACTCAAAGGCGAAATGCTTGACCGTGTAGGGGTACTCGAAGCCTTGCAGCTCCGGCCCGTATTCCGGGCCTTCGGCGTGGGCGATGACAGGCAATGCAGCGGTCAGCAGCAGGCCGGGCAGCCAGCGGGAGCGGGTGAGGGACATGGGTGAACTCCATTGGAAATCGGCCGATGCTGGATCGGCATGATTAGGGCGACATTAAACACAGGCAATCGCCGTGGATGATCGTTCAACCCATCCAGCCCAATGTGGCCATGGCCAACACACCATAACGGGCGCCCTTGGCAAGGGTCACGATCAGCAGGAATCGCCCCAGGGGCTCGCGCATCACGCCGGCCACCAAGGTCAGCGGATCACCGATCACAGGCACCCAGCTCAGCAGCAACGACCAATGACCGTAGCGCTGATAATGGACTCTGGCTTTTTCCAGATGGCGCGGGCTGACCGGAAACCAGCGCCGATCACGAAACCGCTCGATACCGCGCCCCAGCCACCAGCTCACCAGCGACCCCAGAACATTGCCCAATGTCGCCACGGTGAGTAGCGACCAGAGCCAGTACTTGCCGCTGAGCAACAACCCCAGCAGCACCGCTTCGGACTGCAAGGGCAGCAAGGTTGCCGCACCGAATGCGGCGAAGAACAGCCCGATGTACGCACCGAACATCAATGGGCGGGGTAGTCCGCCACAACTACGTCAGTGCCGTCTTTTTTCAGGCCGATCACTTGATACGCATCGCTCATGCCGTCCATTTCCATGCCGGGTGAACCCATGGGCATGCCGGGGGCGGCAACGCCCAACAGATCGTCGCGCTTGCTCAAGGCCAGCACCTGATCGGCGGGGACATGGCCTTCGACAAATTTGCCGTTGATCAAGCCTGTATGGCACGACGCCAGACGCGGAGGTACGCCGTGCTGTTGCTTGAATTCGCTCATATTGGCTTCGACGTGATCGTCGACTTTGAAGCCGTTGGCTTCCAGATGGCTGATCCATTTTTTGCAGCAACCGCAATTGGCATCGCGGTGAACCTCGATGGGGATCAGGTCGGCGGCCTGGGCCAGGGAGGAAATGAACAGGGCGCTCAGGGCGACCAGACGCAGGTGGGTTCGCATGGGGAATCTCGTTTCGAATTGCGGCCAAAAAAATGCATTCTGACCATTTTTAGCGGACAGACATTCAAGGTGTGTTTCGAAGTAATACAAAACTGGGCAGCTTGATCATCGTAGATCAAAGCTGTCAGTCAGATGAGGCGCGCATTACAAGATTGTCAGGTTGGCCGCTGAGTGCCGGGGACGGCACTCAGGGTAGAACAGAATTAACGAACCTTGAACCGCCCCATGATCGCGCTCACGCGACTGTTGGCCTCCAGCAGTTGTTGGGTGTTGAGCTCGCTGGCCTGACCGCTTTTCACCAGTTCGTCGACCATGTGGCGGATTTGCACCATGCTGCGGTTGATCTCTTCGGTCACCGCGCTTTGCTGCTCGGCGGCCGTAGCGATCTGGGTGCTAAGGCTGTTGATGTGGCTGACGTTGCCGGCCATTTCATCCAGGCCGGTGTTGACCCGTGCCGTCGCATCAGCGGCCGACTGGCAGCTGGTCTGGGTGTTTTCCATGGCGGTTACCGACGAACTCACACCCTGCGTCAGGCGAGTGAGCATCTCATTGATTTGCGACGTACTGGCCTGAGTGCGGGCGGCGAGGGCGCGGACTTCATCGGCGACTACCGCAAAACCGCGGCCCTGCTCGCCGGCGCGGGCAGCTTCGATGGCTGCGTTGAGGGCCAACAGGTTGGTTTGCCCGGCAATGGCGCCGATGACCCCGAGAATCTCGGTGATGCGTTGAGCGTCCTGTTGCATGCTTTCGACTTTATGGGTGGCGCTGGCCACTTCGTCGATCAGCGCAATCACGCTGTTCGACGCTTCGCCTACCACGACCCGCGAACGGTCGGCGTTTTCGTTGGCGCGTTGGGTGAAGGCAGCGGTTTCGGCGGCGTTTTGCGCGACGCTTTCGGCGGTAGAACTCATCTCGGTGATGGCGGTGACGGTCTGATCGGTTTCCGAGGCGTGACGCACCAGAATCTGGCTGGTGTGCGCCGAGGTGCGTTGCAGGTTATCCAGGCTGGAAGCCATGGCGCCGGTGGCCAGGGTGACTTCGCCGATCATGTTCTGCAAGTAGGCGATGAAGGCGTTGACCGAGTGGCCGATGGCGCCCAGCTCGTCTTCGGCGCGAATGGTAATGCGTTTGGTCAGGTCGGCATCGCCGGCCGACAGCGCATCGATGTTGGCCTTCAGGGCTTTCATGCGCTGGACCAGTTGGCGAATCGCATAGATCTGTAGCAACACCAGCAGGATCACCATCGGGATTTGCAGCAGGCTCAGCGTGCTGAGCACGTCGTCGCGCTGGGCGGTGATCAGCTTGGTCGGCAGGGCGGTGGCGAGGAACCAAGGCGTGCCTTCGATCGGGCGCATGAAGAAGGTGCTGGCTTGGCCGTTGTTGTCGAACTCGCCCCGCTGCGACTGGTCACGGTTTTGCAAGCCGGCTTTCACCTGGGTGGCGAACGGCGAGTTGCCGGCCAGCTCACTGATGTTCTTCAGCACGATCGGCCCGCTGATGCGCGAGCTGTTGCTGATGATTTTGCCGTCGGCTTCGACGATCAGCATTTCGGCGCCGAGGTCTTTCTCCTTGTGTGCCACCAGGTCATTGAAAAAGCCCAGGGTCACGTCGATGGTCGACACGCCGTAGGCCGCGCCATTTTTCTGGATGGCCATGGCGCAGTTGGTGCGTGGCTCGGCGCTGGCGTCATCTTTATAGGCTGCCGCCCACGCGCATTGGCCGCGCGGGGTCTGCATGCCGCCCTTGTACCAGGTCTGGTCGTAATAGTTGGGTGCTGCGTCGCTGTTCCAGAAGGTGTTGACCGCCAGTTTGCCCGAGGCATCCCGGTGCCAGAACGTGCTGAACTTGTTGCGCCCGGCTTCGCGCTGACCGGGCAGCGGCCAGATCCCGCCGCCGAATACTTTCAGCTCGCCGTACTGGTCGACCAGGCCCGGCAGGACGGTGTCGATGGCGGCGCTGTCGAGCAGGGGAATGGTCTGGGTGATGCTGCGCTGTTGGGACTGAACCTTGTTCAATTCGCCCTGGATTTGCTCGGCGACTTCGGCGATGCGGTTAAGGGCCACTTGTTCTTCGGTGTGACGCAGCTTCGGTGCGACCAATTGGCTGATGCCGACGACTGTCAGCACGGACAACAGCAGGATGAACAGGACCAGAAACAGCGTGTAACGAGCCTGAATGGTACGGAATGCGGGCATGGGACCGGTCCTTGTGCAGCGTTCTTGTTGTGGTTATCGATATGAAAATCGGCGCTTCGAAGGGCTATCGGCATGGAGAGATCGAGCTTTAGGTACGATCGTACAAGATCGCCGCGAGGTGACGGACGGTGCGCAGTAAAAGGTGTCGTAATGGATACAAACTAACTAACCAACAGGTTAGTAGTACATATTTAGTGTCTGTACCATTTTCCAAATTAATGTATAGACCCATGAAACAGGGCACTTGCCCGGTTGTATCGTAAATGTACGAAAATTGTAAAAAGTTGGAAATAATAGTTGGTGTGGCTAGTGGCCAGACTGATACTCGCGCGCTCTAAACCAGATTAAACAAGGAACTTTTATGGTCGCCTCACACGGACGTCTGCATCAGGTAGCGCAGTCGGGAGTTCGGTCATGACTATCGGCTATACCGGGGCCTGGATATCCAAGGCAGGTTTGCTGGTCAAGGACACGGGTGCCGGCAAGCCTGTGACGCACAACGCGAGAGTCAAGCAGATGCTGGCATTGGTGGGTACCAATCCAACCTTGCTGAACACCGCGAAAATGGATGAGCAGAAACTTCACAGGAACATCAAAGGCTTCGACCCGGAAAATGTCACCGCCAAACAACTGGGTAATCTCAGCGCCTTCCTGAGAGGTAAAGGCCTGATTTCCGATATTACGTCGATGACGCTCATGAATGCCGGTGACAAGTTTGACCGATTTGGAGTTCAGAAAGACCCGGATGCGAAATTCAATGCACTGGAGTATTTCGCCACGCAACTGGACACCATTCAGAACAACAGTATCAGGGGTGACAAGTACGCCGTGGGCCTGATCCCGGAATACAAAACAGCAATCTACGTGCTGCAGAATTTACAAACTTACGGCAAGGGTAACGGCACGACGGTGCCGACCGACAAGGGTGTTAGCTCGAAGGCGTGACGGGTTGGCCTGACCCACTCAAATCGCCGAATGGGCCAGGCGTCGGTTACCGGTCAAGCAGCTTCATGACTTCCTCCGGGTAACGTAAACCGGCCGTGGCATTGGCCGGGAATATCGCTTCCAGCGCTTGCAAGTCGTCGCCGCTGAGCTTCACCTCCAGTGCGGCCACATTTTCTTCCAGGTATTTACGCTGTTTGGTTCCCGGAATCGGGATCACGTAATCACCCTGAGCCAGTACCCATGCCAGCGCCAGTTGGCCGGCGGTCACGCCTTTTTCTGCGGCCAGGTCCTGCACTTGCTGCACCAGCAACAGATTTTTGGCGAAATTCTCGCCTTGAAATCGCGGGCTGAAGCGCCGGTAGTCGTCTGCCGCGAAATCATCAGGACTTTTCAGCGCACCGGTGAGAAAGCCACGACCCAAAGGGCTGTAGGGGACGAAAGCGACCCCCAGACGCTGACACGCGGCCAGACAACCGTTTTCCTCCTGATCACGGCTCCACAACGAATACTCACTTTGCAGTGCACTGATCGGATGAACCTTGTGTGCCCGTTCAAGCGTTGCGACCGAGGCCTCGCTCAAACCCAGGTACCGAACCTTGCCGGCTTTCACCAGGTCGGCCATGGCGCCGACGGTTTCCTCGATGGCCACCTGCGGATCGATGCGGTGCTGGTAGTACAAATCCAGGGTCTCGACACCGAGGCGCTGTAGGGTGCCGTCGATAGAGGCGCGAATATAGTCC
Organism: Pseudomonas sp. GL-B-26; assembly: GCF_019947405.1. Taxonomy (NCBI): domain Bacteria; kingdom Pseudomonadati; phylum Pseudomonadota; class Gammaproteobacteria; order Pseudomonadales; family Pseudomonadaceae; genus Pseudomonas; species Pseudomonas sp. GL-B-26. Next base: position 4,741 of record NZ_JAGYGJ010000004.1, on the reverse strand, counting down.
GGTCGACCGTTGACGCCCCGCGCAACCGGATCGCCCGGGTCGCGGACGATCCCGAATTTGCTGGCCAGAAACACCTGGTCGCGCTTGCCGACGATGGCTTTGCCGATCAGTTCTTCGTTGGTGTGCGGGCCGTACATGTCGGCGGTGTCGAGCAGGTTGATCCCCAACTCCAGCGCGCGGTGCAGAGTGGCCGTGGCTTCGCGGATGTCCACGCCAGTCGTGTAGAAATCGGTCATGCCCATGCAGCCCAGACCTATCGCGCTCACTTGTGGACCGTTTTTGCCCAGTTGACGTGTTTGCATGAAATCAGCTCCCTGTGAATGTGGAAACTATTGTTGACCTCGACAGAAACAAGATAAACCGGCTAAAACTGCTATCACTGTTCGTAATTTCTAAATAATCAGTCGGTAAGCAAAAACAATGGACCGTTTTAACGCCATGCGCGTGTTCACTCGAATCGTCGAACTGGGCGGCTTTGCCAAGGCGGCGGATAGCCTGCAATTGCCCCGGGCCTCAGTGACCATTCTGATCAAGCAACTGGAGGCGCATCTCGGTGTGCAGCTGCTGCAACGCACGACGCGGCAGACCAGCCTGACGCTCGACGGTGCGGCCTATTACCCTCGTTGCGTGCAGTTGCTGGCGGACCTGGAGGAAACCGAAGCGGTGTTCAGCGCTGCACGTAACAACCCCAAGGGGCTGTTGCGCGTGGACATGCCTGCGGGCGTGGGACGCTTGATGGTGATCCCGGCGTTGCCGCAATTTTCTGCCCGGTATCCCTTGATCGAGCTGGAAATCGGCTTGAATGACCGGCCTGTCGACCTGATTCGCGAAGGGGTCGATTGCGTGCTGCGGGGCGGCGACTCACTGGACGATTCCCTGGTGGCGCGGCCGTTGGCCATGCTGGACCAGGTCACGTGTGCCAGCGCCGACTACTTGAAGCGATTCGGAACGCCCCAGTGTCTGGCTGACCTTGAAGGCCATCAGATGGTGGAGTACTTCTCCAGCAGCAATGGCAAGCGTTATGGGCTGGAATTCATGGTCAATGATCAGGTTCAGGCCATCAATCTGCCCAAGCAGGTTTCAGTCAACAGCGCCGATGGTTACCTGGCCGCTTGTGAGGCGGGGTATGGTCTGGTCCAGACCCCGTATTACCACGTCGCCCGCCAACTGAGCGAAGGCCGTTTGAGTGAAGTCCTCAGGACGGTGCAGACACCGGGGATGCCGCTGACGGCGCTCTACCCGCCACACCGCCAGTTGTCCCGGCGGGTGAGGGTGTTTGTCGACTGGCTGGTGGAGCTTTGCGCGCAGCCGGGCAATGACTTTTATCGAAAAGGCTCACGCGGCTGAACGGGCTCTGTTCCGCGCTTTGGCGCTACTCTGCGTGTTGGCGTCTTGCTGTAAATCGTCATGCAAGCGTTGCATGTGCGGGCAGTGCAGGTTGAGGTGTCGAGACTGCGCCCCTCGATGAAACAGTGCGAACCACCCATTGGTGTTTGATGTAGGCATCAGCCCGGTAAAGGTGAAGCCAAGGGTTGCCAAATTGCGCAAGTCCCCGGAAAAGTGCCGTGACAACTGAAGTTTGGCCGAAATGAGCCAGTGCCTGGGCAATTGCCGGATCTGCTCAAGCAGACGTTTGGTCAAACGCTGAATGACCATGTCGAATCTTTGATGGTGTTGCTTGAGTTGCAAGGGCAGAGAGGACAACGGCGTCGTGTCCGGATGAGTCCCGAACACGGAACACACGTGCTGCATAAACCCCCGGCAGCTGTCAGGCCATGGGATGTCGGGGAGTGGACGCGTATGTCCTTCGACGACGTAACAACCCGTCACGATGGTTTCCGGCAGCGGCTCAGCGAAGGGCGAAGGGACGTAGTCAGGTAGCAAACCCGTGCTGTGGAAGCCGATGTTTGCTGCCATGCGTTGCGTGTAGGGATGGTGGGTCACTTGTTTGATCGAGACGCTCTTGAACCCCATGGAACCTGACCGCGACAGCAACTCCCGTCCCAGACGGGTCGCGATACTCTGCCCCTGCGCGGCGGGATGCACCACACTGAGGGCCAACTCGGTGGTGTCCGCAGGCGTGTCATGGCACAACGCTGCATGCCCTAGAACGCGTACGTCGTCCACCGCCAGCATCGACTTCCAGCGCCCCTCGGCATTGTGCTGATTGATCATATTCGGCAGGTAAACATCCGGCTGAACGTAATGATCGCCATAGACCTCGCGAAACAACTGGCTCACGGCACGTGCGTCGGATGGCCGATAGGGTCGAAAAATCAAATGCGGCATCATGCGGGCTCCGGCGATGGTGCGTCATACACGCGCAAGTCCAGGACCCGCAGTTGTTTGCCGGAGCGTGGGTGAAGCTTCAATGCGGTGACCGCACAGGACAATACTCGCAACTCCAACAGACCCTCGCGGCTCAGTTCCTCGATGGCGGGATAGAGTTCAACCAGCGCCTCGTACAACGCTCGGCACACCGGTACGGTGGCCATTGATAGCGCTGAGGGAACCCACTTCACACTCAAAATGTCTTTGTATCCGTCATGCTCGATCAGCAGTTGCCATTGGTCGTTGTGGGCAATGCGCTGGACGATGTGCTGGATGTCATCGATCAGCAGCGACAGCACACCCACCCGCACTCGGTGGCTGTGCGCGCTACGTCCTTTGAGGGCGAATTTACGCCTTGGGGTTGAGCCGGGTTCGCGCCAGCACGCACGGTCGCCCACTGGATAACGCAGCAGAGGCATGAGCCGGCGAGTCAGATTGGTCACCACCAACAATCCGGTGCGATCGCATTCTTCGATGACTTCACCGGTGAGTTCATCGACGATCTCCAGCAAGGTGTGTGGTTCAAACACCCGATGCTCGCCCAAGGCGCAGTCGCGACCGCTGGCCCCGATAAGGCCGGCGTCTACACTGGCGTAGCCAATGGAAGCAATGCGCACGTTGGGAAACACGTCGGTGAGGATTACCAACTGCGGGGCAAACAGGCTTTCGCCGCCATACAGCAACGTATCAACCCCGCACAGTACTCGCCGATGCTGGTTCAGGTAGGCCGCGAATCGCAGCAGCTGTGCCGGTACGCCGACCAGCACGTTGATCCGATGCTGATCAATCGCATCGGCCAGTACGTCCAGCTCGACGTGCCCGGTAAATGGAAACTCGCAGATCGATCGCCTGACGTGCGCCAGTGAGTCGTGGATGAACAGAAAACTGGCGTAAAGATCACCGGAGAAAAACAGATTGGCGACACGGTCGCCGTCGTTCAACTGAGAGGAGAAACTTTCTCCGAACGTACTGACCAGTTCTTGCCATTCGTTATAGGTGTACACCGTCAGTTTGCCCTGGCTGGTCGATCCACCGGTTTTAAACACCAGCGCATCGTCGACCTTTCCGGTCAGGACTGGCCAATGACTCAAGTCATGGCTGTCAGCCCAATAGTCCGCCGCATTGGTCAGCGGTAGATCTTGTAACGTAATGCCCTGCGGCGGTAAGTGTTCCAGTTGCTGGCGGTAGAAGTTTGAATGTTGCCGTATATAAGGCAGCAGGTGTTCGAGCGAATAAGTTGATTTCACTGGATTCTCTTTTTTATATCGGGCGTCTAGACGGTTAAAAAACAAGTATGGCTGGTGGTGTTTTTATTTTCTTTTATCAATAACCAAGGGTGTTTTGCCGCTGTGTTTGTTTCGAGTGAACGCTTGCTCCATGCACACTTGAACTTCGACAGTTAACAGGTTGGCGTTTACGGCATTTGCCAGCGCTTCATGGTTCAGCAAGGCGTTGCGAACCTGATCAGCGTCTGCATCCGATAGAACTGTCAGCCGCTCGACGCCATCAGGGGTGTGGTCCAGAACAATCTGAATGGGCGCGCCGACGCTATCCTGCAGCGCCGACGGCGAAATGAACTCCGTGCCCATTCGTATCACCTTGCCGTGACGCTGGAGCAGTTCGAATCGGGGTGAGTCCAGCCCGCACGGACAGACTCCGGGTATCCAGCGACCGGTGTCGCCCACGTCATATCGGCGCACGGTTTGGCCTTGCCGTGCTCGTGAAGTAAACAGCAGGCGACCGATCTCATTGGCCAGAACCGGTTCATCCTGTTCGATCTGCACAATTTCCAGATGCTGGGTATCGCACATCAAGTGAAAGATCCCGTTCGCGGTGGCTGCGCACGCATGCCCCAAGGGACCTGCGTCGACGGAACCATAGATCGCCGAGCGGATCATCGAGACCCCGCAGCTTTCCATGAGGCTCAGGCTGGTTTGGCCCGGATGCTCGCCGCCGAGGAACACTTTGCGGATACCTGCGTACGTGCGGAGCCGGGTCTGTTCGTTGAAGAACAGTCGATGCAAGGTGCTCGGCATGCCAATCAGCACGGTCACACGCTGGTCGACGATCAATTGGGCGATTTCGCTGAAATCATCGTCCTGAGGCGCGCCCATGGGGAAGTGGGTGACGCTCATCAGTTCCAGTATTTTGGTAAAACTGAGGAACCCTCCGTACAGGCTGCCGCCGTAAAACAGGTTCATGACTCGGTCCTGTGAAGGATCAAGCCCGGCGGCGAACAGGCCGTCGGCCGCTGCGCGCATCTGCCGTTGAAAGTCGCGATAGCTGAAACCGGCGAGGGCCGGAGTGCCGCTGCTTCCTCCAGAGCGAAAATACAATTGCGCCGCGGTGCCCATCGGCTGGGTCGTGAAGGTGTTTTTGTCCATGATCGGCTCATGGGCGGTGTCGGGGG